>JAZDGX010000077.1:0-15371 GCA_043806645.1 Candidatus Eiseniibacteriota bacterium | reverse complement strand
CAGGCCGCGCTTGAGACCCAGGCCGGGCACGCCGAACGCGCGGTACTGGTAATTGAGTTGAGCATCCACCGTGTTGTAGCCGGACTCCGAGATCCCCCAGGGTACGCCGCGCTGCTTCCCATATGCGATCTGCCTGTCGACTGCCGCCTGGTAGGTCTGGTCGAGCAGCGTGTTCTCATACGTCGGCATCACGAGAAGCGGCATGAGGTACTCGAACATCGATCCGCCCCAGGACAGCAGCACCGGCGCGCCCCCGGCGGCGCTGAGCAAACGTCCCAGGGCGAACCACGATTCCTGCGGAAGCTGTTCCTGCGCGATACCCACGAAGGTCGCCAAGCGCGCTTCCGACGCGAGCAGATCGTAGTAGCTCGCGTCCCGCCTGCGCTGAGCGACGTTGTACCCGATCGCCAGCAGATGGCGTCCCTTGTCGAAGAGGAAGTCGTACTCCCCGGCGGCCAGTTCGCGGGATCGCCGGGCGAGGCCTTCGATCGTCGCAATCCTGGCCCGGGCGCGCTCGCCCGCCACGGTGATGAACCCGTGCAGCGCTGCAAACCAGTCACGCTCCTCGCGGGTCGCATCCGCGCCCAGCCGCTGCTCGATCGCCGGCAGCCGATCCTCGACCAGTCCGGCCAGTTCACGCAGCGTCGGGATGGCGTCGATGCCGTGGACCTCGCGGACCAGCCTCTGCGGAACCGCCAGAGAAGTCCACGGCGCGAGGAACGTTAGCTCATCCAGGGCGGCTCTGGCTTGCCGGGCGAGCGCGCCGGCCCAGTGCCGCGCCTCGCTCTCGGGATCGCCGGCGAAACCGCCCGCCGTCTCCGTCATCGACTGCGCCAGTCGTTCGAGGCAGAGTCGCGTCGCCGTGAGCGTGGTCGGGGGCGTGTCGGATATGGAAGCCAACTCCGCCTGGAATCGAGTCAAGCCGGTTGCCGCGGTTGCTCCTTCAGAGTCCTCGAGAATCCGAAGCGCGTCGCCCAGGCCCTCGAAGACCTTCGTTTCCAGGATATTCTGATCGGGAATCGCGAGGAGGCCGGAGCGCAATGTCAGCAGATGGCCCGCCAAGTTGCCGCTGTCCACAGTCGAGATGTACCGCGGCGACAGCGGATCCAGCGTCTGCGTGTCGTACCAGTTGTAGAAGTGGCCCCGGTGGCGTTCCAGGGCTTCCAGCGTGTCGAACGCGCGCACCGTGCGCTCGATGAGCGGCCCGGCGACAATGTAGCCGAAGTCGTATGCGGACAGGCTCGAGAGCAGCGCGAGGCCCATGTTGGTCGGGGATGTACGATGCGCGACCTTGGCGGCCGCAGGTTCCTGGACGTTATCCGGGGGCAGCCAGTGATCCTCGGGTCCGACAAACGTCTCGAAGAACATCCAGGTCTTGCGGGCGAGCTTTCGGAGAAACACGATCTGCTCGACCGTCAACAGGACCTCGCGGCGGGAAAGCGGACGACTGATCCACCATGCGATCGCCGGCGAGACCATCCAGAGGCTCAGGATGGGAGCGGCCACTGCGAGCGCCGGCGACCGCATGTGCGCCAGATAGACCAGCGCGAGCATGGAGACTGCCGGGGCGATCCACATCGCCCGGAAAGAAGCAGCCAGATCCGTGCGACGGTCTTGAGCGCCGTCGTCGGATGGGCTCCACTCGAGAAGCCGGCGGCGCGTGATCAACCGCCAAGCCGTGCGGACAATCGCATCGAGGCTGAAGTGCGCTTCATAGGGCAGGCAGACGAGGCTGAATGCCGCCTGGGAGATGTGGCGCCCGGCCGAACGCGCCGCGGAAGCGAGGTGCGGCCTTAGCCCCACGTCGCTTGCCTTCTGGAACATCTCCAGAACGGAGGCGACCAGCGGAGGGATCAGGATGATCCCGATCACCGCCAGGGTCCAGAACCAAGCGGGCGACAAGACCGTCCAGCCCGACAGCAGGAGCAGGGTCAACGCCGGAGGGACGAGGCTGCGCCTGAGATTGTCGAGAAGTTTCCACAGCGACAGGCCCGAGAGCGGGTTCTTCTGCGCGCCCCGGCCCTGAACGGGAACACGCGGCAGGAGCCATCCCACAAGCTGCCAGTCTCCCCGTATCCAGCGGTGACGGCGGCTCACGTCGGCGCTGTAGCGGGAAGGATGGCTCTCGTACAATTGCACGTCGCTCAACAATCCCGCCCGGACGTAACAGCCTTCGAGAAGGTCATGGCTCAGGATCCGGTTCTCGGGGAGGCGTCCCCGCAGCACCCGCTCAAACGCGTCAACGTCATAGATCCCCTTGCCGATGAACGAACCTTCGTGGAACAGGTCCTGGTAAACATCCGAAACGGCGCGCGTATACGGATCGATGCCGGGCTCGCCCCCGTAGAGCCGCGCATACCGCGACCGGTTCGCCCCCGGCAGGCTTACCGCCACGCGCGGCTGGAGAATGCCGTAGCCCTCAGAGACACGCTGCCGGCCCTCGTCGTACCGCGGTCGATTCAGCGGGTGCGCCATGGCTCCCACGAACTGCCAGGCCGCGTCGCGGGGAAGCTCTGTGTCCGTGTCGAGCGTGATCACGTACTTCACATTCGACAAGACCGCCGTCTCACCGACGACGAGCGCAAAGCGATCGGGCGGGCCGCCGCGCAGGAGCGCGTTCAGTTCCGCAAGCTTCCCGCGCTTGCGCTCATGGCCCATCCAGAGTCGCTCCCGCGGATTCCAGCGGCGCGGGCGATGGAACAAGAAGAAAGAGCCGCCCTTCCCGTTCCCGTACTTCTCGTTCAACTCCTCGATCTTCTCCCGCGCGAAGCGGGTGAGCGGCTCGTCCTCCGGGAGTGTCTCCGCATGCGCATCGGAGAAATCCGTCAGCAGGCCGAAGTGCAGGTGTTCGTCCCGATTCGCCAGGAACCGGACCTCGAGTGCCTCGGCCAGCTCCTCGACGTTCCGCGTGCTCGTGATCATCGTCGGGATCACGACGAGCGTGCGCGATTCCGAGGGAATCCCGGTGGAGAAGTCCATCCGGGGCAGCAAGTGCGGCCTGGCCAACAGCGCGGCCAGCCAGTTCACCAGGGCGACCGCCAACTGGCTCGCGCCCAGCAGGAAAAGGATTCCGATCAATGCGAGCGCGCCCCCCCGCAATCCGGAGGCGAGGGCATTCGCCATCAAGCCGCCGGTGAGCAGGGTTGTGATCACCACGATCGGACTCAGGTACACGAGCAACGGAAAGCGCTCCGCGATCCGCCGCAGATTCTCGGTGGCCGATAGCCGTGCCTTCGCTGTCCGTTCGAGCTGCGGCAGTCCCTTATCGATCAAGTAGAAGCCGACATGGGCCGAGCGCGCATGCCCGCCTGCGTTCGTGGCGCCGATCTGCGCGAGCTGGATGGCCGAGCGCGCCACCTGCTCTTCGGTGGACCGGCTGCCGTTCGCGATGCGCTCCACCACGTGGCGGTACCGGTCACGCGTCGCGAAGTCCATCCGGGCGTAGGCTTCGCCGGGATCTTCTCGCAGCGCAGTCTCGACGACGCTCATGGTCTCGACGAACTCGCGCCAGTCCATCGCCCCCAGAAACCGCAGGCTGCCGATGCTATTGCTGATGGACACCTGGTCGGCCGCCTGCTGTTGGTTCTCCGAGTGAACCAACTGCTCGATCGTCAGGCCGGACTCGGAAAGTCGCTGCTCAATCCAGGTAAGCGGCAGGGCCAGCGCAGGACCCTGGCCCTGCAGGCGGCGCGCGAGTTCCGCGACGAAGGAACTGACCATCGGCGGATCGGAGCGCGCCATGTCCGCGACCACGAGGATCAGGCTGTTCGGGTCCTGCTCCACGGCCGCGGTCATCTGGTCCGCCCAGTGGTCGGCGCGGTTGCGGTCGGTTCTGTCGGTGGCGATGCGGGCGGCGACGCGCCGGAGGTTCTCGATGAGCGCCAGGCGCAACATGATGGGGATGGCCCACAATTCGCCCAGCTTCAACACGGTGACGGTTTGGTAGGCCGCCACGAAACTGCTCAAGTTCTCCGGATCGACCCGTCCGTCGCCGTGCGAGATTGTCTCCAGGGCAATGTCGTACACACGCGGGAATCCGGCCGACGGGCCGCCGAGCAGGGAGGGCAACTGCCGGCTGTAGCCCTTCGGAAGGTGGCGCCTGGCCGTGCGAACGTGCTCTTCGATCAGGTAGAAGTTGTCGAGCAGCCATTCACCGGCCGGCGTGATGCGGCGTTTGGTCTTGACCGCCTCCGTCAGCAGATTGCGCGTCGCGATCAGAACCCGTTCATTCTCGGCCAATCGCGGCAGGAGCCGGTCCGGAGCCCGTTCGCGAGCCGGCGCATGGCAGCCCGCAAGGGTCTTGCCGTACTGCCTCATCTGGGCGGCGCTGAACAACTCCGCTCGCAGCGGTTGCTCGTTGGGGTGGCACTTGTCGGCGGAGCGCGGGAACCGTAGCGCTGGGATCATCTAGGCGTGCCCCCGCCCTGGATTGCCTCGGCGCCCGCGCGAATCATCGGGGCGACGTTGCCGGCCGGCCTCGGTGTCCCGGGTCCCGGGCATACCCTCACCTCCCAGACCCGCTCCGCGGGCACCGCGAAGACGCGGCCCGCCCTGCCGACCAGACCGGAGCGCACGACGAGGACGAGAATCCGCGGCCTGGAAAGGAGCCGTCGCAGCGGCCCGGCCAACCCTCCACCCTGGAGTTCCCAGGGGCCGACCTCGTCGACGAAAACGATCCGTGCGCTGCGGGCTGCATGCTCGAGCGCCTGATCGGCAAACGCCTGTCCCCCGGCACGCATGAAGAACCGGCCGACCGCGGTCCCCGGGGGCCGATGGCGGGCCAACTCCCGCCGCTCTCCGCTGCGCACATCGACGACGTCGTATCCGATCGTCTCCCCCGCCACGAGAAGACGAGGGGCAACGACTCCCCCAACGCGCAAGCTGCACCGGCGCAGAATGCGCGCGGCCGCAATGCAGGCGCTGCTCTTGCCGGCCCCGCTGCCGCCGGTGACGAAGACGATCCCTCGGCGTCGATCGATCAGGCCAGCCAGTAGTTCAGCAAGCTGATCGCCGCACACAGGGCCGCACTCGCATACAGAAAGCTCGGTCGCAATCGGCGCACCCCTTCCACAGGCAGACTGCCCGCCACGGCGGCGGAGACCCCCCCGGCCAGCACGGCGACGGGGACGAGTTGTTTCAGAAGTCCAAACCAGCCACCCGGCGAGAGAACCCAAGCGGGATAGGCCATGCCCATGTTCTCGATCGCCTCGGGCGATGGATAGATCCAGCGGCTGGCGGCCACGGCGGAGGCCATAAAGAGCAGCGCCTGCAGCCCGCCGGCCGCTGAGCCGAGCGCCGCGGTGCGCGCCGGCGTCGAAGCGGATGGAACCGTGATCGCCATGCGCCCCGGCGTCTCACCGGAGCGCCGCACGAGCCAGCGGGCCACGAACGCAAAGGCGGCCCCTTGCGACAGGATCGAGAAGAAGGGATTCATGATCATCGGCACCAGGACGGGCAGGCCGAAAATCGCGGCGGAAAGGAGTTTCAGCGGCGCGGCGATCGCAGCCATGGCCAGGGGCATCCACGCTCGACCCGTGGCCCGCACGGCATAGACGCACAGACCGCCGGCGATCATGAGCATCACGCGCCCGGCGTAGGTGGGCGGAAGCAGGAGATGAAAGAATCCCCCCGCCAGCGCCTCCGCGGCTCCCCACAGGGAGCCGAACCAGAGGACCATCCAGATCATGGCATGGTCGTTGCCTTCGGAAGATCGGGCCCTCGACTGCATGACGCCTCCCCCGCCGGAATCGCGACTCACCCACGCCCGCCCTCGCATCCGGCGCTCCGACAATACTACTCGAGGGCTCATTAACGCGACAACCGCCTCACAGAAACCGTCCCCCACTCAATCGGGGACTTGCCGTCGCCCTGTCGCGCGGGCGCGCCCGCAGCGGGCTGCTCTGCGGGCTGCTCTTGTGAAGGGCCTCCCTTGGCATGTGCCCGCCCGCGGGAGGGCCGGCAATTCGCTGGCAATAGAACGCGCCCTGTTTCAGAATCCCCTCCATGGACAAGCCGGTCTCGCCTCCTCGCGTGCGCCTGCTGATCGAAGCGCCCGGCAGCCCGCCCGAGTTTCTGGAGCTGGATGCGGCGTCCGCGCCGCGGATTCTCGGGCGCGGCAAGGATTGCGACCTCGTCCTCGATTTTCCCTCGATCTCGCGTCGCCACGCCCGGCTCCGCTGGGAAGGGAGCGCGCTCTGGATCGAGGACCTGGGCAGCAGCAACGGCACGAAGCTCAACGGCCGGCCTCTGAAAGCGGCCGCCTTGCACGAAGGCGACCGCATCGAAATCGGTCCGTGCCGCCTGCGACTGGCGCCCGGCGCCACACCGGCTCTCGCGCTGGCCGGGCTCGATCCCGATCCGCAGAGCTTCCACACCGTCTCCATCTCCATGGTCGATGTCCTGAGCGGGCAGACCGCACCCGGCCGGCTTGCGCCGCAAGGGTTGGGCGGAAGCGCGCTGGCCAAGATCGATCGACTCGCACGGGCCTTGATGGCCCACATGCCGCTGTGGGCGCTCTACGACCGCATTGTGGGTCTCGTCACCGAACTGCTCACTCCCGATCGCGCCGCGCTTTTCCTCCTGGAAAACGGGGAACTCACCCTGCGCGCCGCCCACGGTGCGGGCGAAGGCGGCGAGATCATGGTCAGTCGCGGCATCGCCCGCAGGGCCCTCGAAGGGCGTGAGGCCATCCTCGTGCACGATGCGCTGCAGGACCAGCGCTTCCAGAGCCAGGAGAGCGTGATCCTCCAGCATATTCGCTCCGCCCTCTGCGTGCCCCTGTGGGATGACGAGGAGGTCATCGGTCTGCTCTACGCCGACAAGCGCTCGGAGGCGCTGCCTTTCGGCGAGGACGACCTGCGCTTGTTGAGCCTGCTGAGCCACCTGGCCGCTGTCAAGGTCCGCGAAACGTCCGCCCTGGAAGAACTGCAACGCCACGCGCAGATGATAGAAGAGCTCAAACGCGCGGCGGAGATTCAACAGCAGCTCCTGCCCGACGAAACCATGACCTGCGGCAGTCTCCTTTTTGCCGGGCGCAACTTGGCCTGCCTCGAGGTGGGCGGCGACTACCTGGATGTTCTGCCCTGCTCCGGCGAGCGGCGGATCCTGGGCCTGGGTGATGTGTCCGGGAAGGGGATGTCCGCGGCGTTGCTCATGGCGAGCCTGCACGCCAATCTCAGGGCCTACGCGGAGACCGGACTGGCGCTCGAAGAGATGGTCGCGCGGCTCAATGCGGCGGTTCACCGCCAGGTGGGTGGCGTGCGCTTCATCACGCTTTTCGTGGTCGAGATGGACCCGCAAGACGGACGCCTGCACTTCGTCAACGCCGGTCACCCGCCGGCCCTGCTGCAGAAGGCCGATGGGAGCGTGGAGTCCCTGGCGACAGGTGGCCTGCTCTTGGGAGTTCTTCCCGCGGCGCGCTACGAAGCGGGCGAAACCCGCCTGGACCCGGGCGACACACTGCTCGTCTACAGCGACGGCGTGAGCGAGGCGCACGATGCGCGCCAGGAGGAATTCGGAGAGACGGGGATCCGCAAGTGCCTGGCCGGCTGTGCCGGCTTGGACTCACTCGGCGTTGTCGACCGACTCATCGACGCCGTGTCCGACTTCAGCCGACCCGAGCCGCAGGAAGACGACATTACGGTAGCGGTCGTCCAGCGGCGCTAATCCCATCGCTGCAGAAGCAACGCCCTGGCCGCGGGAGGGCAGCGCGAGTACGATCGAATTCAACTAGGCATGGGGCCGAATGTGGTTGCGCTGGAGGTACGAACCCATGAGCGATGAGACGACTTCCAATCCCCCCACTGACCCCGAGGACCCGACCGTGATGGAGCCCGGCGCATCCGGCGCCGGGACCGGAGCCGCCGGCCCCGAACGCACGCTCGGCCCGGCCACCGCTCCCGACTTGCCGCAGTCGATTGCCGGCTATCGCATCCTGCGCAAGCTCGGCGAGGGCGGGATGGGCATCGTCTACGAGGCCGAGCAGCAGGATCCCCGACGCCCCGTCGCGCTCAAGGTGATCCGCGGCGGCCCCTACGTGGATGAATACACGCTCAAGCTCTTCCAACGCGAAATCCACACCCTGGCTCTGCTCAAACACCCGGGCATCGCCGCGATCTACGAAGCCGGGCATACCGAAACGGGCCAGCACTTCTTCGCCATGGAGTTGGTCCGCGGCGTGCCGCTCGATGACTACATCCGGACCCAACCCACCGACGACGGCGACCCCCGCCGGCAGATCCGCCGCCGGCTGGACCTGTTCCTCAAGATCTGCAGCGCGATCAGCTACGCTCATCAGCGCGGAGTGATTCATCGCGATCTGAAGTCCAGCAACATCCTCGTCGTGCCGGCGGACGCAGGCAGCAGTGCCCCGGATGTCCAGATCAAGGTCCTCGACTTCGGTCTGGCCCGGATCACCAGCGGGGAGGACGATGGCGCGACCGCCTTTACCCAGATGGGACGGGTTCAGGGCACGCTGCTCTACATGAGTCCGGAACAGGCCCGCGGCATCCCCGGGGACATCGATCTGCGCACCGATGTCTACGCGCTGGGCGTCATCCTCTACCGGTTGCTGACCGACAAGCTGCCCCTGGACTTCACCGGAAGCGCCATTCACGAAGCGGTGCGGGCGATCTGCGAGGAGATGCCGGAGCGCCCCGGGTCGCTCAACCGTCACCTGCACGGCGATCTCGAGACCATCATGCTGAAGGCCCTCGAGAAGACCGCCGCCGGACGCTACCAGACCGTCCTCGCGCTTTCCGATGACATCGAGCGCTACCTGACCAACCAGCCGATTCAGGCGCGTCCCCCCAGCACCGCCTACCAGCTCCGGAAACTCATGGCGCGCCACAAGTGGGCGGTCGCCTTCGGCGCGACCCTCATCACGCTGCTGGCGGCATTCGCCGTGACGATGTCGGCGATGTTCGGCGTGCAGCGCCGCGAGAGAAAGCGCGCGGATGCCGAGCGGGATCGAGCCATCGTGCAGACCACGAAGGCGGAACAGATCAACACCTTCCTGCAGGACATGCTCGCTTCCGTCGATCCCGACAACGCGCAGGGTCGCGAGGTGACCGTCCGGGAGGTGCTGGACGAGGCCAGTGCGCGAATGGAGACGGGCCTGACCGAGCAGCCCGAGGTCCAGGCGGCCGTGCGCGGCACGATCGGCAAGACCTACATGGCCCTTGGCCTCTTCGATGCCGCCGAGCCTCATTTGCACAAGGCCCTGGAAACCCGCCGCAGCATCTTCGGCGAGGAACACTCGGAGGTCGCCAGCAGTCTCAGCGATCTGGCGGGCCTCTCGTGGGAACGGGGCGATTATCCGGAGGCCGAACGCCTCTTCCGGGATGCGCTCGCGATGGACCAACGCATTCTCGGCAACGAACACCTCGATGTGGCCACCGGAATGAGCAACCTCTCCCTCCTGCTGAAGGGCCAGGGCCGCTACGCAGAGGCCGAGTCGCTCTGCCGGGGAGCCCTGACCATCCGCAAGGCGGCTCTCGACCAGGCCGATCCCCAGGTGGCGCTCAGTCTCAACAATCTCGCCACGCTGCTTCAGGCCCAGGGCAAGTACACCGAGGCGGCCCCCCTCGTGCGCGAGGCCTTGGCCAATCGCCGAGCCTCCCTGGGCGAAGACCATCCCGACGTCGTCTCGAGTATGAACAACCTCGCCTCCCTCCTGCTCTCCACGGGAGAATGGGCCGAGGCGGAGGGCCTCTTCCGTGAAGTGCTCGGGCGGAGCAGGAAGATTTATGGAGAGGACCATCCCGCGGTCGCCACGACGTTGAGCAATCTCGCCCTGGCCCTCGAGTACCAGGGCAAGTACGAAGAGGCCGAAGGGTCCTATCGCGAAGCGCTGGCTTTGTACAAGTCGATCCTCGGGGAAGCGCATCCGGCGGTGGCTGGAATCCTGAACAACCTCGCCACGCTGCTCCACACGCTGGAACGCTATCCCGAATCCGAAGCCCTGCATCGGGAGGCGCTGGCGATGCGCCAGTCCCTGTTGGGCGGGGAGCACCCCGCCGTGGCCACCAGCCTGGCCAACCTCGCCCTCGTCCTGCACGACCGCGGCCAACTCGCCGAGGCCGAGCGCCTCTATCAGGAGGCGCTCGCAATCCGCCGCAGCGCCTTGGGCGAGGAGCACCCGCAGGTCGCCAGCACCCTCCTGGGTCTGGGATCGCTCTTGATCGACGCGCAGCGCGCCGTGGACGCCGAGCCGCTGCTGCGCCGGTGCCTGCAGATCAGGCGCAATATGAAATCCAAGGACTCATCCCTGGTCGCCTATGCGGGGAACGCGCTCGGACACTGCCTGGGGACTCAAGGGCGATACGGCGAAGCGGAATCGCTGCTGGTAAAGAGCGTGCCGATCATCGTCGGCGCCAGTGCCCCATCGATGCGGCGCAAGCAGCAGGCGGTGCAACATGTGATCGGGCTGTACGAAGCGTGGGGCAAGCCTGAGCAAGCGGCGGCCTACCGCGAGACGCTGCAGCGACTCCGCGAAGGAGCGCAACCGCTATAGAACGGGACGCGTGCATGGGCACGCTCCCTTCGTTCGGGGCCGGGGCGCAGGTCGCCCCTGCGCTGCCTGTTCACGGCGCCTGAAGGGGGTTCAGCGCTTCCCCGCCAGCATGTGCAACTGCCACAAATCACGGCTGCTCCACCGGTGACAAGGCTGAAGCGCCAACCTTCCGGTCTTCCCGATACTCTTCTCCAGGTACAGCAGCTCGCGAAACCTCTCTTCCACGCCCGGGTCCCGCTCCACGCGGAATCCCGCTTCCCGCATCAGCAGCACGCCCTTGGCGCGCATCGAGAGCTCCGTCTGGATCTGAAGCAGGCAGAGCATGTCCGCTACCACGGACGGGGGAAAACGCGTCTTCAGCGCCCAGAGGTATTCCCCGATCCTCGACTCCAGGATCCGCCCCGTCTTGATCATTTCGAGCAGCTGCGCGTCGGTGTCGAAGCCGATCCCCAGCCAGCCGCGGAGCGAATGCTCGCTTTGGCGAAAGACCAGGATCATCACCGCCGGCAGCACGACGAGCACCCCCGCCGCCGAAAGAGCGGGCGACACGGGAAAGTGGTTGAAGAGCGAGTGAAAGAGATACGCCAGCAGGAGGCCGGGGCCGAACGCGAGGATGTCGTCGGACCGGCGCCGCTCGGTGAAGCCCTGGCTCATCACGCCCAGCCAGGAGGTCGTCCCGCCGTGCATGATCGCCGTGCCGAAACCCCGCAGAATCAGCATCGGCAAGCCCGCCCCCGACACGGCCCGCAGATAGTGCAGGTTTTCGGCGATGCCGAATCCCGCCCCGACGGCGAAGCCGAGAATGGCCGCATCGACCAGGAATCCGATCTTCTTGCGACGGATGAGCAGGAAGAGATAGCTCCCCTTGGCCCCTTCTTCGAGCAATGGGGACACATAGCGGGCATAGGTCCGCGTGGACAGGCCCGCTCCCTCGAGGAGGAGCGCATTCGCGAAATAGCAGAGGACGGCCGCCCCGACCCCCCATCCGACCGCGGCCAGCACGGCGGGAATCCGGACGAGCTTGAAACTGTCGAGAAGCCAAAGCGCGAACAGAAAAGCAACCACCGGCAGGATCGCGATCAGGAGGCGCTGGAGCAGTGAGAAGATCGCCGCGTCTGCCAAGACCGCCCCCTCCCTTCAGGGAATCCCCGCCGGGTGCCCGCGTCGTTCTAGCGCAGCACCTTGAGTGAGACCATGAACTCCTCTTCCGGCCCGCGCCCTTTCTCCGCCGCGCGCGCGTAGCCGGCAGAGAGCGTCGATTCGAGACAGGAGAAGATGACCAGCTTCAGATTCGCCTGCACGCCCGCGTTCGCAAGCCGCCGGCGGACCTCGGGGGCGTCTACGTTCGTCACGATGCCCGAAGCGAAAGAGGCCAGCCGGATCCAATTGCAGTAGAGCGACGAGATGCCGAGACGGCGGAAGCGCAGCGGCGGCAGCGTCCATTCGACCATGGCCTTGACGAAGTCCCGGCCACCCACCGCGTTCAGCTCCATGCCGGGGAAACTGTAGTAGCTGCGGTAGCGATTGACCGACCCGTGATCGACCCAGTTGTTGCCGAAGCCGCCAAAGTAGAAGTTGACGAAGGGATTATCTCGCTCGCCGGAGCCCGCGCCACCGAGGGCGCGCAGCCAGAGCGACGAATGGTCGATGGGCAGGAGCAACCCGTAGGTCAGGTCGGCGTGCGCCTTGGGGTGCACCTCCGAGAGCACGCGCGTGGCCGATGCCGCGAACGAGGCGGAAACGCCCTTCTCCGCTTCGATGGCGCCGATCGTGCTCGCGAGATTGTTGTAGGCGAGACTCCCGTGGGCCATGGCGAATTCGTCGTAGGTGACGGAGACGTTCTGATAGTCGGGCAGTCGTTCGAGCTGCCAGTAGCCGGAGGCCCCGAGCGTGTACTGCACGGACTGGGGGCCCCGGTAGTAGAGGTAGTTCTGATAGGACAAGCCCAGCGCATAGCCCTTGCGGCTCGACTTGGTGGGGCCGAAGAGATCGTAGAAGTCGGCCTGGTTGTATCCGCCGCGCAGGGTCCACGGGTAGTGGCTGTAGTCGAAGCGCAGGTGCAGCCGTTCGTCCTTGGAAACGCGCCGGTCGGGCGAGTAGGAGACGGCGAAGTTGAGGGTGTGGATCCAGGCGGGGTCGGCCGAATTGAAACGCAATCCGTAGGCCGGGTAGTCCTTGTAGCCCTCCACGATCGGATAGACCGAGGCAAACCCCATGCTGCGCACGCCGCTGTAATCACCGCGCCGGAGGACGACCTCGTCGAGGGGGACGTCGGCGGGCGATGGGAGCATCCAGTCGATGATCTGGGGGTGCGCTTCGGTGATGACCTGCCCGAGGTAGCGGATCGACGCGACATCTTCCGTCGTGCGCTGCGGGATCATCACCGGGAGGAACCCCTCCTCGGTGTAGCGGAAGACGACCAGCGAGTCCTCCGAGACCGGCACGGGACGGAAGAAGCCCGTGTCCCCGTTGGTGAGCACCTCCATCTCCCGGCGCTCCAGGTCGTACCGGTAGACGTTCGAGACGCCCGTGAAGTAGGAAGTGCCGTAGAGCCGGCGCCCATCCTCGGAGAAAACGAAGTTGGCGGGCGCAATGTTCTCCGGCTGCCAGAGCACGTCGTAGGAAGCGTCGAAGCTCAGGAGTTTCTCGACTTCCATCAGCACCAGGCGCTTTTCGCCGCTCACCTCCGCGACCGAGGCGGAAAGGAGCTTGCCGTCGGGCGAGATGTCGAGGTCATAGATGTCCCGCCCATACGGCAGCACGAGGATCTCCTGCCAGAAGTTGTAGGGCGGCGGGAAACGCACGATGCGGGAGAGCCCGCGGTGGTGTTGCACGCCCCACAGGGACTGGTCGGCCCGATTGAACGCGAGATCTCCGATGCGCGTCGCCGGAATGAGCGTCCGCGACGCTCCGGTCCGCAGATCGACGACGGCGAGCCCGCGCCACTGCTTGGCGTTGCTTGTCGTGTAGAAAATGCGCTTGCCGGCGGGATCGTGGGCGAGCGAGGCGACATAGTAGAGCGCCGGGGAGTCGATCTCGATCACCTTGCGCATCCGGCCCGTGGCGACGTCGAGCTCGGCGAGGTGGCCAAACTCTCCCGGATAGCGGATGGCCGCGTAGAGCTTCCCCGTCTCGCGGTCGAGGAAGGAACGGGAGACGGATCCGAAGGGGAATGCGCTCAGGGCGCGATGGGGCGTGACCGGATAGGTGCGGATCGAGTCGATGTTCGCCGCCTGCCACTCGTGCTCCCATTCGACCCAGCGCCGCCACTCGTCGTTGAGCGATGTGCCGTAGACCTCGCGGAACTGCGACGAGAAGTAGCGTCGGGTTCCCTCCGACCGGCGATACCAGCGGATCATCTTCTCGGGACCGTAGCGGTGGGTCAGGTAGCTGACGAAACGCGTGCCGTAGAGATAGGAGTTCTGGCCGATCTGGAAATCCCTGGTCGTGCCTTCCGATTCGAGGCCGACCACGTCGTAGAAGCGGCCGCCGTCCAGAACCTTGGTGCGGAAGACCATCTCGTCGTATCCGCTTTGCGCGCGCCCGATGCCACCGGCCATCCAGGTCTCGAGAAAGACGGCGATGCCCTCATGGTACCAGCGGGGCGCATAGAAGCGGGGGTTCGTCAGATAGCTGTAGAACATGGAGAGCGGGTCGTCGTCACTGGGAGAGACCTTGCCGAAGAAGAGCTTGCGGAAGAAGCGATCCCCGGGGCTGGCCTGGTCGCAGGCCACGATATGCACCAATTCGTGGCTGGTCACCCAGTTCATGCGCTCGTTCGTGGGGCAGGTGTCGTAGACATAGTCGAAGGGCTCGATGCCGATGGTGATGAAGTTGTAGGGAATCGTCGTCGTGCCCGCGTAGCCGTAGTCATCGAAGTCCTGGAGCTGCACCGTGACCGGCTCGCTCGGCTCGTAGCCGAAGAGGTGCTGGTGGAAACGGAACGAGTTCTCGAAGCAGCGGGCCAGGTAGGGAACGACGTAGGAGTGCTCCTCGTCATAGTAGACGAGCCGCAGATTCTCGGTCTCGAGAGTCCGGTAGTGGAGACCGGCGCCGGCCGGCGGAGTCGCCGGCCCGGCCCCCGCGGCGAGAAGAACAACGGCCGCGACACGGATGCCGCGGCCGAGCGATTTCGTACTACGTTCATGCACGTTCATGAATCGGCCACCTCCCTCGCGGCACGGGCGGAGGAATGCAAACGGCGCCGGCCGCCGGTGGGCGAGGGTCCCACCCGGCGGCCTGCCGCGCCTCTGATGGTTGCGGACCTTGCGCTCCGGCGCCGCCGCCATCCGCGCCCAGGAGGGTGGTGCGGGTGGCGGCGTCGCGGCGAGCGCCGGTCACCCGCTAGTGCTCGTCCACCTCGGCGACCCGCCCGATCCGGTCGCTCCTTTCGGGCGCCGATCTCCCAAAGAAGTCGGCCATCTCGGTCGCGGTGGCGTTCAGCAGCAGATCTGCCCGCAGGTTGGGAGTGGCGCGCGCGAAGATCGCCGACTGCAGGGCCGGCGATGAGTTGACGACCATCTCGGCCAATTCGGGCGCCTGGGCGTTCAGCAGAATCGCGTTCCTGGGCTCGACCGGAGTGCGGCCGAGGACGGCGCGCTGCGCCTCCTGCGAGGCCTGCCCGAACATGTAGGCCATGTCCTCCGGCTGCGCGTTCAGAAACACATTCGCGCACTGCGCGGGCGGCATCCGCTCCAACACCGCCAGCTTGAGATCGTTCGGCGCGCGGGCGATCAGGGCCGACATGTCCTCGGCCCGCATGTTGAGCAGCGCGTCGGCCCGCTGCGCTTCGGTCATCTGGAGGAACGTGGCGGCGTTGTAGGACATCCGCGCGAGAATGGCCTCGCGCTGTTCGGAG
>JAZDGX010000076.1:0-5233 GCA_043806645.1 Candidatus Eiseniibacteriota bacterium | reverse complement strand
TTGCGGGCGACTCTAGACTGCCCGCACGAGGAAAGGGAGTTCGGTTCCATGGCGGATCTGATTCCAGGAGGAGTCCGCCCCGAGCGAGAGGAGTTCCGGCATAGTCGAATCGGCCCAGGAGCGGTTTTCTGCTGCTTGGGCGGCAAGGGGTTCCTGCGGGGCGGGCCGCACAGTCGCCTCCGATTGCTGCTGTTGATCGCAGTTCTCCTCCAGCCCTGCGGCGCTGGAGCGGGGCAGTCCATATCCTCCGGAGAAACGTGGCACTGGGCCTTCGAGCCCTTGGGTCCCGAAGGTGCCTCGGTGGCTGAAGTCCATGCTCTGGGCTCGAGCCGTTGGGCCGTCCGCACGACCGACGGGGAAGTGTTCCTTCGGGACGAGCGGAACGGCGAATCCGGGGCTTGGGATCTGCTCGAAGTGCCGGTCATCGCCGCCTCTTCCCGCCTGACCGCGACGAGAATCTCTCCGTGGAACGGCGATCTGGTGATTCTCACCTCGGAGGGGTTGCTGCTCCTCTACTCGCTCGGCGATCCGGATCGCGAAGCGGGGCCGGGCACGATCGCCGGCGCGACGCAGCCGGCAGGGTCTCTCCGGCGAGGATGGCGCGACGCGGAGAGGGCGCGGGACGGATTTCGTCTGTTGGGCGCGGTACCGATCGAGGCGGCTCGGGCGACCGTGGCCGTTCTCGTGCCGCCGGAGAACGTGCAGGCAGGCGGCAGGGAGCAGCGTTCCGATGCTCCGGATGCACCCGGGGTTCTCCTCTTCACCAGAGACGGCCAGGCTTTCGAAGTCTCGCGACGGGAGACGCGTCCCGTGGCGCTGGGTCTGACTTCCAGTGTCGCGCCGTCCCGATCCCCTACTGAACCGGCGCCCGAGCAGACGATGCTGCGGAGTGCTTGGCGGCTGGGCGCTCAAGGCCGCGCGCTGCTGGTCTTGACGGAATGGGAAGGGCTCTTCGTCAGCTGGGACGCAGGGCGCACCTTCCAACCCGTCTCCGGCGGATTGCCGAAGGAGGTGCGGGCGCTTGGAATAGGCCCTCGCGGCGCGGCCGGCCTCTTCGCCGGCACCGCGGATGGATTCTTCGCGAGCATGGATCTTGGCGTGAGTTGGACCCCTCTCGGCCATTCCATGCCGATCGAGGGCGGGGAGTCGCCCGAGCCGGCCTGGATCTGCTGTCCCGACACGCCGGAAAGGCCCCTGCTCGTCATCACGCAGTCGGGAAAGCTCTTCCGCAGCGGCGATGGAGGCACTTCCTGGCAGCGGCTGCTCACCGATCTTCCGGCGCGCGTCAACGGCGTGGCGGCCGAGCGGGCGGAGGTGCGCGTGGCGACCTCGCGCGGCGTTCTGGCCAGCGACGACGGCGGTCGCAGTTGGGTGCCCTGGGATTGCGGGCTGCGCAGGGTGTCGGTGCAGGCCATTTCCGTCGCGACGGAGGAGGAGGGCTCGATCCTCCTGGCGACAGATCTCGGCGCGTACTCGATGGACGCATCTGCGCCCGAGAGCTGGATGCCGGTGGGATCCCGGGCCGATTCGGTGTTCGCGTCGCAGGAAACGGCCCGGGAAGGGGATGAGGACCTGTTGAAGGGGCCGGAGGGGCTGCGGGTCATCGAGGTCGCGCGCGCGCCGCTCGAGCTCGACTGGGTCTTCGCCCGCACGCCCGATGGCGTGTTCGCCTCCATCGACCAGGGCGCCTCGTGGAGCGAGGTGCCCTTGCCTCCCGGGATTTCGGTGACCAGTCTTGCCGTGGACTTCTTGACCCGCCGTCTCCTGTTGGGAACGTATCGCTATGGGTTGTTCGCGGCGGATCTGCCGCAGGAAACGACGCTCTCCGGTCTGGTCCTTCCGGTGCACGCCTCGCCCAATCCTTTCGCTGAGACCGTGATGCTCCGCTGCATCCTCCGGGATGCGGGCCTGGGGGAAGGCGCCGCGGCCGCGATCAAGAGCCGGGCCCTCCCGTTCGCTTCGACCGTGCCCGCGATGGACTCTCGGACTGCAGATGCGCCCGCCGCGGATGGAACCGGTGCTTCTGCGGAAGCGCAGATGCTGATCCTGAGCGTCCATGGCCAGCTGATCCGCAGACTGCAGGTGCCGGTGCGAGTGACGGATGCATTTGGAGAACGCAGCCTGCTCTGGCGGTGGGATGGGCTGGACGAGCGCGGGCAGGCCGTTCCCAGCGGGGTGTATATGGTAGCGGCGGTGGCGGGGGATCAGCGCTATTGCGGGAAGCTGATCAAGCTGCATTGAACACCGGGCCGTGTGGCCGAGGACGGGAAGGGGAATCTGCCCAGGGTGCCGGAGGGTACAGGGGGAGAGAGGGAAGGGCTCGATGCAGTTCCGTTTACCAGATCCATCGCAGACGTGGTGTCGAGGCGGCGCGCAGATGAGCACGGCCTTGCGCACCATGGGTTTGTTGGCGCTGCTGGCGCTCGCGGCGGCACCGTGCGTGGCGCGGGACGCGTCCGCCGTCCTGCCGCAAGGCTTGTTCACCGCCTCTGTACTGTCCGCGGGGACCGGAGGCGGGGAGGTCCCCGCGACCGCGGGAGGCGTGGAGCCTGCCATGGCCGAGAGCGAAGAGGCGGCGCAGGCCAGACTGATGGCACTCTACGAGAAGATGATCCAGTTCAATCTGGACCACGCCCACACCCTGAAGAGCGGCACGATCGATTCGCTCATGGCCCAGTATGCGGAGCTGCCCCTGGGGGAGAAGATTGCCGCCTGGGCCGATTACTTCTGGCAGCGCGGCGATGCCGTCTATCTGTTCGGTCTCGCCGACGGCGGGTACGTTCGCGAGGGGCGGCTCGTCGACGACTTCCGTACCGATTGCGTGCTCTTCTTCTACCGGGTCACCGAACTGGGGCGATCGAGCAGTGCCCTGGAGGCGGTGCAGTTCGCTTTCGGGACGCGCTTCTACGGCGCGATTCTGGAGGATGTCGTGGATGCGCAGGGGCGTGTCGACTACGACAGCCCGGTCCACCTGGACTACAGCATCGACATGGTGCGCTCCGGGATCTGGGGCCAGGAAATCACCTCCCAACTCGGCGACGTGGTAGCGGATCAGGCCGGTTCGACGCGCTACGCGCCGCAGTCCATATCGTATCTACCCAAGCAGAATCTCGATCCCGCCCGTCTGATGGACGGCGACATCGTCTATTTCATCAGCGATGAGTCGACCGCGGCCGGCCGCGCGCTGCGCGATGCGGGGGCGATGGTCGGGCACATCGGGGTGATCAAGATCGAACGGGGGGAGCCGCAGTTGATCCATGCGGCGGCGCGGGGCCTGGACGGTCTTTATGTCGGCGGCAAAGTCGAGAAGCTGCCTCTGCAGACCTACCTGGCGCGGGTAGAGAACTTCAAGGGACTGCTCGCCACGCGGATCGAGAACTTCTGACGGCGGCCGGGCCACGCCGCGTCGAGAACTCCCGCGGCTGTGCAATCAGCTTCCGTGCGCCTCGGCGTGGCGGCCTTCGCGGGCCTCGCTCTTGGCCGGCTTGGCTTTCAGGAGCGAGCTCAGGCGGCTCTTGAGCTCACCGATCGCCAGTCCGCGCGTGAGTTGTCCGCCCTCGGCCATGGAGATCAGCCGGGTCTCCTCCGAAACGATGATCACGATCGCATCGGTCTCCTCGCTCAATCCCACGCCGGCGCGGTGCCGCGTGCCCAGCGTTTTTTCCAGATCGGGATTGTCCGTCAGCGGGAGGATGCAACCGGCCGCGACGATCTGGTTGCTCCGCAGGATGACCGCGCCGTCATGCAGCGGGGAGGGCGGGGTGAAGATCGTCTCCAGGAGTTCGGCGCTCACCGCCGCCTCGACGCGCGTCCCGGTTTCGATGTAGTTCTTCAAGCCGACATTGCGCTCGAGCACGATCAGCGCGCCCAGTCCCTTGCGGCTCGCCCGTTCCACGGCGTTCTGCACCTCGGCCAGGTAGTTGAACTCCTCGACGCTGACGAAACGGTTGAAGAGCCGGCTCTGGCCGATCTGGCCGAGGGCTTTGCGCAGCTCGGGCTGGAAGATGATGATGAAGGCGATCACCCACACGGTGCGCAGACTCGTCAGCAGCCAGTTGAGCGCGGAAAGTCGCAGCCACTGGGCGAGCACGGAGAGCACGACGATCGTCACCAGACCGACGAACATCTGCGCCGCCCGCGTGCCTCGCACCAGGATCAGCAGGCGATAAAACAGGAAGGCGACGACGAAGATATCAATCAGGTCGCGCAACCATTCAATGTGGATGGGCCACGGCATCCGGCCTCCGGTTCGGTCCGGCCGAGGACCGCGTCGAGCACGCGCAGCGCGCGCACGTGTGCGCGCACGTCATGCACCCGCACGACATGCGCGCCGCGGCAGGCGGCGAGCACGTGGGCGGCCAGCGTGCCCTCGAGTCGCTCGGCGGGTGGAGAATCTAGAATCGCGCCGATGAACCCCTTGCGCGAGCATCCTATCAGGAGCGGGCGGCCCAGCAAGGAGAACTCGTTCAGGCGGCGCAGGATTTCCAGATTGTGGGCGAGGGTCTTGCCGAAGCCGATGCCCGGGTCGATCAGGATCTGCTCCTCGGCCACCCCCGCGTCCAAGGCCCCCGTGACGGCGGCCGCGAGCGCTGCGCGCACCTCGCCGACCACGTCCGCGTAGGTCGGATCCTCCTGCATCGTGCGTGGGGTGCCGCGCATGTGCATCAAGACGAGGCCGGCGCGGTAGCGTGACACCAGCTGCGCCAGGCGGGGCTCGCTGCGCAGGGCGCTGACATCGTTGACGATGACCGCCCCCGCCTCCAGGGCCCGCGCGGCCACCGCGAGCTTGGTCGTGTCGACGGAGAGGGGCCTCGGATGCCCCGCCCGCCGGGCGGCTTCGATCACCGGTTCGATGCGACGCCACTCCTCGTCGGCGGCGACCGGCTCGGCCCCGGGGCGGGTGCTCTCCCCACCCACGTCCACCCAGTCCGCGCCTTGCTCGACGACCTCATGGTAGCGGCGGACGGCCTGGTCCGGCTCGGGGCGGCGGCTTTCGGCAAAGAAGGAATCGGGGGTGCAGTTGACGACCCCCATGATCAGCGTGCGGTCGGCCAGCTCGAAGCAGCGGTCACCCAGTCGCAGCCGGCGCCGCGGCCTCGTCGCGACGGGAGCGCCGCAAGTGCAGGGAATGCCGGGAGCGCCGGGAGAATCAGGAGCGCCATGAGCGCGATGAGCACCATGAGCGCCAGGAGCGCTGGGAACGTCCGGCGCGGGGGGAGTCATCACGGTTCCA
>JAZDGX010000075.1:0-10999 GCA_043806645.1 Candidatus Eiseniibacteriota bacterium | reverse complement strand
AGATGGTGATGCCGGGTGATCACGTGTCGGTGGTGGCGGAGCTGCTCACGCCGGTGGCGATGGAGAAGGAGCTGCGCTTCGCGATTCGCGAGGGCGGCCGCACGGTCGGCGCGGGTGTCGTCGCCGACATCATCGAGTAGGAGGCCCCGTCGTGGCAGGCCAGAGGATCAGGATCAAGCTGAAGTCGTTCGATCACGAAGTGCTCGACAAGTCCGCGGGCGAGATCGTCAATACCGCCCGGCGCACCGGGGCCATGACCTCGGGGCCCGTGCCGTTGCCGACGCAGCGATCGGTATACACGGTGTTGCGCTCCCCGCACGTCGACAAGAAGTCGCGCGAGCAGTTCGAGATCCGCGTCCACAAGCGGCTGATCGACATCAGCCAGTCGACGCCGCAAGCGATCGACGCCCTGATGAAGCTGGAGCTGCCCGCCGGCGTGGATATCGAGATCAAGTTGCTGTAAGGCTCAGGCCCCCTCCGCGCAGCCCTGGTCCGGGCCTGCGCGGTAGGGCGCGTTAGGAGGGGCGGATGGAGTGCGGCGGTCTGCCGCCGCGCGGAGTCCGACCCGACGCTCGCGACCGGAGCGCAGGCCCGGACCAGGGCGATGGATCGAGGGTCCACAGCGCGCGGCCGCTGACTCGGGGCGGGATCGAGGTCCGCGGAGCATACGGAGTGCAAGATGCCAGGCCTGATCGGAAAAAAGATCGCGATGACGCAGATCTTCAAGGAAGACGGCACAGTGATCCCCGTCACCGTGCTGGCGGTCGGTCCCTGCCCGGTCGTGCGCGTGAAAACGCTCGCCAGCGATGGGTATGCGGCCGTGCAGCTCGCCTACGAGCCCATTGCCGCCGCCAAGCTGACGCGGCCGCAGCGCGGGTATCTGGAGCACAACAAGCTCGAGATGCACAAGGTGCTGCGCGAGCTGCGCACCGAGGGGACCTTCGAGCCGGGGGCGGTGCTTGATGTCACGATCTTCGAGGCGGGCGAACGCGTCGACGTGATCGGGTGCAGCAAGGGTCGCGGTTTCCAGGGCGTGGTCCGGCGCCATCATTACAAGGGCGGTCCGGAGACCCACGGCTGCAAGACGCATGACATGCCGGGTTCGATCGGCGCCAGCGCGTGGCCGTCGCGGGTCATCAAGGGCCGGCGCCTGCCCGGCCACATGGGCATGGTGCGTCGCACGGCCAAGAATGTCCAGGTGGTCAAGATTGATCCGGAGCGCCATCTCCTGCTGATCAGGGGGGCGATTCCGGGCGGCCGGAACTCCCTCGTGCTCGTACGCAAGCGGGCCGGATCGCGGAAGGAAGGTTAGCCATGGCGGTGGCCAAGCGGTTCACATCCACCGGGGACGAGAAGGGCGAGCTGAGTCTTCCGGCCGCGACCTTCGACGGCACTCCGAACGAACACGCCATGTGGGAAGCGGTGCGCAACTACCTCGCCAACCAACGGCAGGGCACCTCGAGCGTCAAGAACCGTCGCGTGATGCGTGGCGGCGGCCGCAAGCCCTGGCGCCAGAAGGGCACCGGCCGGGCCCGGGCGGGCTCGACGCGCTCTCCGGTGTGGGTGGGCGGCGGTCGCGCGTTCGGACCGCGCCCCCGCGATTATGGGTATGCGTTGCCGCGCAAGGTGCGGCAGCTCGCGCTGCGTTCGGCGCTGGCCGCCAAGGCCCAGGCCGACGAGGTGCGCGTGCTGGTCGACTTCAGCCTGAACGAACCGAAGACGCGCGAAGTCGCCGGCGTGCTGAAGAGCCTCGCCCTGAACGAGAGGAAGTGCCTGCTGGTGATCGCGCAGCACGATCCCCTGCTTGCCCGCGCCGCCCGTAACATCGCGCGCCTGCAGGTGCGTGAGTACCGGCTGCTGAATCCCTATGAGGTCTTGCACTGCGACTGCTTGCTGATCATGGAGTCGGCGGTGCCCAAGATAGAGGAGGCCTGGGGCGCATGAACCTCGAGCCGCGCATGATCGTTCGCCGGGCGATGATCACCGAGAAGGGTGCCGCTATCCGCGAGCAGGGAAAGGTCGGCAATCGCTACTTCTTCGAGGTGCATCCGGACGCGAACAAGATTCAGATTGCTCATGCGATCAAAGCCGTCTTCGGCGTGGATGCCGTCAAGGTACGGACGATGAACCATGCCGGCAAACCGAAGCGGTTGGGTCGCTTTGAGGGACGCCGCTCCAACTGGAAGAAGGCCGTGGTGACGCTCAAGGTCGGCCAGAAGATCGACCTCTTCGAAGAGGTCTAGGGCCGGAGCGCGAGGGTCGGTTCTTTCAGGGCAGGGTCGTTCCAAGAGGAGCATCGAGAATGGCATTGAAGAAGTTCAAGCCCACAACGCCGAGTCTCCGTTTCATGACGGTGACCGATTTCTCCGACTTGACCAAGAAGAAGCCGGAGAAGTCGCTGCTGCGGCCGTTGAAGGCGCGCGGCGGGCGGAACAACCGCGGCCATGTCACCGCCTGGCATCGGGGCGGCGGCCACAAGCGGCGTTACCGGATCATCGACTTCCTGCGCGCCAAGCACGGCATCCCCGCGCGCGTGGCGGCCATCGAATACGACCCCAACCGGTCGTCGCGGATAGCGCTGCTGGTTTACGCGGACGGGGAGAAGCGCTACATCCTGGCCCCGGACGGCATCAAGGTGGGCGACGCGCTGATGGCGGGTCCGACCGTCGAGGTGCGCGACGGCAACTGCATGCCGCTGCGGGGAGTTCCGTTGGGGACCACGATCCACAACCTGGAGCTGATGCCCGGCCGGGGCGGCCAGGTGGCGCGCTCGGCGGGTGCCGAGTGCCAGTTGATGGCCAAGGAAGGCCAGTTCGGCCATGTCAAGCTGCCGTCGGGCGAGGTTCGCATGTTCAGCCTCGACTGCTACTGCACGCTGGGCAAGGTCGGCAATCTGGACCATGAGAATGTCGTGATCGGCAAAGCGGGCCGCAAGCGCTGGCTCGGCAAGCGCCCGCACACCCGCGGCGTGGCGATGAATCCGGTGGACCATCCCATGGGCGGCGGTGAAGGGCGCTCTTCGGGCGGCCGGCATCCCTGCACGCCGTGGGGCAAGCCGACCAAGGGCTACAAGACGCGTAGGCGCAAGAAGCCATCCGATCGGTTGATCGTGCGGCGGCGGACCAAGTAGAGGCGGGGAGAATTCCATGGCGCGTTCGCTGAAAAAAGGTCCCTATGTGGACGGCAGGTTGCTCAAGCGGGTCGAGGAACTCAATCGCACGCACGACAAGAAGGTCATGCGGACCTGGTCGCGGCGCTCGATGGTCGTGCCCGACTTCGTCGGCCACACCATTGCGATCCACAACGGCAACAAGTTCATTCCGATCTACATCACCGAGAACATGGTGGGACACAAGCTCGGCGAGTTCGCGCTGACCCGCACGTTCCGCGGACATGCCTCCGACAAGGTGACCAAGAAGAAGTAGTGCGGGCAGTGGGGCAAGCCGAGAGAGGCAGCCGGGCAGGAGAAGGATGATGGAAGCCAGAGCCGTCGCTCGATTCGTGCGCATCTCGCCGCGCAAGGCGGATCGCGTCTTGTGCCAGATTCGCGGCCAGCAGGTCGACCGGGCGCAGGAAATCCTAGCGCTCAGCACGCGTTCCTCGGCCCGGACGATCAGCAAGGTGCTGACCTCGGCCGTAGCCAACGCGGCGGTCAAGAACGAGGGGGTCGCCGTGGAGCGGCTCTTCGTGAAGACCGCGGTTGCGGGTGACGGGCCCCAACTGAAGCGCATCATGCCGCGAGCGCAGGGGCGTGCGTTCCGGATCCTGCACCGGCTGTGCCATATCACCATCATCGTCGCGGAGGAGTCGTAGCGGGCCGTGTCCCCGCGGCCGCTGAGGCGGGGGACGGGCCTGGGAGGTTTCCTTGGGACAGAAAACGAATCCGATCGGGCTGCGGTTGGGCATCGTGAGAACCTGGGACTCGCGTTGGTACGCGGGTCGCAGCTATGCGGACCTGGTCGAGGAAGACCTGATGGTCAAGAAGTACATCCGCAAGCGCCTGCCCAACAGCGGCGTCTCGCAGATCGTGATCCAGCGTTCGACCAACCGCGTGGATGTCACCATCCACACCTCCAAGCCGGGCATGGTGATCGGCAAGAGCGGCGCGCAGGTGAACCAGCTTCGGGATGAGCTTCAGAAGGTGACCGGGAAGGAAGTCTTTCTCGACATCAAGTCGGTGGACAATCCCGACATGAACGCCTGGCTGGTCGCCGAAGGGGTGGCCCGCCAGCTCGAGATGCGCGTCTCCTTCCGCCGGGCGATGAAGCGCGCGATCTCCTCGGCGGTGCGCTCGGGAGCCCAGGGGGTCAAGATCCGCTGCTCGGGGCGGTTGGGTGGCGCGGAGATGGCGCGCACCGAAGAGTATCGCGAGGGGCGCGTCCCGTTGCACACGCTGCGGGCCGACATCGACTATGCCCATGGCACCGCCTTCACGACCTACGGCACCGTGGGGGTGAAGGTCTGGGTCTTCCTCGGCGAACGCATCGGAAAGCAGGAGGAGGCGCCGTCGACCGGCATGGTCGCCCGCGGCGCGACAAGGAGGCGTTAGGCGATGTTGATGCCCAAGCGGACGAAGTTCCGCAAATGCCAGAAGGGCAACCGCAAAGGCAAGGCCCTCCGGGGCAGCTCGCTCGCATTCGGCGACGTGGGCTTGAAGGCGATCGAGCCGGCCTGGATCACGAGCACGCAGATCGAGGCGGCGCGCGTGGCCATCAATCGTAAGATCAAGCGGGCCGGCAAGATGTGGATCCGCATCTTTCCCGACAAGCCGATCACGAAGAAGCCCGCGGAGACACGTATGGGCAAGGGCAAGGGCGCGCCCGAGGGCTGGGTGGCGGTGGTCAAGCCCGGGCGGGTGATCTTCGAGCTGGAGGGGATTCCCGATGACCTGGCCCGCGAGGCGCTCGCGCTGGGCGCGGCCAAGCTGCCGGTGAAGACGAGGGTCGTGGGGCGGGAAGCGTTCGCCTCGCGGCTGTAGCTGCCCGGTGGGAGGATGGCGATGAAAGAGAATCGGCCCGGACATGTGCGGGAATTGACGCGGGAGGAGGTCGAGCTGCGCCTGCGCGACTTGCAGGAGGAGTTGCAGAATCTCCACTTCCGCTCGGCGCTCAAGCAGGAGGGCAATCCGCTCAGACTGCGCGAGCTGCGCCGCGATATCGCCCGGGTGAAGACGCTGTTGAACGAGGATGCCCGGGGCATCCGGCGCCTGGCCGCGCGTGAGGCCGGCAAGGCGGGGGGAGGCGCGTAGCAAGATGGAGCAGCGCGGACAAAGAAAGACGCGGGAAGGATTCGTGATCAGCAGCGCGATGAACAAGACGATCGTCGTCACGTTGCGCCGCCAGGTCCCGCATCCGGTCTATGGAAAGTATGTAAGCCGCGACAAGAAGTTCTACGCCCATGACGAGCGCGATGAGTGCCGGGTCGGCGACTACGTGCGCATCATGGAAACGCGTCCGCTCAGCAAGATGAAGCGCTGGCGCGTGACGGACATCCTCAAACGGGCGGAGTAGCCCGGAGGGGATGCGGATCCGGTGGGTTTGACCGCGCTCGCCGAAACGAGGGGCGCGTTGCGGGGGCGGAGGAAGAGCCATGATTCAGCAGCAAACGATGTTGACGATCGCGGACAATTCCGGGGCGCGGCGGGCGATGTGCATCAAGGTGCTGGGAGGCACGCGCCGGCGCTATGCGAGCGTCGGGGACATCGTGGTCGTGGCGATCAAGGATGCGCTGCCCAACGGGGCCATCAAGAAGGGCACCGTCGCGCGGGCGGTCATCGTGCGCACGAAGAAGGAAGTGCGGCGCAAGGATGGCTCTTACATCCGCTTCGACGAGAACGCCGCGGTGATCATCGATGCCAACAAGGAGCCCAAGGGCACGCGCATCTTCGGACCCGTCGCGCGCGAGCTGCGCGACAAGGAGTTCATGAAGATCGTCTCCCTGGCTCCCGAGGTGATCTGAGGAGGGTAGCGTGGACATTTGTGCGGGCGACACGGTGATCGTCGTGAGCGGCGACGAGAAGGGCAAGGTCGGCCGGGTCATCGCCGTCTTTCCCAAGAAGAAGTGCGTACTCATTGAGAAGATCAACATGATCAAGCGTCATACCAAGCCGCGGTCGCAGGCCCAGAACCAGGGCGGGATCATCGAGAAGGAGGCGCCGTTGCCCTTCTCGAAGATCGCGCTCTTCGATCCGAAGGCGAAGAAGGGCACGCGGGTGCGCCATCGCATTCGGGAGGAGAAGGACGGCGGGCGGGTCGTGAGGATCAAGGACCGCGTTTCGGCGAGGACGGGCGAAGTCCTGGAGAAGCCGGTGTACAAGCGCGCTTGAGCGGGTGCGCGGGCGGTCGCGCCGTTGCATCTGCAGCGGGCATGCCCGATCTGGAAGGGGAGAAGCGAGGACGATGGCGAAGCAGGATGAAAACCAGCAGCCCCGGTCGCGGGAGCAGGCGGGCGCAGACGCCGGCGGCTCCGACTTGGTAGGCGAGGACCGGGCTCCCAAGGCCGAAGGCCAGGCGCCGGCGGAAGGCAAGGGCCAGAAGTCCGAAGCGCGGGCCGAGGGCAAGGGCAAATCCGACGCCAAATCCGGCAAGGGCGAAGGCAAGAGCGGCAAGGAAGCCAAGGGTGGCAAAGAAGCCAAGGGCGGCAAGGAGGCCAAGGCGGGCAAGGGCGGCAAGGGCGGCAAGGCCGTGCAGGATGCCGCCGACAAGGAACCGCCTCCGCCCCTGCGGCTGCGGCTTCATTACGACAAGGAAGTCGTGCCCTATCTGCTGAAGCGCTTTGAGTATCGCAACCGGCACCAGGTGCCCAAGCTGGAGAAGATCGTTCTCAACATGGGAGTCGGGGACGCGCTGCAGAATCCCCGCTTCATGGATGCCGCCGTGGAGGATCTGACGGCGATCGCCGGACAGCGCCCCGCGGTGCGCCGGGCGCGCAAGTCGATCGCCAACTTCAAGCTGCGCGAAGGCCAGGCGATCGGGACGATGGTGACGCTGCGCGGCGCGCGCATGTACGAGTTCCTCGATCGCATGATCAATGTCGCCGTGCCGCGCATTCGCGACTTCCGCGGGCTGTCGTCGCGCAGTTTCGACGGGCGCGGCAACTACAGCTTCGGAATCCGCGAGCAGATCATCTTTCCGGAGATCCGCTATGACAAGGTCGAGAAGATCCGCGGGCTCGACGTAATCATGGTGACGACGGCCAGGACCGACGAGGAGGGCCTCGAGCTCCTCAAGGCCATGCGCATGCCGTTCCGGGAGAGATAAAGGGAGGAGTGCCAGGAGTGGCGAAGAAGTCGCTCGTCGAGAAGTGGAAGCGGACGCCGAAGTTCCAAGTCCGCAAGTACAACCGGTGCCGCCGCTGCGGTCGCTCGCGCGCGTACCTGCGGCGCTTCGGTATGTGTCGCATCTGCGTGCGGGAGCTGGCCCTGCGGGGCGAACTTCCCGGCGTGGTCAAGGCCAGTTGGTAGGCGGGGCCGGGTGGCGGCAGGCGGCCTGCCGCGCCACGACCGCCGGTTCGTCCCGGAGGATGGGAAGGAGATCGCACCGATGAGTGTCAGCGATCCGATTGCGGATTTTCTGACCCGGATCAGGAACGCCTCGCGCGTCCGGCACGCGCGCGTCGATGTGCCCGCCTCGAAAATGCGCGAAGAGATCACCCGGGTGCTCGTGCGCGAAGGCTATGCCACGGACTACAAGCGCATGGCCGAGGGGCCCCAGGGCACCTTGCGCATCTTCTTGCGTTACGACCGCGAGGATGGCAGCTCGGTGATCGAGGGGATCCAGCGGGTGAGCACGCCCGGGCGGCGCATCTATGTGCGCAAGCATGAGATTCCCCGCGTGCGGGGGGGGCTGGGAACCGCGATTCTCTCCACGCCTCGGGGAGTGCTGACCGACAAGGAAGCCCGCCATCTCGGCGTGGGCGGGGAACTGCTGGCGAGGGTCTGGTAGCGGGAGCGGCGGGACCGCTCGACGAAGGGTGCACGATGTCGCGCATTGGCAAGAAGCCGATTCCGATTCCCACGGGAGTCGATGTGAAGATCGAGAACCGCCGCGTGGCGGTCTCATGCAAGAACCACCGGCTGGAGTGGGCCCTGCCGGGCCCGCTGCAGGTCACGCTCGACGCCGGGACGCTGAGGGTGGACAATCCCAGCCCCAGCAAGCTCTCCAACGGCATGTGGGGCTCGACGCGCACGGTGCTGAACAACATGATGATCGGCGTGCAGAGCGGCTTCACCAAGACGCTCGAGATCGTCGGGACCGGCTATCGCGTCACCCTGAAGGGGCGGACGCTCGCGCTGGAGATCGGCTTCGATCACCCGGTCGAGTACACCGTCGAGGAGGGCGTGGAGGTTTCCGTCAAGGACCGCCCGATGCGAATCATCCTCCAGGGCTGTGACATCCAGCGAGTGGGACAGGTGGCGGCTGAGATCCGCGCGCTCAAGAAGCCGGAGCCCTACCACGGCAAGGGCATTCGCTACGAGAACGAGCAGATCCGCAAGAAGGCCGGCAAGGCCGGCGCATAGGGGGGGCAGTCCATGGGATCGATCGCCAAGGTGCGATTGGAGAGTCGCGTCAAGCGGCATGCGCGCATTCGCAAGCTCCTCTCCGGGACTGAAGTGCGCCCGCGGCTCTGCGTTTTCCGCAGCCACGGACACATCTACGCGCAGATCGTGGACGACTCGTGCAGTCGTTCACTGCTGGGCGCCTCGACGCTCAGTCCCGAGCTGGCCGGAAAGCTCGGCGGCATGAAGAAGATCGTGGCCAGCCGCGAGGTGGGCAAGCTGATTGCGGCCCGGGCGATCGCCAAGGGCATCAAGCTGGTCAGCTTCGATCGCGGAGGCTATCTCTACCACGGGCGGGTCAAGGCGCTGGCCGAAGGGGCCCGCGAAGGCGGTCTGGAGTTCTAAGGGGAGGTGGCGTTTGACTCAGGAACGGCGTGATCGCTCCGAGCGGGCGGAACGCGGCACGGAGCCCGAACTTATCGATCGCCTGGTCCACATCAATCGAGTGGCCAAGGTGGTCAAGGGTGGGCGGCGATTCAGCTTCAACGCCATCGTCGCCGTGGGCAACAAGGGCGGACAGGTCGGCGTGGGGTTGGGCAAGGCCAACGAAGTCGCCGACGCGATCCGCAAGGCGAACGAGGCGGCGCGCAAGGCGGTGTTCACCGTGCCGCTCATTCGGGGCACGCTGCCGCACGAAATCATGTGCGAGTTCGGCGCGGCCCGCGTGCTGTTGCGGCCGGCCTCGCCGGGAACGGGTGTGATCGCCGGCAGCGCCGTGCGTGCGGTGCTGGAAGTGGCGGGAGTGCAGGACGTGCTCGGCAAGAGTCTTGGCTCGAGCAACCCGCACAATCTCGTGCGGGCGACGATCCATGGCCTGAAGCAATTGCGCAGCGCGCGCCAAGTGGCGCGGCGGCGCGGCAAGCGGTTCAGCGAGATTATCGGAACCTCCGCGGGAGGAGACCATGGCCAAACTGAAAATCACCCAGGTGCGTAGTGCGATCAATCGCCTGGGCAAGCAGAAGAAGACCATCCGGGCTTTGGGCATCCTGCGCCTGAATCATACGGTGGTCCATGAGGACACGCCGCAGATCCGCGGCATGATTCTCGTCGTCAGGCATCTCGTCAAGGTCGAGGAAATCGCCTAGCAGCGAGCCGGGCGCCGCGGGGCGCCCAAGGAGTCGGCATGAAGCTGAATGAACTGAAACCGGCCCGCGGAGCCACGCATTCGCGCAAGCGCCTGGGCCACGGGACGGGATCGGGCCATGGGGGCACCTCCACCCGCGGGCACAAGGGCCAATACAGCCGCAGCGGCGGAGGCCGGCCGGCCTGGTTCGAGGGCGGGCAGATGCCGTTGCAGCGGCGGATCCCGAAGCGGGGCTTCAAGCAGCCGAACCGCCACGTATTTCAGGTGGTCAACCTTATCGATCTCGCCCGTTTCGCCGCCGGTACCAGCGTGACCCTGGAGGATCTGCGCGGCGCGGGCCTGATTCGCAAGAACGGTCTGCCCGTCAAGATCCTCGGCATGGGTGATCTGCCGCACGCCCTCACGGTGCAGGCGCACGCGGCCAGCAAGAGCGCGGTCGAGAAGATCGAGCAGTCGGGCGGCAAGGTGGAGCTGCTCACCCAGGGATGAACGAGGGGAAGTTTCTTACCCAGGGACGATCCTGAGGAGCGACGATGTTCAGTAAGCTCGAATCGATGTTCCGCATTCCGGAGCTGAAGAGGAGAATCCTCTTCACCATCGCGATGCTCGTGGTCTACCGCCTGGGCGGCCACATCACGACACCCGGAATCGACGGCAAGGCCCTCTCGGACTGGTTCTCGCAGAACCAGGCGGGCGGGCTTTTCGGGCTGTACGACCTGTTTGCCGGCGGCAACTTCAGCCGGGCGACCGTGTTCGCCCTCGGGATCATGCCCTACATCAGCGCCTCGATCATCCTGCAGCTCTTCGGCGCGGTGATTCCGTACTTCGAGCGGCTGCGCAAGGAAGGCGACGCGGGCCGCAAGAAGATCACCCAGTTCACCCGCTACGGCACGGTCCTGCTGGCGCTCATCCAGGCCTACGGCATCGGCATCTATCTGTTGAACATGGCCGGGCAGATCCCGGGCCTGATCTCGATGAACGCCTTCGGCTTCCAGCTGCTGACAATGCTCACCCTGACCGCGGGGACGATTTTCGTCATGTGGCTGGGGGAACAGATCACCGAGCGGGGCATCGGCAACGGCATCTCGCTGATCATCTTCATCGGGATCGTGGTGCGCTTCCCGATCGAGCTCTGGCAGACCTGGCGTCTGGTGCGGCTGGGTGACATCAACATGCTCTTCCTGATCATCCTCATCGCCGGCATGCTCGCGGTGACCGCGCTGGTGGTGGCGATGACCCAGGCGCAGCGGAAGATCCCCGTGCAGTATCCGAAGCGGGTCGTCGGAAGGCGCATGGTGGGCGGGGTGAGCACCTACATCCCGTTGCGGGTCAACACCGCGGGCGTCATTCCGATCATC
>JAZDGX010000074.1:0-6804 GCA_043806645.1 Candidatus Eiseniibacteriota bacterium | reverse complement strand
CCGGCCCCACCCAGGTACGCCTCCGGATCATCGCGGCGGGGTTGAATCACCTCGATCTGTGGGTCCGGCGCGGCGTGCCCGGACATCGGTTTCCGCTGCCTCTCGTCCCCGGTTCGGATGGCTGCGGCACGGTGGAGGCGCTCGGAAGCGCGGTCACGGGAGTTTCCCTCGGAGAACGATATCTGGTCTGTCCCGGCTATGGGTGCGGCGAATGCAGCCCGTGTCTCCGGGGCGACGAATCGCTCTGCCGCGAGTACGTCATCCTGGGGGAATCGCGCGACGGAACTGCGGCCGAGGCCATCGTCGTGCCCGCCTCCGCGTTGGTCCCCCTGCCCGCGAAGCTGGCTCCCGAGGAGGCCGTGGCCCTGCCTCTCGTGCTCCTCACGACATGGCGGATGCTGATGCGCAGGGCCGGGCTGCGCCCGGGAGAGACGATCCTCGTGCATGCGGGAGGCAGCGGCATCGGGTCGATGGCCATCCAGATCGCCTCACGACTGGGGTGCCGCGTGATCACCACGGTCGGCTCGCAGGAGAAAGCGCAGCTGGCGCGCAATCTCGGCGCCGATCACGTGATCCTCTATCGCCAAGAGGATGTGGCCGAGGCGGTCAAACGCCTGACCGGCAAGCGTGGCGTCGACGTCGTGGTCGAGCACACGGGCGAAGCCACCTGGGAAGCCAGCATCCGCTCTCTCGCGCGCGGCGGGCGCCTGGTCACCTGCGGCGCCACCTCGGGCGCCTCGGCGAACATCGATCTGCGGGTGCTCTTCTTCAAGCAACTGAGTCTCCTGGGCTCGACGATGGGCAGCCGCGCCGATCTCCGCGAAGCCATCCGGCTCGTCGAGCGCGGCCTCCTGCGGCCCATCGTCGATCGCGTCTTCTCGATGGATGAGCTTCCGGAGGCCTATCGCTATCTCGAAGAACGCAGGGCCTTCGGCAAGGTCACCCTGCGGGGCTGGCCCGAATCATGAATCACGCACCGCGAGACCGCAGCGCAGGCGAGGCCGCCGGCCGGGCGACACCCTTCCCCGTCGGCTCCCTTCTGGCGCTCTTCGCGGCGGCCCTGCTTGTGAGAATCGTCTATCTCCTTCAGATCCGCGGCAACCCCACCTTTCTCCATCCGACCGCCGACCCGCTGAGCTATCACGAGCGGGCGCTTGAGATCCTCTCGGGTCACTGGCTGGGCAGTGCGGTTTTCTTTCACTCCAGTCCGATCTACCCCTACTTCCTCGCCGCCAACTACTTCGTCAACGGGCACAGCATCTTCTGGACCTACGCCGCTCAGGCGGCGGTCGATGCGCTCGGGGTGATCCTCCTCTTCAAGCTCGCGCGCCGCCTCGCGGGCCGGACCATCGCATGGGGCGCGGGGATCTTCGCGCTAGGGTATCAGGCCTTCATCTTCTTCACGGGAGAGTTGCTCGAGATTACCCTCGTGCTCACCTGCCTGACCGGAGCCCTGCTGCTGCTCGTCGCTTCGTCCGCGTCCTGGCGTGAGAATCCGGGGCCGCCCACCCCCACCCATGCCGGACGGGGCGCGTCCCGGCGCGCGAAGGTCCACAGCTCCCGGCCCCTGTTCGGGGCCGGATTGCTTCTCGGCCTGGCCGTCCTGGGCAAACCGAATCTACTCGCGGCGGTCCCGCTTCTGCTCGTCGGATGGAATGTGCAGGCCGGCCGGCCCTGGCGCACCCTCGGCCGTCCGTGGGCCACCTGCATCCTGGGACTGGCGATCGTCATCCTGCCCGTGACGCTACGCAATCTCGCGGTCGCCGGCGATTGGGTTCTGACGACCTCGAACGGGGGCATCAATTTCTACATCGGCAACAATCCCGATGCCGACGGCACCTTCAGCGTGAGCGCCGCCATGCAGGGCGATCTTGAAATCTCCTCGGCCCACATGGCCGAACGGGTGGTCGGCCGCCCTCTGAGACCCAGCCAGGTCTCCGCCTTCTGGCTGCGGCAGGGCTTGGACTTCGTCTTCGACCACCCCGGGCGGGCGCTCGCCTTGACGGGGAGAAAGCTGCTGCTCTTTCTGAACGGCTACGAGATTCCCAATCACTTCGACATCCGCTTCTTCCAGCGCTACTCCTGGTTGTTGCACCTGACACCGTTTCGCTTCGCCTTCCTCCTGCCGCTCGCGCTGGCCGGCCTCGCCTTCGCCTGGCCCCGTCGCCGGCAACTGGCGATCCTCTATCTGCTCCTGGCCGGGACCGTGCTCAGCCTGCTGCCGTTTTTCATCACCGACCGCTATCGGTTGCCGGCGGTCCCTACGCTGCTCGTCTTCGCCGCCTTCGGACTGGGCGGACTGGTCAAGCTCGCCGCCGGACGCGGCGAGCACCCGCCGCGTTGGCTGCAGTCGCTGCCGGGCGGAAACCGCGTGGGCCTGGTCGCCGGACTCCTCGCCGGCGCCGCGCTCGCCTCGCTTCCGTTGAACCGGCCCGAGGGTTTCTACGCCCATCAATATGGGGCCATCGCCTCGGTGTACAAGGAACAGGGCCGCATGCGGGAGGCCGCCGAGGAGTACCGCCGCGCCATCGCCCTCGCGCCGGGCGGCGTGCTCCTGCGCAACAGCCTGGCCGTATGCCTGGTCGAGACGGGAGACGCGGCCGCGGGCGAGGAGATGATCCGCTCGGCGCTGGCGATCGATCCGCTCTATGCGCCCGCCTGGCGGAATCTGGGACGGCTGCTGGAGGCGCGCGGCGACACCCTCGGCGCCATCGCCGCGCAACGGCGCGCCTTCGAGGCCGATCCGTATCTGGCTCCGGCGGGAGTGGACCTCGCCCGCCTGCTCTTCGCACGCCAGGCCTATGCGGAGACCGAACGCGTCCTGCGCGATGTCCTGGTCCGCTCCCCGCGCGACGCCAATGCCCTCTGGAACCTGGCCGTGCTTCTGGGGACGCGCCTGGAGCGCCCCGGCGACGCGTTGCTCGTGATCGATCGGCTTCTGGCCGCCCACCCCACGCATCCCGAGGCGCGCCGCCTGCAGCTATTCCTCAAGTCGCACGCCGGAACCGAAGGGCCTTGAGCGTTCCTGCATCGCCTCCCGCAATCGTTGGCGCATCGCCAGGGTCCGCGCGGTAAGGCTCACCTTGTAGATGTGAGGATTGAGCAGGCGCCGAGAGGTGGGATGCAGGCGCTCGAGCTGCGCAAAGGTGCGCGAACGGATCTCGGTGAGCGACGGAGGGGACGCGACTTGCTCGCCCCGGCGCAACACCGGCTCGAGCAGGGGATGGATCGCGACGATGTCGGTGTAGCGTTTCGATTCGTACTCGATCAACGGATGGTAGCCGACCACTCCCCGGTCGGCTGCGGGCGCCTCATCGGCCTGCCCGAGGATGTCCGCCTCCCACCAGCCGGCCGCGCCCTGCATGCGCCAGACCTGTTTGACTCCTGGAATCGTCGCCTTCGACCCGCGTTCGGAGATCTTCAGACGCGGGGACCAGGCCCCCTGTTCCTCCATCGCGGCCAGCTTATAGACGCCCTGCAACGCGGGGGCCCCATAGGAAGTGACCAGACGCGTGCCCACACCCCAGAGATCGATGCGCGCGCCCTGCACCTTCAGATCATGGATGATCCACTCATCCAGGTCGCCCGAGGCGACGATGCGCGTCTCGGTCAGCCCCGCGCGATCGAGCATCTCTCGCGTGCGGATCGAGAGATACGCCAGATCCCCCGAATCCAGTCGCACGCCGCGCAGGCCGTGCCCCTCGCGCGCCAGCTCGAGTCCGACGGTGATGGCATGGGGCACGCCGCTCTGCAGGGTGTCGTAGGTGTCGACGAGCAGCACGCAGCTTTCGGGGTAGGCCTCGGCGTAGGCCCGGAAGGCGCTCAGCTCATCCTCGAACGCCATGATCCAGCTGTGCGCCTGGGTTCCGCGGACGGGGATGCCCAGGATTCGGCCCGCCTCGGTGTTCGACGTCGACTCGGCCCCACCGACGTACGCGGCGCGCGAGGCGGAAAGCGCCCCATTGACACCGTGGGCGCGGCGCATGCCGAACTCGATTACGTTGTCTCGACCCGCTTCCATGCAGACGCGCGCCGCCTTGGTCGCAACCAGGGTCTGGAAGTTGATCACGTTGAGGAGCGCGCTTTCGAAGAACTGCGCCTCGAACAGCGGGGCTTCCACTCGCAGCACCGGCTCGAGGGGAAAGATCAGCGTCCCTTCCGGGACGGCCCAGAGGTCCCCGCTGAAGCGAAAGCGGGCCAGACGATCGAAGAACGCACCCTCGAACATGTTCATCCCGCGCAAGTAGTCGAGGTCGCCTTTCTCGAAGCGGACCGCTTGCATGAAGCGGACGGCATCCTCCAACCCGGCCATCACGCAGTAACCGCCGTTCTCGGGAATGCCGCGGATGAAGAGGTCGAAGACGACCCGTCGCTCCGCCAGGCCCGCCCGCAGGAACCCGTTCATCATGGTCAGTTCGTAGAAATCGGTCCGCAGGGCGGGCGCTTCCGCCGGCACGAATGCCCGAAACTGGGGCGGCTCTCCCGAGGTGGACTTCATCGCACTTCCTTTCCTATCCGAGTCCGAACCCGGCCTGCGCGGCGGAAGCGATCACGATCCCTGCAGCGCGCATTTCACCCAGCGCCCGCTCCAGCGAGCCCTCCAGATCGATCGCGCGGCAGGCCTCTTCGATCACGATCGTCTCGAAACCGAGCCTCCGGGCATCCAGAGCGGAATAGAGAACGCAGAAATCGGTCGCCAGACCGGTGAGGAAGACGCGGCGGATGCCGAGCTCCCCGAGGGCTCCGCCCAGCCCGGTCGGCGTACGCCGGTCGTTCTCGAAGAAGGTCGAGTACGAATCGATCTCCCGATGAATCCCCTTGCGCACGATCAGCCGGGCCGGTCCCGTCCGGAGCGCGGGGTGGAATTCCGCCCCCCGGCTCCCCTGCACGCAGTGGTCGGGCCACAATGTCTGACGGCCGTAGCGGAGCTCGATCGCCTCATACGGACGCTTGCCGGAATGGGCGGAAGCGAAAGAGGCATGGTCGGCCGGATGCCAGTCCTGGGTCAGGATGACCTGGGTGAACCGCGGCGAGAGCGCGTTGATCGGGGCGATGATGCTCTCGCCTCCCCCGACCGCCAGGGCGCCGCCGCTGCAGAAATCGTTCTGCACATCGGTCACGATCAGCGCATCCCGGCCTCTATGGATGGGAAGAAGGGACATAACACTCCTTTCGCGAGGGGGATTCTCAGGAGCACCAGCTCATTCTCCAGGAACCGCAGCCGAGAGCAAGGCCCTTCCTGGCCCCGAAGCCGGCCGCACGCAACGAATGGCTGCCGCCCCCCTCGTTGCGAGTGCCTGTTGCGGACTCTCGTGGCAGGGGCTGGTTGCAGTCGGCTATGCCGGGGCGTCTTCGGCCTGCTATGCTGTCGGGAAAGGGGGAGGCGCGCCGTCCGAGCCCGCGCCCCGGGAATCGCCGAATCCGAAGGAGTCGCCATGGAATTCCAGGACCTGGTCCGTGCGCGTTACAGCGTTCGCCGCTACCAACTCCGCCCTGTCGAAAACGAGAAACTCCAACGCGTGCTCGAGACCGCCCGCCTGGCTCCCTCGGCGCGCAACGCCCAGGAGTGGCGCTTCGTGGTCGTGCGATCGCCCGAAACCCGCGAGAAGTTGAAAGAGGCCGCCTACGGTCAGTCCTACGTCGGCGAGGCTCCCGTCGTGATCGCCGCCTGCGCGGAACACGACGCCCGAACCATGACCTGCGGGCAGATGGCCTACCCGATCGATGTCGCGATCGCAGTCGACCATCTGACCCTCGCTGCCCGCGACGAGGGCCTGGGAAGCTGTTGGATCTGCCGCTTTGACGAGGGACTCGCCAAGCGGGCCCTCGGCATCCCGGCCCACGGCCAAGTCCGCGTGCTCATTCTGATTCCGATGGGCTACCCCGCCGATCCCGCCCCCACCGAAAAACCCCGACTGTCGCTCGAGACCATCGTGCGCTACGAGCATTGGTAGCATGGGCCATCCGGACGTCGGACCTCACTTCCGCCCGGGGCTGCAGCGGATCTACGCCGAGATCGCCGGCCGCTACGAACTCGTCAATCACCTGCTGACGCTCGGGCTCGATATCCACTGGCGCAAGCGGGCGGCCCGGCTTGCCGCACGCGACGGCGGCCGGCGTTGGCTGGACGTATGCACCGGCACGGGAGAGATGGCCGAGAACTTGTTCCGGCTTGGGCGGGGCTCGGTTCTGATCACGGGCGCGGACATGAGCCTGCCGATGCTCGCGCAGGCGCGGCGCAAGGCGGGACTGGCGAGTGCGGCGCTGGTGGCGGCAGAGTGCGGGCGCCTGCCCTTTCGCGGCGGCGCGTTCGATCTAGTGACGATCGCGTTTGCCACGCGCAATCTCAACTCTCAAACGGGGGATCTCGTGCACTACTTCCGCGAATTCCTGCGCGTCCTCGCGCCGGGGGGCCGTCTGGTGCATCTCGAAACCAGCCAACCCCGGCCTCCGTGGCTGCGCGCTCTCGCGCACGGCTACGTCCGGATGAGCGTGCGGGCGGTGGGCCGACTGCTCACGGGATCGCAGGCGGGATACGGCTACCTCGCCCGCAGCATCCCGCGTTTCCACACGGCCGGCCGACTGGACGAGATCCTGCATTCCTCCGGCGCGGAGAGCGTCGAGCGGCACATGCTGCTCGGAGGCATTGCCGCGATCCATGTCGCGGTCAAGCCCGGCGCACCCGGTCACTCGCGCCCGCATCGTCCGGCGCGGGATCGCCCAATCGCCGATAGAGCCGGTAGGCGTGGCTGCGCGAGAGCCCGAGGATCCGCGCCGCGGCGGGGATCCGTCCATCGGCCTCCG
>JAZDGX010000073.1:0-20373 GCA_043806645.1 Candidatus Eiseniibacteriota bacterium | reverse complement strand
TGAAGCCGAAGCCTGCGGGCGCGGGCCGATCGTCCGGCTTGCGGATCTCATGATCGGGGTCTTCGATGTTCGGCAGCGCGACCCCCTCGACCTGTGCTCCCCTCCCGGGTGCGATGAATCCCCGCCCCACCGGATTGCGTTGGTCGCAGGCGTGCCGCGCGGGGTCCTTGTGAGATTCATCCCGCCCGCCGTAGGCGTGCTCATAGGCGAGGGGCAGACTCGTGAAGGGTTCCGCCTTCGTGGCGCTGAAGGTCCCGAGGCGGCGGCGCCAAACGCGGTCGCCATGGACACGCAGGCGCTTCCCGAGCGGACCGACACGCAGACCGACATCGACGACCGCGCGGGGTTTTCTCCCGGCATAGGCCTGTCCGACGAGCGCGACATCGGTCGCGCCCGCCGGCGGAGAAGTCTCCGCTTCGATGGCGACACTCGACTCTCCCGGCCGGCCCAGGTACTCGTCGGCCCAGACGATCGGCGCCTGTTCCTCCTCGAGTTCGGGAAGCACCCCCCGCCCGCCGAAACGGAAGCTCCCCTTGATGAGCAGGGTCACCGCATCGCGTCCTTGCGCATCCTGCGCGGGGATCAATGCGACCGATAGCGGGGTGCGGTTTACGATCGCGAACAAGATTCACTCCCGGTTGCGTTGCGCCACGGTCTTCGCCTGCGCGACTTCGGCCTGCGCCTCATCCAGGAGGTCTGGAGGCGCCGCCTCCTGCTCGGAAGGCGCGTTATCGCCTCCGCTCGGCGTCCGCTCCCGCAGTTGGCGGACCCCGGATTCGACCAGCCCGATCGAGAACTCGAGACTGGCCGCCAGCGTCTCCGCCACCCAGGGATTGCGAGCGGAACCGTTCGCGTGGCGCTCCAGAATCTCGCGCTCGGTACGCAGCCGCGCCAGATCCCGCATGAGCTCGCCGCGCAGGTCCGGCCGCTCGGGCTTGCCGCGCGAGACGCGCATCTGCAAAGCGCGGCGCTTGGCTTCGCTCCGCAGAATCTCGACCAGCCGGAGGCCGACTTCCCGCCCGCCCGCGAGCAGGATGTCCGCCTCGAAATCGGCCACGCTGTCGCGGCACGCGTCCAGCGCCCGCCGATCGTCGGCGGAACGGATCGCCTCATAGAGACTCGCGCAGCGCCGCCAGCCGGCGTCCTCTGCGAACGATTCCGACGGAACCGGTCCTGCCACCACGGCTCCTTCCCGCGATCCGGTGCGCGAAATGGCTCCTTCCCGCGATCCCGCGCGCGAAGCGGATCGCTCCTGCCCGCACGCGAGCGGAAGAACAAGCACGAGGCCCAGCGCCAAGGCCGCCCTCACGTCAGGCCACCTCGATCAGGACGACATTCGACAAGAACTGACGGGCGGATAGCTGCACGTAGTAGCGTCCCGCCGGCAGTTCCCGGCCGATCTCCGCCTGCAGATGGATGCGCCAGGAAGCCCGCAAGGCCGGCGCGCCGTCGGTCTTCGTCATCGGGATCTCTCCCGCCGCGATCACCCGGTCCTTGAAGCAACGGACCACCATGCGCGCCTGATTCGCTTCCGAAATGCACGCGAGGAAGATCGCGCGCATCCATTGCGGAATCGCCCTCTCGTCGGCCGCCGGGAGGAGCGCGACGGCATCAAGGAAGAGCGGAGCGCCTGCCGGCCAGGGGCCCGGCCCGGCGCCGGCCGCCTGCGCGGGGCGCTCGGGAACGCCGATGCGGATGCCCAGCGTCTCGAGCGTGGGCGGGTCGAACGCGGCGGCGGTCATTCCACGATCTCCATATCGACCAGCTCGACCGGCGCCACGCGGCCGTCCTGATAGGAAACGACCGCGGGTGCGGAGAGGTCGAAGGCCAGGACATTCGAGACGTGATCCTGCAGCACGACGCGCAGAAAGAGCGAGGGATGAAAGTCGGGCGGCTCCACGCTCAGGCCGAGCGGGATCTCGCGATAGCCGGTCCGGAAGGCGCGCGTGCGCGGGGGCGGTCCGGCCCTGTAGTTCTCGCCCTCGAGCGCCGGGTAGCGCTTGTGCGGATCGGCCAGACTCAGCGCGGCATGGAGCCCGGACGCCGCGTCCTCCGCGAGCAGCGTCAAGGCCTGGTCCAGGCGCTGGAAGCGCTTCACGAACTCACGCGGGAAGCAGTAGGTCACCAGGAGGTGGAAGCTCAGATCCGGTTGGGCGTAGGCGATCTCTGCGGCGTGGATGCGGATGCCCGGCTGCAGCGGGACCAGCCGCGGAAAGCCGGGCCGGTCCTCGCCCGAGACGAGATCGGTCACGCGCAGCGCAAGCCGTTCACTCCGGATGGACATGCCTCAGTACCGATTCCAGCCTTGCTGTTGCATCTGGGTCGCTCCCAGGTCGACCCGGGTCAACCGCTCCAGACAGCTATTGCAGAACTTCCCGTCGTTGTCGACGTTTTCATCGTCGCGGAAGAACATCGTGCAGAGAATGCCCGCTTGGTGCACATACGTCTGGCCGCTCGAGGTCTCGGCCGACGGAGCCAGCATCGCGTTGTTCGCACAGTGCGTCCCCGTACCGCCAAAGGCGTCATCGTGCCACAGGGCGTTGATCTCCCATCCGGCGGATGCACCGTCCTCATCGTAGATCCGTTCCCGCTCCACCACTTGCTGGCAGCCGTGGCCCACCTCATGGGTCAGCGTCTGGAGCACGACCACCTGGCGATCCTCCAAGGTCCCCTCTTCGTTGATCCGCACGCAGCAGAAATTGCCGATGCTGTGACCCAGGTAATGCTCACGCTCCGTCACGGAAACCTGCACCTGGATGTCGCTGCCGGCATCCAACCCCGCCGCGATCTGCGCGTGATCCTCCAGGCGGATGGTGAGCTCATCCTCCCCGGTGACGGAAGTGTGGCTCGTCATGGTCCGCCAGGTGTGCTGCCCCACGACCCGCGCGCGGACGGAGCGAATGGGATGGTCGTCGGCCAGCGGGCGGTCCGTGAGGATAATGTATATGCTGTCGGATGTGACTTCGTCGTAACGCCCCGCGTCGGTAGCATAGATGTCGTTCAAGACGACCAGGCGCAGATGAAAAGGACGGTCGGCCAGGCGCGGGCTGGTGGCGTAGAGATGGGTGAGCGCGTTGGTCGCCCGCGTGCGGGGCTCGTCGACAAGCGTGGCGGCCATGGACACGAGCTCCAGCTCGATGAAGGCCTCCTCGAAGGCGTATTCAAACGCGTCCTTGAGGGTGTTGAAGAAGTCGCGGCAGTCGTTGTTCATGTGATGCACGGTGTAGTAGAGCTTCCGCCAGGTCTCGATCTCCTCGTGCTCGACGGGGTTGGAGCGGTCGCCGCGTTTGGAGCATTTCACGTGATAGGCGTCCCCGCCGATAGGGGGCAGGAGCAGCGTGTTGCGAAAGACGTCGTGCTGATTGCGCGTCTGTTCCCGCCGCATGTGCGCGCGGGAAACAGCGCTTAGATAGCGGGGATCCTCGTTCAGGTTCGGGACCGGCTCCACCCACCACTCGGCATGGGCGACGGCCTCCTCGGGCGCGGCCAGATCGGTGGCCGGCACCTCGAAGGAGACGCTGGAGCCGTGATGCTGCGCCGCGTCCTCCGGCAGATTCACGTATTGTTTGATCATGGTTGCCGCTCTCGATCCGGCTAGGCGTCGCCTTGGACGATCGACATCGCGCCGAGACCCCAGTCCCGAGTCTCCTGTGCCGCCTCGATTTCGGGTACCTCAGGGATCGGTACCACAATGGCCGGTGGCTGGAATTCCGGCGTGGGCGGCGTGTTGAAGGTGCCGCCCTTGTTGTGGAGCATCAGGTCCCCCAGGCGCGGAACGCACTTGCCGTCGACCATGACGTCGAACGAGTACATGATGAACTCGGCCTTGCCGCGAGTCACGGCCGAGATAACGCCGCCGACGCTGCCGGCCTCATCGCCGGTGCTCTGCGAGAAGTTCGATCCCTGCAGCATGATCGGATTGCCGTCGGCCTTGACCGTGGTGCTGCCCTGCGCGGTGTCGGTCGACTGCGCGATGTTCGGATAGGGAATCGGCACGGGAGGCGCCGGGGGTGCCGGCGTCAGGCACGGATCGGGAAAGGCGATGGACATGCCGTTGCTGGTCTTGTGCACCACGGTGCGCATGTTGGCGTTTACCGTCGCCGGCATAGGTTTCCTTTCATGGCCGCAGCTTGTGACTGCCCGGATCGCGGGCCGGGGGCGGTTCCCCGGCGCCGCGGACGGCTACTTTCATGCGGATGCCGTCACCTGGACCGCCGCCCGCTCGCGTTCATCGGAAGCCGTCCACAAGAGCACCCGCTCGGTGTCCGCGTAGCCTCTGCGGAAAGCCTCCACGCCGCAAGCCAGAAGCAGCGCGCCGCTCGCCGCACCGACATCCCCGACGCAATCCGCAGGGTGGATCAGGGCGATCGTCTCCGCGAACCGTTCTCCCAGGCGGGCTCGCGCGACGCCCCATTCGGCAAAGCGATAACTCTCACCGTTCAGATCGCAGTAGACCCGGCTCCACGCTCCGCCGGCCGGGAGGGCGGCGATGCTTCCCGCGAGGCCGCTCCCGGTGCTGTGGCGGTCGCCGCCGGAGGTCTGCGGTTCCTCCCCGAGCCCCGGCCCGTCCAGCAGGCCCAACGCCCGCGCGCCGCCGGCCCGCTCCAGAAGCACCAGGCCCGCGGCCTCGCCGGGAACGAACCCGTCGGGATTGCGGCTGCTCTTCAAGCGGCGGGCGCGATCGAGGGCCGCGATCCGGCTCGCGGAAAACCAGGTGTCCGCGCCCCCCACGATGCAGCGGTCGCAGCGTCCCGCGCGCAGGAGAGCGACGGCCTGCTCCAGAAGCCGGAAGACGCCCGTGTGTCCGGTGGCATCGATGGCGATCAGGGGCGGCTTCGGCAGCGACGCCCGGCGGAAGACATCTTCCACGTAGGTGGATTCCAAATGCCACGCCGCCACGGCGTCGTCCGGCCGGGGGCAGGCAAGCAGAAATGGCGTGTGCGCGAGATCTTCGCGGGTGAGGCGCGCTTCGAGCAGGAAGTCTTGCAGGCAGGCGAGCAACATCGCCGTCAACCGATCGCGGCCCTCGAGTTCCGCCGGAAAGCGCTTCGACGCGGCCAGCACGGCCGGCTCGGCCGCCTCGGGGCTGTCGCGCCCTCCGGCGACAGGGAAGGGGGGCCACTCGGCGAAGCGGTTGATGCGGGCGCGAATCGACGCGCAGGTCTGTGCCGTGTCGCTGCCGACCGGTGAAAGAACGCTCGCCGCCGTGATGGCGATCGATTCTGTGCGCGCGCCGCCGCTCACGTCTTCAGGACCTCCAGCGCCTCGATCAGTTCAGCGTGATCGAGGCCCCCTTGATCTTGTTCCTGCCGCTGGCCCGGCTGACCAGTTCCGCGCCGCGGATCAGGATCTTCCCGTCGTTCCTGAGGAGCAGCGTACTCTCGCCGCAGCGCAACCGGATTTCCTCGCGCGCGGTGAATACCATCCGGCGGCCGTCCAGCAAGACTTCCTGCTCCGGATCGGTGCGGGACGCTTCGGCCGTCTCGGGTTCCGTGGGGATCCGGTCGGTGACCAGCCCCACGAGAATCGGGAGGCCCGGATCGCCGTTCTCGAAGAGCAGCAGGACCTCGGCATCGATCCCGGGATGCGCGGCGGGCACCTCCGGCGTCCCGAGGCGCGTCAGGCAGCGCGCGGCGACCGGTTCGCCCGGGTTTCCGGGGAAGTCCACGAATACCCGGCCGTCGTCCCCGACGGCCACGATCCGGCCCGTCCGGCAGGTGGAGAATTCACCTGCGGACGGAATGGGCAAGCGCGCGATTGCGGCCTGTTCGTTGGTCATCGTCTGATCCTCGCTTCGTCAATTCTGAGCGATTTTGGTGCCCTTGACGGCCACGTTCCCGCTGCCCTCGATCGTGATCTTCTTGCCCTTGATGGTGATGTCGCCGCTCTTTTTCATGATGATCTTCGCCGTGCCGCACATCAGGACGAGCTGATCGGTGGCCCCGATGAAGATCTTCTTCGCGACCACCTGCAGGCCCTGCCCGACCGTCCACTCGGCCTTGCCCCCGATCATGAGGTTCTGGTTCCCGACGACCTTGGAGTCCTGCTTTCCGGCGACAATGGTCTCCTTGTCGGTGCCGACATGCTGGATGGACCTCTTCCCGATGGTCTGGGCGCTGTCGCCGGCGATGGTGAACTGCACGTTCGCTCCGACGGTGACCTCCATTACGCCGCCGATCAGAAGGCGCTCGTTCGAGCCCACCGCGGTTTCGCGGTTCTGTCCGATTGTGAGCTTCTCGATCGTCCCGATCCGCGTCGTCCGGGACTTGACGATCGAGACCGTCTCGTCGCCGCCGATGGACTTCTCGCGATCGTTGTCGATCTGCACGCGTTCGTCGTGCCCGACCTGGCGGGAGCGGTCGTGACCCACGCGTGACGACTCGTCGTGGCCGATCCGCTGGGTCTTGTTGTTCTCGACGACGATGTCCCAATCCTTCTCGGCGTGGAGGTAAACTTCCTCGGACTCCTTGGCATCCTCGAAGCGCAGCTCGTTCGAGCCTCCGCCGCCGAGCGAGGAATCGGACTTGATCGTGCTTTTGGTCTTCTCGCCCGGGAGCGCATAGGGGGGCGGATTCTCGCCGTTGTACACGCGGCCGATGATCAGCGGGCGATCGGGGTCGCCCTCGAGGAAGTCGACCACCACCTCTTGGCCGATGCGCGGGATCTGCAGGGCGCCCCAGCCCGCGCCGGACCACGCCTGTGAGACACGGATCCAGCAGGAGCTACGCTCGTTGTGCTGGCCGGCGCGGTCCCAATGGAACTGCACCTTGACGCGGGCGTGCTCGTCGGTGTGGATCTCCTCTCCGCTGGGCCCGACGACGATCGCCGTCTGCGGCCCGTCGATGCGCGGCAGACCGGTGCGGCGCGTCGGGCGGAAGACGACGTCGGCGGGGATCGCCTCGAAAGTGTTGTGGTAGACCGTGCCCGTTTCACCGCGCGCTTCATCCCCGGCGGCCTGCTCCTGGCTGCCCCAGTGCTTGACCGCGATGGCCACGTACTCCTGGTCGCTCGATTCGTACGGATGGTCCGCGAGCGTGAATTTGTGACCGGGCAACAGGCGGGCGACGTTGGTCTCGCCGCGGGCGACCAGCCGCCGCGCGCGCAGCTCTTCCAGGCGCACCCGGGCGAGGTCGGTGCCGTCCGCCTGCTGCACCCAATCGCCGGGCTAGTCGTAGTATTCAAGCCGCGTCTCGCCGCGGGCCTCCCGCCGCATGTCCTCCTCGTGCTCTTCCAGGAGCTGCGATGGGCGCGTGAAATCGAAGTCGCGCAGGGTTACCGCGCCGTGGCGGACCTGCTGGGCCAGACGCAGCCGCCACACCTCTTCCCGCTCGCCGGTGCCCATGCCGGGCTGGCGATGGGGCACGGCCGCCTCGCCGGAGATCGTCGGATGGGCCGTGGGGCGGTCGGCCAGCACGAGCACGGTGCGGTCGGCGGCATTCTCGAAGTAGTAGAAGATGCCGTCGGCTTCCATCAGACGGGCGGCAAAGTTCCAGTCGCTCTCGCGATACTGCACGCAGTATTCCCGCCGCAGGTAGGCCGCGCGCGTGTCGATGCGGAAATCCTCGCGCGAGAGACCCGAGTTTTCGAAGACCTCCCGCAGGATGTCGGGCGTCGTCAGGTTCTGGAAGATGCGCGACTGCCGGCGCAATTTGAGCATCCAGGCGTTTGGCACGAGGCGGGCGCGGTAGCGGAACTGCCGGGCGCCGCGGCCAACGACCTCGAAGCGGGTCACGATTCCGTGGATCCAGCGCTCGCCCTCTTCGTCGAGGAAGATCAGCCGCCCCGGGCGGCCGACCATTTCGTCAAGCTCGATCGCGCCGATCTCCGAAGCCAGGTCGATCTCGAACTGGAAGAGCTCCGAGATCGCTTCGGTTCCGTGAAACGCCGTGACGCGCAATTCATCGGCGCTGGCCCGCGGCGATTCGAAATTGAAGCGAATGGGTGGCCGGGCGGTCATCGCGTCCTCCTCCTGAACGAGACGGCGGACGGGCGTCGGACCGCGCCCGCCGCGGGATCCAACGGCGGCGGGCTCAGGCGAAATCGATCACGAAGTTCTCCCCCTGATCCACGGCGAGGCGCACTGCTTCGGGCAAGGGCCCCGCCGCCATCTGCTGGAGCAGCTGCGTCGAGAGCATCGGCAGCAAGTGCTGATTGACGATGTGATCGATGTTGCGCGCCCCCGAATCGACATCCGTGCAGCGCGCGGCGATCAGATCGACGACGCGCGGATCGAGATCGAGCCGCATGTGATGGCTGTCGGCGAGGCGGTTGGTCACTTGGCGCAGCTTCAGGCGCACGATCTGCTTCAGGCTTTCCCCGCGCAGCGGGAGGAAGGGGACGATCTCCATGCGTCCCAGCAACGCGGGCTTGAAATGCTTCGCCAGCAGCGGGCGAATCGCGGCGATCACTTCGTCCCCCGTGGGCGGCACGGGCGTCGAGCAAAGCTGCATGATGACATCGGTCGCCAGGTTGCTGGTCAGGAAGATGATCGTGTTCTTGAAATCGATCAGGCGGCCCTCGCCGTCCTGCAGCATGCCCTTGTCGAAGACCTGGTAGAAGAGATTCATGACCTCGGGATCGGCCTTCTCGACCTCGTCCAGCAGGACCACCGAATAGGGACGCTGGCGGACGGCCTCGGTGAGCACGCCGCCCTCGCCGTATCCGACGTAGCCGGGAGGCGAGCCGATCAAACGGCTGACGGTGTGCTTCTCCTGGAATTCCGACATGTTGACCGTGGTCAGGAAGCGTTCGCCGCCGAACATGAGATCGGCGACGGTAAGCCCCGTCTCGGTCTTGCCCACCCCGCTCGGGCCGACAAAAAGGAAGACGCCGATCGGGGTCTTCGGGTTCTTGAGTCCCGCCCGCGCGGCGCGGATGCCGCGATCGACCGCATCCAGGGCATGGTCCTGACCCTTGATCCGCTCGCCGAGACGCTCGCGGAAGCCGAGCACCAGCGCCGCCTCGTCGCGCATCATCTTGCCGACGGGGATGCCCGTCCAATTGGAGACGATGCTGGCCACGACCCGGCCGTCGACATCGAGCGGCGCGAGCGGATCATCGCCCTGCATCTCGCGCAATTCGCGCAGCGCGGTCTCCAGCTCGGCGCGCAGCTTCTCCGGATCGGGCGGGGGCGTGGGTGGGGCCGTCGCCGCCGGTGGTGCGGGCCCGGGCTCCGGCGCGGCGCCCGGGGTCGCCGCCGTCGGCGCTGCCGCACCGTCCCCGGCCAGGCGCGCCCGCAGATCGAGCACGTGCTGGACCGCAGCTTTCTGCTGCTCCCAGCGGGCGATCAGCGCCGCCCGTTCCTGCTCGACGCGCTGCTGCTCCTCGCCCAGCTCGGCGAGGCGCTTCTCATCGGCCTTGCCGCCCAGGTCGCGCTCGCGCAGTTGCGCCTCCCGCTCGCGTTCGATCTCGCGCCGCCGGCGATCGAGATCATCGACCTTGACCGGCACGGTCGCGCGCGCGATACGCACCCGGGCGGCCGCCGTGTCGAGCAGATCGACCGCCTTGTCGGGAAGCTGGCGCCCCGAGATGTAGCGGCTCGAGAGGCGCACGGCCGCCTCGATCGCCTCTTCCAGGATTCGCACGGCGTGGACCGCTTCGTAGCGTTCGCGCAGGCCGCGCATCATGAGCACGGCGTCGGCCTCGGAAGGCTCGTCCAGCTTGACCACCTGGAAGCGCCGTTCGAGGGCCGCATCCTTTTCGAAGTACTTCTTGTACTCCGACCAGGTGGTTGCCGCGACGGTGCGCAGCTCGCCGCGCGCCAGGGCGGGCTTGAGCATGTTGGCCGCGTCGCCGCTGCCGGCCGCGCCACCCGCACCGATCAGGGTATGCGCCTCGTCGATGAAGGTGATGATCGGCACCGGCGAGGCCTTGACCTCTTGGATCACGCCGCGCAGCCGGTTTTCGAATTCGCCGCGCACGCCCGCGCCCGCCTGCAGCAGGCCGAGGTCCAGACTGAGGAGGCGGACGTTCTTCAGGATGTCGGGCACATCCCCGCTCACGATCCGCAAGGCAAGGCCCTCGACCACGGCGGTCTTGCCGACGCCCGGTTCACCGACGACGATCGGATTGTTCTTCCGCCGCCGCGCCAGGATGTCGATCATCTGGCGGATCTCGCGGTCGCGGCCGAAGATCGGGTCGATCTCGCCGCGCCGCGCGCGCTCGGTGACATCGATCGTGAAGCGGCCGATGGCCGTCTCCTCGACCGGCCGTCCGGGGGCTCCGGGGTGCGCTTCGCCCGCGAGGCCCACCTGCGCTTCGGCCTCCTTCGACTTCCCCGTGATCCGGTAGAGATCGCGGCGCAACTCGTCACGTTTGATGCCTGCGAAGTGCCGCGTGATTTCGTCGGCCGCGTAGCGCTCGGGCCGCAGGAAGAGCGCCAGCATCAGCGTGCCCGAACGCACCTGCGTGTCGGCATACTCGATGGAGGCGAGCATCCAGGCATCCTGGACCCATTCAAGCAGCAGCGGCGAGAAGACCGGCCGGCCCGAGCTTCCCGCGCGATATTGCTCGAGGACCTTCTGGACCGCGGCGAGCACCGGCGCGGGCGAGATACCGTAGTGGCGGAGAATCGCCTGCGCGTCGGCCAGCGGATCGTCCAGCATGACGAGCAGCAGGTGTTCGGGAGTGACTTCATGGTGGCCGCGCGAAACCGACAGTCCGGCCGCCGTTTCGAGGAAACGGGTCGCGGGTCGGTTCAGCTTCCGAATCAAGGCCTTGAGATCCACATCCATCATGGCTCCCTCACGATTCGTTGCGCGCCGCCGCGCGGATCATCCGGCGGGGCGCGGCGAGGTTGAGTTCTCGAACCCCGGCCGCGGGGCTGTTCAAGCGGCGCTGTGCCGGTAGAGCGGATCGCTGCCCCGCGCGGGGACGATCACCTGCTCTTCTGCATCATCGGCGGGCAGCAGCCACGTCATCTGTCCCAAAGGCAGGCCGAGCTCCGGCGCCAGTCGGCACGCCGGCGCCTCGCCGCGTCTCAGGCGGAGGCGCAGATCGAAATCGAGGAAGGCCGGCACGAAGAACCGCACCAGGCCCGCCAAGCGGGCCATGCCTTTGCATCCCGGCAAGAGCTCGCGGAATCGCTCTACCGCCAGTGGCCCGCAGGCCACGCGAAAACTTCCGGCGATGTCGGCGATGGTCTGCCCCAGGCAGGCATCCGCCCCCAAGCGGCCCACGGGCCCGCCCAGGCGGGTGCGCTGATCCGACCGCAGGCGCACCCTGCGTTCGACGCAGGACTCGACCGTGACCGCGACCTCGCCCTGGAAGTGATCGCGCAGCAACGCCTCGAGCGCGGCCGCCGAGCGATGCTGGCAATTGAGCAGCCCCGCCGCGCGGACCAAGGGCAGCGGTGAAGCTCCAAGCGCTGCCAGCATGCCTTCGGTGCCGAGGCCGACCAGGCAGGTCGCACGCCGCGTGGCCGGATCAGGCGCGTCTGGATTGAAGAGAATCGGGTGGCGGACACGCTCCCAGGCGCGGAAGACAAACGAGATCAGGCGGTGATGAAAGAGGTCCAGGAAATCCCGGACCCGCTCGCCCTCGGCGGCCGACCAGAGGATCTCCTCGCTGTAGTGATTCGGCATCGGCGAGGCGGGCCCGTAGAGGCCGAGGAAGTTCACCGTGATGCGGAATCTCTTCCGGGAAGGTTGCACGCCGTCGCTTTCCACCTGCAGCACGGTGAGGTCATCCACATCGGTGGGGGCGAAGCTCAGACGCGTGGAGGGCCGGAAGCGGAAGCCTTCCCCGGCGGGCGGGCCGGCCGCACCGCAGGGCACTTCATGCTCCTCCGCTCTGCGCAGCCGCTGAACGAGCTGGAAGAACGAAGTCCGGCGCGCCTCATCGCGCAGACGCCGGATCAGATCAGAAAGCGGCGTCCGCTCTGCGGCGGCCATCGGTAAACCTCCCCGCGCGTCGTCTCGCGCACGGTGAGACGGGTGAAGGTGTTCAACCCGGCGTAGAGGGCAAAGAACTCATTGAGCACGCTGGCGAAGAGATAGAGATCGCCCGCGCCGGCGAAGTGATCCTCGCGCAACTCCAGGGTGATCGCCGTGCCGCGCACCAGACTGCCCTTGACCAGCAGATCTTCCGGTTCGGCGTGCACGGCGGTGATTCCTTGCAGGCGGCGTGTGTTGGCGCGCGTCGCCTGGGCATCGCGCTGATTCTGGAAATTGTAGAGGCTGAGCACGCCGCGCAACGCCTCGATCCGCGTGACCGAGAGGTAGTTCAGGGCCAGGTGGGAGAGCAGCCGCCAATGCAGATCTCCATCCAGCGGGGCCGGCAGCGACGGAATGGGCACCGCCAGATTGCGGAACTTCACGAACTCCGGCGAGGAATCGGTCGGCACATGGATGTCACCCGCGCGCAGGCCCTCGGGCAGGCGCCGGTTGGAGCAGGTGAGACGGACATTCACCGTCTCCGCCTCCAGCGAGGCCGGGGCGCCCGGGGCGTCGACGAAGGCGAGGTAGGCGTCGGTCCGCTCGTCGACGACCGATGGGCGCAGGCGCACGCTGTAATAGATGGCCCGCCCCGCCGCTGCGGGGGCGTGGGTGAAGGAGTGAAAATCGGGAATCTCCTGCTCGACGGGATTGCCGGGGATGGAAGCGGTCACGCCGTCGACGGAGTAGATCTCGTAGTGCGACGCGTCCTTGCCGCTCGGCCGCAGCCGGTATTCGGTGCGCGTGCGATCGATGTGGAAGGGATCGGCCTCATGCGGGAAGAGATTGACCGCGGGCGTGCAGTACAGCCGGATCTCGTCACGCCCCGGGCGGAGACTCGCCGGCAGGGCATGATCGAAACCGATCTCGACGCGGAAGCGATCTCCGGGCTCGATTTCGGCCAGACGCTCGAGTCCGACGAGATCGAGGAAGAGGAATTTCTGCGGCAGGGCGAAGTACTCCTGCAACAAGCGGTAGCCGGAGAAGGAGCGGGCGGGGTATTCCAGCAGCGCCTGCTCGTCGGCGAAACCCACCGTCGCGAGGGTCAGCGGCAGGCGGGGCCCGGCGGGATCGGCGGGGACGCGCAGGGCGGCGGCCTGCGCGACTCCCGTGCGCAGTTCGTGATAAAGCGGATAGGTGAGACCCGGATCGCCGTGCAGGTGCAGGCGCACGCGGCGCAGGTCGAGCGTTTCCGGGCGGGCCTGATTCCAGAGACGGAATTCCAGGATCAACACCGCGCGCCCCGGGGAGTTCTCGATGCGCACGTCGTCGAGGGACAGCGGGCTCAGCGTGACGTCGAAGGCGGTGCGAAACCGGCAGGGCGTGCCCTCGACCGGCACCGACTGGACCTCGATGCCGCGGGGAACCGTACGACTTTGCCGCAACGCCGCCAGAATCGGCTGGAACTCGACGATCGTGGCGGCGGGCACCGGCCGCAGATAATGGGGCGCGAGGAGCGCCATCAGCCCGTGGGTCACTTCGGGCAGTTCGTCGTCGAGCTTTTCGCGGATGCGCGCGGAGAGGAAGGCGAAGCCCTCCAGCAGGCGCTCCACATCGGGATCGGCGCCGGGGCCGGCCAACATGTGGGCGGCGGTCGGGTGGGCGCGGGCGAATTCCTCACCCAGCTCGCGCAGGTAGATCAGCTCGTCCTGGTAGTACTTGTTCAGCATCCGTGCTCTGCGAGGCTCCTTGGGCGATGCGCATCCGGGACCGGGGGAGGGAGCGCCGGGCGGGCGCATGTGGATCGGGTTTGCTTCGAGGCCGTGCAGGGCGCCGGGGCACGGATGGGGTCTGCGGGAACGGCGCGCGCGAAGAGATAGTTATCGGCACGGCGCGCGCCTTGAGCGCACCGCGCGACGGGCGCCGGCGGAACCGGAAGGCTCTGCATGTTGCGCGGTGCTAACATCCCGCTGACCCCATCCGTGCCCCGGCGCCCAGGTAGCCCCGCATGACCGCGACAGCCATCACGTGTGCAGCTCGACTTCTCCGCTTGGGTCGATGCGCGTTTCGAACCAGACGGAGGCGCGCTCGTCGGAACCGATCAACTCGGCGGTGATCTCGAAGCGCAGCGATAGCGGGTCGTCGGGTGTCTCCACGCTGCGGACATTCACCCGGCGCAGCCGCGGCTCGTATCGCTCGATGGCGGTGCGAATCGCGGTGCGCATCTGGCCGATCGCTTCCGGAAAGCTGTGCACGACTTCCGTAAGGTCCGGGATCCCATAGTCGCCGCGCGTGCGCGCGATCCCGTGGCGGGAGTTGAGCAGGCGCCGCAGATTCGCGAGCACCGAATCGACGCGCAAGCGCGTGTCGTCGTGGATCGTCCGCCCGGCTTGATCGGGCTGCTGCAACCGCTCGAGCAGGCTTCGCTCTCTGGGCATGCCCTATCCTGAATACGCGCGCGCCTCCCGCGGCCACGGCCGGCGGGAGGCGCATGCATCGTTCGCGTCTAGGCGCGCGCTGACCATTCGTCGACGTGCTCTACGCCGCCCGGTTCGTAGCACCAGCGGATGTACCCGAAGACGAAGGTGACCTCCTCGGTGGGAGGAGAGCTTGCGCTGGCGGGGTCGATCGTATCGGGCGAGACGCGCGTGATGGAGGCGATGCGGCCCTTCTTGATCTCGACGGTGAAGAACTGCTCCGTCGTCCCGTCGCCCGTCGGGCTGGGACGATAGAACTTGAAGAGGCCCTCGATCACCTCGTTGTTGCACAGCGCCTTGGCCAGCAGGGGGCTGGAGCGGTCGATCCGCTTGACGATGCGGACCGGCTCGTAGGTCCGTTCACCGCTGGCCATGCCCGAGCTGCGCTCGCGCGCCGTGCGCACCGAATCCTCGAAGCTCAAGCATTCGATGCTGCCCTCGCGCCCCATCGAAAGGATCGTGCTGTCCCCTTCGACCGCGGTCCCGGCGGATTTCAGAAACAGATGCACCGTGTTCGCCATGTCTCTTACCTCCTGTCTGCGATTACCGTCACCTCACCGCAAGTCATCGTCACAGCCGGGCCGCGCGCGGAGCGGCACGGGTCCTCGCACTACTTCTTCTCCAGCTTGCCGACCAGCGACAGGGTGAAGAAGGCGCCCATGTACTTGAAGTGGGGGCGCACCTTCAGATCGACGCGGTACCAGCCTGGCTCGCCTTCCACGTCGGAGACGGTGATGTGCGCGTCGCGCAGAGGCCGGCGCGCCCGGACCGCCGGACTGGCGTCGTCCATCTGGGCGACGTACTGGCTGAGCCACACGTTCAGCTCACGCTCCATGTCGGAGCGCGTCTTCCAGCTGCCGATGTTCTCGCGCTGCAGCACTTTGATGTAATGCGAAAGGCGGCTGATGATGAACATGTAGGGAAGCTGCGTGCCCAGGCGATAGTTCGTCTCGGCTTCCTTCGCTTCCTTGGATGCTCCGAAGAACTTCGCCTTCTGGCACGAGTTGGCCGAGAAGAAGGCCGCGTTGTCCGAGCCCTTGCGCATGGTCAACGAGATGAAGCCTTCCTCGGACAGCTCGTACTCGCGCCGTTCGGAGATCAGGATCTCGGTCGGGATCTTCTGCTCCGCCGCGCCCATCGCCTTGTACACGTGGACGGGCAGATCGTCGACCGCCCCGCCGCTCTGCGGGCCGATGATGTTCGGGCACCAGCGGAAGTTGGCGAACGAATCGGCCAGGCGCGAGGCGAAGGTGAAGGCGGCGTTGCCCCACAGGTAGTCGTCATGGTTCTGGTAGGATTCCTCGTAGCTGAACTCCTTGACCGGAACCGTTTCCTGTCCATAGGGCAGGCGCAGGAGGAAGCGCGGGACGGTGAGACCCACGTAGCGCGCATCCTCGGATTCGCGGAACGAACGCCACTTGGCGTATTGCGGAGCCTCGAAGATCGATTTCAGATCCTTCAGGTTGGGCAGGGCATCGAAGCGATCCTCGCCGAAGAACTTCGGTGCCGCCGCGGCGACGAAGGGCGCGTGGGCCATCGAGGCGACGCTGGCCGCGTGCTGCAGGAGCTTGATGTCGCCGGGATGGGCGGTGAACTCGTAGTTGGCGATCATCGCCCCCACCGGTTCGCCGCCGAACTGCCCGTACTCCGCGGTATAGATGTGCTTGTACAGGCCCGACTTGACGATCTCGGGGGAGTCCTCGAAATCATTCGCCAGGTCGTCTTTGGAGACGTTCAGGATCTCCAGCTTGATGTTCTCGCGGAAGTTCGTGCGGTCGATCAGGAACCTGAGCGAGCGCCAGGCCGACTCCAGCTTCTGCACCTCCGCGTGGTGCAGGACGGCGTCGACCTGCTGCCCCAGCCGGCGGTCCAATTCGGCGATCATCTGATTGACGACCGACTGATGAACGCGCAGGCCCTCCTTGCCGACCAGTTCCTTGATGAAGGCTTCGAGTCCCCGCCGCGCGATGGAGTAGCTCTCGTCGGTGCGCTTGTATTTGGTCGTCGATCCGATGATTTCGTCGAGGATCGACTCCTGCGCCTGTGGCTGCGCTTGCGGCTGTGCTTTCTCTTCCGGCCGTTCCTCAAGACCCATGGCTCATTCCCCCTTGGGGGCCTCGTCCAGGCCCAGTTCCTTGAGAATCCGATCGCGCTGCGCGTGGTCCTTGAGCAACTCCTCGATCTTCTTGCGGAAAGCGGGGACGTTGGCGAGAGGTCCCTTCAGCGCCGTAAGCGCCTCCCGCAATTCGAGCAGCTTGGCCAGCTCCGGCACCTGCTGGGCGATGGCCTGCGGCTCGAAGTCCTTCAGCGTGTCGAAGCGCAGGTTGACGGGCAGCTCCTCGTTTTCCTTCCCCGACAAACGGTTGGGAACATTGATCGAGAGGCCCAGCTCCTGTTTCGACATGACTTCGTTGAAGTTGTCCTTGTCGACCGAGACCTTCTTGCGCTCCTCGAGCGGCGTGTCATCGGCGCGGCTCGTGAAGTCGCCCAGCACGAGGAGCTTCAAAGGCAGCTCAATCTCCGTCTGGGCGCCGCCGAGAGCCGGCTTGAATACGATGTTGACACGTTCCCGAGGGGCTACGGATCCCTCACGCGCCATGGGTTCCTCCTTGTGCGAAACAGTGATCGGTGTGTCCGGACCGCCGCATGCGCGGACCCGTCCGGATCAGCAGGACATGCAGCCCTCCGGGATCGCGATCGATTCGGTGCGCGAGGCTCAGGGTTTTCCCTCCAGCATCGCCGCAGCCGAGGGGTCGATCCGGCACAACCTCCCCCAAAGTTCCTGCGAGACAGTCAGTTCTTCGCCGGCTGGCGAGCGCGCCGAGGATAAGGCAGCCTGATGGCTGAGGAAAAGGTTTTTTGCCAGGTCCAGCCCGAAGTCAAAATCCCACGCGTCCGGGCCCGCCGCACGCAATTCCGCGTCCAGCGCGCTCAGGTGCGCATACGCCGTGGAGGCACGGCCGTTCTGCAGGCACAGTTTGCCGATCTCGAGCCTCCACGCGGCGCGGGCGCGCAGGCGGCGGCATCCGGCGGCCCGCTCTTCGAGCAACCGAATGGCATCTGCGAGCTGTTTGCGGCGGGCGAGAGCGTGGGCCTTCTCGACCGTTTCGTCCCAGCCTTCCGTTTCGTCCGCGGCCTGCGCGGGCGCGGCGGGAGCGGCGGTTCGTGCCTCCGGCCCGCCCTCCTGGGCCAAGACATGCTCGCGAATCCAGGCCTTCGTCTGTGGGTCTGCGAGCGGCGCGCCGTCGGCAAAGCGCAGCTGATCCAAGCCGGGGAGGCGCCGCAGCAGGCCGGCCAGCTCGATCGTCACCGCCGCGGCCGCATCGGGCGCCCCGATCGCTTCCAGCGCCTGGCAGGCATAGCGATGGGGGTCGAGCCAGAGAATGCTCGCGCGCAGGCGTCCCTCGGTCTGTTCGAGCAGGGCCGGCCATTGGCTCTGCCGGGCGGCCTCCTGAAGGGCGGTCGTGTCCCCCGGCGGCTGGATCTCGGTCTTGCCGCCGGTGTTGGGCGGAAGCTGCGCGAGATGCATCCATGCGAGGGCCCGCGGCAGGCGATAGGCCAACGGGTCCTTGGGATTCGCCTCGCGTAGCGACTGGGCCAAGCGGTAGGCGCCCTGCCTGAGCTGCTCCAGGAAGCGCTGAATGTCGGCCGGGGTCGAGGGAGCTTCGGCCGGCAAGGCCATCGCGCCCCCGACAGCCGCAGAGGGCCCCGCCGGAGCTGCACTGCCGGTCGCGGGCGTGGGGCCGATGGTCGAAGGGGAGGACAGGCGTCCGCGCCATTCGTTCAAGACCGAGCGCAGGTCTCCCATTCCCCCCCAGCCCTCCTCGACCTTCTCGCGGAAAAAGACATCGAGGGCTTCGACGAGCGAAAGCGACTCCTCCAGCGCAGGCACGGCGGCCGAATCGAGGTCGAAGCGTCCGACCGTTCGCGTCGCGCGCGCGGACAGCCACTCCATGGCGGCCACGCGGGCGCGAACTCGCCGGGGCTCCGGATAGAGCGTGTCCCAGAAGCCGGTGACCGCGTCGCGGACGATCGCGAGGCCGGTGCGGAGCCCCGCGGGTCCCTGCCGCTCCGCGAGGGCGACGGCCAGCCATGACAGGACGAGCAGGTCTTTCGAGCGGTCGCGGACCAGTCCTGCGGCCGACTCGACCACCATGGCCCAATCGGGTTGCTCTCCGGCGGGGAGCTCGAGTTTTCGGATCTGCAGCTGAAGAGCCTCGAATTCCGGCTGGTCCCGGATCGGGTCCCCGGATGGCGCGTCATCCCGCACGGGGCGTGAGCCCAGGGCTTCAAGCTCTTTCTGATCCATGGCGCCCCCGCGATCGTCCCTGTGGACGTCGGTTTCAACTCCTTCTTTCCGAATCAGTTACGCCTAGCCACGCCGGTCAGCGCGCCCCTTCCAGCCGGGCTACGGCCTCCCTCCAGAAATCGGCCAGATCGGTGGTGGACTCAAGCGTCCTGGAGGGTGGGGCATTGGAATCCTCGGCCAGAGTCATCAACCGCTCGCTCTCGAATCCTGGATCGGCGAGGTGCAGGAAGGCGATGCGGTCGTAAGGCTCGGGGATCAGATCCAGATACGCCGGGAGGCTCGGCCCGCTGCCGGACTCCCGGGCGCCCGAAGGTGCACCGTCAGACCGTGCGCCCCAAATGGCCGCCGCGGGCAGGCGCCCGAAGGCCCGCTCGGCCAGGCCCAACCAGAAACTCGCCCAGGCCTCGGGCGGAGTGCCCGCGGGCAGCGGGAAGCGCAGCGCATAGCCCGGAAATTGTCGCCCGCGCGCGGCCAGTCGGGCCAGTTGCCGCTCGGCCGCCTCGATCGTCTTTTCCGGTCCAACCTCGCGACCTGCCAAGGAGCGTTCGAACGCGTGCGGATCGAGCGCCCCCGCGGGCGGCGCCGTCGCATGGAGCGCGTCGATTCCCTCGAGGAACGCGGCGACATCGGCCGGATTCGAGGAAAGCAAGCGGTCCGCGTGCGCGAAGAAGTTTTCGAATGCGAGCGGGGACGCGCCGAAGGAGAGCGACTTCCATCCCGAGCCGCGCAGGAAGGCGGAGAAGGGGAAGCGCCGCCCGCTGGCATCACGGCCGGGGATCATCCTGCCGACCAGGAATTCATTCGAGCGCGTGTCGGGAAAAACAAACCCCAATGCCGGCATCCGCGACAGCAGGTCCCCCGTCTCGGCGCCGCGCCGCTCGGCCAGCAGATGGACGCCCTCCTCGCACCAATGCAGGAAGGCCCTCGCCGCGGCACCCCCCGTCTGGTGCTGCAGGAAATCCGCCGCCAGGGGCAGTTTGCCGAAACAGCCCGCGGTGTAGGCGGGAGCGGCCATCAACGTCCCGACTCCCGGATGTCGGCGGGACAGCTGAAACGGAAGATGTCGCGATCCAGAGGACTGGCCGTCGACAATCCCTGCACCTTGTATGGCAGGGCCACCGTGCCCTTGTCGGTGTTGAGCGTCCATTGGATTGAAGCGCTGCCGCCGGAAGGCCCGCGCGTCTGCGCTGCGTCGAGCAGGCGGAAGAATCCCCAGGCACCCTGCCGTTCGAGCGGTTGCGAAGCCGCTCCACTGGCGACCATGCGCATTGCCGCGCCTCGTTCGGGACTGGGGCCCGGCCATTCGAGTTTCTTCCACACGCCGGGGCCCATCTCGTAGAGCAGCGTCTGGCCGCCCACTTCGAGACGGGTCTGCTGCGGAAAGAAGGTCGCGTCCTGCGGGCGCACCGGCGGCTCCGCCTGCATGGAAAGCGAGAAGCCGAGCTTGCCGCTCGGGAAGAAAGCGCGGCGGATGCGATACGCGCGCGACAGGCAGCGCAGCATGGCCTCGGAGACCGGCGCGCGCTGATCGGGAACCTCGCGTCCGTCCTCCGAGACGACGGCGGCGAGATTCTCCTTGTAGTAGCGCCAGAAGGTTCCGTCGGGGCCGAAGAAAGCGACGAAATCCTCCAGCGAGGCGTCTTCCGCGTCGGTCGAGAAGGGATACCTGTTGGCCAGCGTGCCCTGGAACTCGCGATGCACCTGCCGCCAGGAG
>JAZDGX010000072.1:0-11027 GCA_043806645.1 Candidatus Eiseniibacteriota bacterium | reverse complement strand
AGCTACGCGCCGATCTCCCCCCACCCCGTCTGGATCTCCCGGATGATCCGTTCCATGCATTCGGTAACCAGATCGGCGAAGCGAGCGCACCGCTCGGGTGTGAGCCGCGAGAAATCGACAGGGTCATCCGGCCGTTCGTAGGTCATGACCGGACGTGGCGCCGGATAGGCCTGCACGCCCTTATAGACATAGAAGGACGGCACCGGACCGGAGGGCATCCCGGGGCGCACCTCGGGATGCAGCCCCAGCAGCATGCCCATCTCGTCGACGGCGGCGTGCCCCAGCCCCTCCTTTCCGAAGATCTCCGCGGCCTGCGTTTGGACCTCCCACCACCAATCGATCACCGCGACGTACAAGCGGTGTTCGGTGAAGAGATGGCCGGCCGCACGCCTGAGCGATTCGGTATTGCCGCCATGACCGTTCATGACGAAGAGACGCTGCAGCCCATTGCGCTGCAGCGAAAGGCCGACATCGATGAGGAACTTCTCCAAGCCCTCGGCCGTGAGCTGGCAGCTCCCCGGATAGGCCAGCAGCGACTTGGTCAGCCCATAGGGCATGAGCGGCAGCCGCGGCATCGCCAGCCGCTCGGCCAGCCTCTCGCACAACGCTTCCGGGATCAGGTTGTCGGTGCCGATGGGGCCGCCATCGTGCGCCTCCAGCGTTCCGATCGGCAGCAGGGCCTCGGTGAAGCGGCGCCGCGCATGTTCGTGGGTCGAGAGCCGTTGCCATTCCATTTCGACCTTCCTTCCTCCGCGCGGCGAAACGCCCGCTGCGCTGTTGATCCCCTTCCGTCGACGTGCGATTCTATCCGCGGGCATCCTCAACGGCAAGCCGGCATGGGCCCATGCGGGCGGCGCGGAAACGCCCGCGCAAGGAGATCAAGCATGGCCGCGAACGATGAAGCGAATCTCGTGCTCTATATCGACTTCGACAATCTGGCCGTCGGTGCTCGCGACGCCGGCATGCGTCTGAACATCAATCTGCTCCTGCAGCGCCTGCTGGAGAAGGGCAAGGTGATCGTGAAGAAGGCCTATGCCGACTGGAGCCACCACAAGGAGTACATGGCGGATCTCCACGAGGCGGGCATCGAACTGATCGAGATCCCCGCACCCCGCATTTCGGGAAAGAACAGCGCCGACATCCGGCTAGTGGTCGACGCGATGGAGCTGTGCCACAGCAAGTCGCACATCGACACGTTCGTGATCGCCTCGGGCGACTCGGACTTCTCGCCCCTGGTCGCCAAGCTCCGCGAGAACAACAAGTCCGTCATCGGGGTCGGCATGCGCAATTCCACGGCCCACCTCCTGGTGGCCAACTGCGACGACTTCATCTTCTACGACGATCTGGTCAGGGAACCGGCACCCCAGCCGGGCGAGAACCTGAGCCAGGTGCCCGCCGAGAAGCGCCATGTCTTCGAGTTCCTGATGCGCACCACGCGCGCCCTCATGAGCGAAGGCCGGGAAACGCTCTACTCCTCGCTCATCAAGGATGCCATGAAGCGCAAGCGTCCCGACTTCAACCAGAGCAACTACGGCTACGGGACCTTCGGCGATCTGCTCGAGGACGCCCGGACGCATGGCCTGCTGGATTTCACGCGCGACGAGAGCGCCGGAGGCACCTGGGTGGTGACGGCGGTGACGGCGATCAAGAGCGAGCCGCGGCCGCACCGCAAGCGCCCGGCGCGGCGCCGGCCGTCCGCCGAGAGCAAGCCGGCGGCACTTGCGAAACCCAAATAACTCGCGCCTGCATCACACCGCCGGCGCGATCCCCTGCGGGGCGCCGGGATGTCAGTGGATGACGAAGTCGAAGGGCAGGATCACCCGGCACGGGACAGGTACGCCGCGCTGGCGCCCCGGCTCGAAGAGACAGCCGCGCGCCGCGGTCAGCGCTGCCAGTTCCAACGCCGGTGAGACATCGCTCCAATAGATGCTCGCCTCTACCACCCGGCCCGATTCGTCGACCGTGACCAGGATCTCGACCCGCCCCTCCGATTCGCTCTGACTCGCAATCGACGGGTACTCGAGTGCGGGGCGATAGACGAGAGTCGGCAGGCGCTTCGGAATGGCCAGAAACTCGGTCGCCTCCGGCAGGGCCGGCGGAGTCCACGTCCAGGGATCGGGAAGCTCCGGGATCGTCGCCCCGGGGAGCGCCCACGGATCGATCGTGAAGCCGCTGTAGCCCTCAGGCCTGACGACAGTCGCGGGAGGTGGAGGGACGATGATCGGGGACGGTTCGATCCAGGGCACCTGCGGCACGATCCGCGTCTCGGGCGACGCGGGAGTGTAGGGCGGCCAGCAGAGCGCCGCCAGGATCACCAGGACCACCGCCACCGAACCCGACCAGAAAACCGAGCGCCGGTAGCTCAGACGCAGCATCTCATGAGCCGAACGGGACCATTCGGGAGCGAACATCGCGCCACCTCCTTCCGGCCTCCTCGGCGGCGCCATTCGGGATTGGGGGGAGGTCCATCGCCTGCGACCTTCACGCGGTCGGCCCGGCTCCGGATGCAGTATAGGCCCATCATCGGCGCATCGCGCACGACGCCGTCGCGCCGCTCCATCGGCCTACGCCGAGTCCCCCGGCGGTCCGGCCCCGGCTGGGGATTCGTTTCCTTCCGGCATGCGCAGCTCCGACACCCGCGCTCCGTAGAGATAGACATCGTTCGGTTCTTCCTGGTAGACGAAGCCGGCCTCGAGAAAGCGCGCCAGCGAGAGCTTCGCCGGCGCCATCACGTGCATTTGCCCGAACCCGCCCTCGCGGGCCACTTGAATGGCGCCTGCGAGACAGGCCGGGCCGACATCGCCGGCGGGCGCCCCGACCCAGCAGATCTCCAGGCAATCGGACACCTTGGTGTTCGGGGCCGCCATCAGCGCCTGCCGCCCCTGCCGGATCAGGCGCGCCGCGGGGAAGTATCCGGCGCGATCCGGCACGCCCGCGGGCACGAAGAACCAGTCATTGCTCATCGTGTCGCCGATCTCGGGAAGCACGGGCGATTCCTCAAGACCGGCACAATCCACGGATGCCGCCCAGCGCAGGGCCCCCGTGATGTCGTGCAGCTCCAGATTCGTGAAGATCGCGGTGCGGCGGAAACCCGCGAGCTCGCTGATGTGGATGGAACCGTGGTTCCGGAAGTAGGTCGCGAAACTCAACTCCTCGACGCCGCGGCGGCGGGCGTAATCGACCACGTGCCGGGCCATGCGCTGTCCCAGTTTGCGCCCTTGATGGCACGGATCGATGCGCAGTCCTTCCAGCCAACCCCGCCGCGCGTCGAACAAGAACAGCCGCCCGCACCCGATCAGCCGGCCTTCCAGGACCATGGCGGCGAAATAGCCGCGCGGATCGCTCACCCACCGATCAAAGACCTGGGGCAGATAGTCATGCCCTTCCCAGATCTGCGCCGCGATGGCCAGCAAATCGTCGCGATCCGCACTGATGATCGGACGGAACTCGATTCGTTCTTCCATCGACCGCACCCTCACGCGCCAGGCCCGGGCGCTCCGGTTTGCGCCTGCCATGCGCGCAGCAACTCGATTTCCCGATCGGGCGACAGTCCCGCGCGCAACGCCGTGCCCGGGGGCCGGGAGAGATCCCAGGCGAAGGTATCCCATACCGTCGCCCGCAGCGACCGGAAGGTCAGGCCCGCCTTGATGGCCCGCCGGCAATCGACGCGGTCGTCCTCGCCGGGGATCCAGAGCGGCAGCTCCGTGTAGGGCGCGATCCGTTCGGCCTGCAGGAACTCATCGGAGACCCATACGAGGCGGCCGCGGCCGTCGCAGATCTCACCGCATTCGCGCAGGAAACTCCGCATGGCCGTTGCGCGGGAGGGACCGGTCGCGTTGAACACGCCGCTGCGCCGCTGTTCGATCATCTTCAACATCCATGCGGCCAGATCGCGCACGTCGATGAATTGGACGCGGCGCTGCGGCCGGCCGGGAGCCAGGATTTCCCCACCCCCCGTCAGACGCCGCGGCCAGTAGGTGAAGCGGTCGCTCGGATCGTGGGGACCGACGATCAGGCCCGGACGGACGATGAGCGCACGGCCGCTCATCTCCCCCTCCACCGCGCCCTCGCAGAGGGCTTTCAGCGGCCCATAGGTCTCGGCCGTGATCGTCTCGATGGACGGATCAGCGAGCGTGCCCACGGCACAGCTCTCGTCGATGTCATCCGCCCCTCGGCCGGCGTAGACTGAAATGCTCGAAACGAACGTGTAGTGACCCGCGCGGGAGGAGAGCAGGCGAACGGACTTGCGCACGACGCGGGGCAGATAGCCGCAGGTATCGAGCACCGCATCCCATTCGCCGCCCGTCAGTGCGCGCATGTCGGCATCCCGATCGCCGCGCAGTTTGCGCGCCTGGGGAAACAGATCCGGATTGTGCAATCCGCGGTTGAAGAGCGTCAGCTCGTGACCGGCCTGGATCGCCGCAGCCGCCACATGGCGACCGAGGAAAACGGTTCCTCCCAGGATCAAGAGACGCATCCCCGCCTCCGCATCTTTGGGACCGCCGCGGACGGACTACTCGTGTCGCAGCGCCCGCACCGGATCGGTCCGCGCCGCACGGGCGGCCGGCAGCAGGCCCGCGAGCAGGCTGACACCGACGCCGAAGGCGATCGCGCCCAGGGCGATGTACGCCGGCAGGTAGAAGAGATCCATCTCCGGATTGCCCTGAGCGACCAGAACCCTCCGCACGATCACGGACGCGACCCGCGAGACGGCCCAGCCGAGCAGCACTCCACCCACCGAACCGGTCAACCCGATCAAGGCCGACTCGGCCAAAAAGATCCCCCGCACGTGGCCGTCCGTCGCCCCCAGCGACTTGAGGACCCCGATCTCCCGCACCCGCTCGAGCACCGACATGATCATCGTGTTGGCGATCCCCAAAGAAGCGACCGCGAGCGCGATCACACCGATGACACCCCACAGGACATCGAAAATTAGAAATGCGCGCCGCATCTCTTCGAATTCGGCGGCGAAGTTGATGGCACGCAGCCCCAGCCCCTCGACCTGCACGCGGACGGCTTCCTGATCGGCGTCGTCCCGCAGGGTGACCACCGCCAGCGGATAGCCGCCTCCATCGGCGCCCAACCGCGAAAGCAGCTCCAGCGGATTGCTGAAACTGAGCCGATCGAGCCCTCCGGCGATCCGCGAAGGCAGCAGCACGTCGTGGATCTGGAAACCCCAGCCGCTCTCCGGCTCGGCCACGCCCACGACCACCACCGCGCATTCGTTGCGCCCGAATTGCCGCGTGAACAGGGAGGTCACTTCCGCCGCGATCGCCCGGGCGCGTTCCGGAAGCCCCATCCGTTCGAGCAGCGGTTCGAGGAACCGCTCGACAAGCTGCGCGCGCCCGGCGGTGCGGAGGCGCAGCGTCTGTCCGAGGATGGAATCGGCCGAGGTCTCCAGGCGCTTCACCAGTCGCGCGCTGACGACCGTTTCCGCGACCGAGTCGGCGGAAAAGAACCGGCCTGCCACCATGCGCTTCATGCCGCGTTTCTCGCCGAAGCTCGCGGGGAGCGCCTGAGCGGTGATGTCGGCGTGCCGGCTCCCCCACTCGATGCGGGCATCGAAGGTGTCCTGGGGATAGACGAGCTCGACGCCGTCGAAAGCAGCGATGCGCTCGATCGCCGCATCATAGAGCGCGGCGGGCGCCGTCTCCCCCTCGCCGGCGGGGGCGGCCGGTGCGGGCATCACGTGCAAGGTCCGGAAAAGCTTCAGCGCGCGGAATTCGGCCGTCACATTGTGTTGCATGCCGAAGGAGAAGGAGAGCATGGCGACGAGTGCGCCGATGCCGATGACGATCCCCGCGGCCGTGAGCCCCGTGCGCAGTTTCATCCGCCAGAGGTTGCCGGCAGCCATGGCGAGCAGCTCTTTCAGCACGGCGGCCGCTCCCCGCGCACCGCTTCGCTCACGATGCGCCCATAGTGCATGGCGATGGTTCTGCCCGCATCCGCCGCAGCCAGATCCGTGTCATGGGTCACCAGCAGGATCGTCAGCCCGTTTCGGTTGAGCCGGTTGAAGAGACCCGCCAGCGAATCCGCCGTGGCCTGGTCGAGATTGCCCGTCGGTTCGTCGGCCAGGAGCAGGCGCGGTCGCTTGGCCAGGGCGCGGCCCAATGCGACGCGCTGCTGCTCGCCGCCGGACAGATCCGCCGGACGGTGATGCAGCCGGTCGCCCATTCCGAGCTCCGCGAGGGTTTCCCGGGCGCGGCGGAGGCGCTCGGCCTTCGGGAGGCCGAGGAAGAGCATCCCGAGCTCCACGTTCTGAAGCGCGGTCCGGTGGGCGATGAGATTGAAAGACTGAAAGACCATGCCGACCCAAGCCGCGCGATAAGCGGCCAGGGCGCGCGGGGGCATTTCAGAAAGCACCCCCAGCGGAGTCTCGATCCTGCCCCCCGAGGGTCGGTCCAGCCCTGCCAACAGATTGAGCAGTGTGGACTTGCCGGATCCCGAGGCCCCCAGTATCCGCAAGTACTCTCCCTCGAACACTTCGAGATCAACGCCGTCGAGCGCACGGATCTCCGCGCCGCCCTGCTGATAGACCTTCGTCACGCCCTTGGCGTGCAGCATGGACCCGACCGGCATGCGGACCTCGCGCCCCTGCCATGGGCAGGCACAAAGCGATTGAAGCAGGCAGTATGGCCCATGGGGTGGCTGTCTCGTCAAATGGATCCTTCTTTTTTGTCGCTCTCGAAACCCCATCGCTCCACTCCTCGTAACTGGAGATTGAGGTTTGCCCCGGACATCCCCCCTGGCGACACGCCCCCCGGACCTTGTGGAACGGGGGGCGTGCCTGATATCGTCGCTCGTCCTTTGTGACCCTGATGGATGCGTACAGGAGGTGCACATGCGGAGCGTGAATCAAGTCACGCGCTCTCCCAGACTCATCGCGGTTTTCGCCTTCCTCCTCATGGCCGGCTTCGGATCCGCGCGGGCCTACCAGGGATACTTGATTTCGCCGGACATTCACGGCGGGGACGTGGTCTTCTCAGCAGAGGGAGATCTATGGATCTGCCGGGCCGACGACGGGTCGCAGGTCCGGCGCATCACCTCCCACGCGGGAAGCGAAGCCTCGCCTCGTTTCTCCCCCGATGGCCGCTGGATCGCCTTCAACGGCGATTACGACGGCAATCGGGACGTCTTCGTCATGCCCGTCGGCGGCGGGGAACCGCGGCGGCTTACCTGGCACCCCGGCCCCGACGGGGTCGTCACCTGGACCCCGGACGGAGAACGCATCATCTTCAGCAGCCGGCGGGATTCGCCGCACGGCGATGAGGAGCTCTACGCCGTCGCGTTTCGCGGGGGCGATCCGGAAAAGCTCCCGCTGGGTCGCGCCAATTGGATCTACATCGATTCCGGCACCGGCGCCTGGGCCTTCACCCGCACCTGGGGCGGCGGCACCTGGAAGCGCTATCGCGGAGGCACCGCGCCCGAAATCTGGCAAGGGCATCCCGATCGCCGGGACTATGCCGAGATCACCCACTTCGACGGTGTCGACATCTTCCCCATGTGGCACGGCGGGCGGATCTACTTCCTCTCGGATCAAGGCGGCACGGCGAACCTCTGGTCGGTGCGGCCCGACGGCTCCGACCGCACGCGCCACACGACCTTCGATCGCTGGGATGTGCGCTATCCGGCCATGGGCCCCGACGGTCAAATCGTCTTCTCGCTGGCGGGCGACGTGCACCTCTTCGATCCCGGAACCGGCGCGGAGCGCACGATCCCTGTCGATCTGCCGAGCGAGCGGATCCTGACGCGCAGGCGCTACCCCGACGCGTCCGCCTATCTCACGGAATTCGCCCTGGCGCCCGACGGCGAGCGCGTGCTCGTCCTCTCGCGCGGCGAGATGTTCTCGATTCCGGTGGAGGACGGCGTCACGCTGCCGATCACGCGCGGCAGCGGCGCACGCGAGTGTCGCGCCAGCTTCGGACCGCAAGGCGAACGCATCGTCTACATCACCGACGAAAGCCATGAAGAAGCGATCGTCACCGCCGACGCCTGGGGACGCGGCGAGACGAAGGTCGTGAAACCCGCCGCGAGCACGGGCTGGCACTTCCCCCCCGCCTGGTCGCCGGACGGCAAGTGGATCGCCTTCGCCGACCAGACGCACACGCTGTATGTCGTGGAAGCCGACGGCGGAACGCCGCGCAAGGTCGACTACTGCGAGTCGAGCGAGATCAATGAATACGTCTGGAGTCCGGACGGGCGTTGGCTGGCCTACTCCAAGAACAACTCGGCCTACTTCTCCTCGATCTTCATCCACGACGTGCGGGAGAACCGGACCCAGCAGGTCACGAGTTGGGACACCAACGATCGCACGCCCGCCTGGGACCCCGATGGCCGCTATCTCTATTTTCTCAGCGATCGCATGACCGACCCCGTGATCGGCTGGTTCGATTTCGAGACCATCGTCACCCAGCCGACGCGTCCCTACCTGGTCCTGCTTCGCCCGGACGTCAAGAACCCCTTCGCGGATATGGCCGGGATGCCTCCGACCGGCGACGAAGATGACGGCAAGGACAAGGACAAGGACGAGGCAAAGAAGGGCGACGAGGACAAGTCGGACGCCAAGGAAGACAAGGCCGAGGAGGAGGACGAAGACAAGGTCGAGCCGATCGAGATCACGTTCGAGGGCCTGGCGGATCGCGTGATCGAGTTCCCCGTGGAGGCGGGCCGCTACTTCGGTCTGGCCGCGACTGCGGGCAAGGTCTTCTATGCTTCCGTGCCGCTGCAGGGATTGCTGGGCGAGAGCCCCTTCGGCGAGGAAGAAGAGCCGACCGCCGCATTGATGGCCTTCGATCATGAGAAGAAGGAGGCGGAGGTCTTCATGGCCGGCATTGCCGGATTCGATCTGCAGGCCAAGGCCAAGAAGATCCTGATCTCCAAGGGCGGCGGGCGGCTCTACGTCGTCGGCACCGACGGGCCTCCCGGCGATGATCTGTCCGAGTCCCAGGTTTCGCTCGACGCAATGGTGATCGAACTGAGTCCCCGGGAGGAGTGGGAGCAGATCTACTACGAGAGCTGGCGCAGCATGCGTGACTTCTACTGGGACGCGGAAATGCACGGCGTGGATTGGAAAGGCATTCGCGACCAATACGCGGCCTTGCTGCCGCGAATCGCGCAGCGTTCGGAACTGCGCGACGTCCTTGCCGAGATGATCGGCGAGCTTTCCACCAGCCATACGTACGTGTTCGGCGGCGACCCCGGGCTAAGCGCGCCGCATCTCTCCACGGGCCTGCTCGGCGCCCGCCTCGCGCGGGAAGGCGACGGCTTCCGGGTCGATCGCATCTATCGCGGAGGGGCTCCGGATCGAGTGCGTTCGCCGCTGCAGGAGCCCGGCGGGGACGTCAAGGAAGGCGAGTGCATCCTGGCGGTCAACCACCGCCGTTTCTCTCCCGATCAGCCCTTCCTGGCTGCGTTCGAGAACCTGGCCGGCAAGCGGGTGATGTTGACCGTCAACAGCAAGCCGCAGATGGAAGGCTCGCGACAGGTGGCCGTCACACCTCTGTCCAGCGAAGGCGAGTTGATCTACGCGGACTGGGTGCGCCGCAATCGCGAGTACGTCGCGCAGAAGACCGACGGCAAGATCGGCTACATCCACTTGCCCGACATGATGGGGCGAGGCCTTTCCACGTTCGATAGCTGGTTCTACACGCAACTCGATCGCGAGGGCATGGTCGTCGATGCGCGCTGGAACGGCGGCGGCATGGTGTCGCAGATGATCCTGGCCCGCTTCCAGCGGCACGTCATCAGCTGGGGTCGCGGGCGCTACGGTGGTCGCGATACGTATCCCTATCGCGTGCTCAACGGTCCCTTCGTCGTCTTGACCAACGAGGAAGCCGGTTCCGACGGCGACATCTTCCCGGCGGCGGTGCAGCTGTCCGGACTGGCCCCGGTGATCGGCAAGCGCTCCTGGGGCGGGGTGGTCGGCATTCGCGGCGGCGCGCCGCTCGTGGACGGCGGCATGTTCACGCGTCCGGAAAGCCCCTGGTGGGATCACGTGCGCGGCTGGGGCCTGGAGGGTCACGGAGTCGATCCGGACATCGAGATCGACAATCTGCCCCAGGACCTGGCCAAGGGAATCGACGCGCAGCTCGATCGCGGGATCCAGGAGGTCATGCGGCTCCACGCGGAGCGCCCGCCTCTCAGCCCTGAGTTCGGACCGGCGCCTGATCGGAGCCGCAAGGCGTACGACGAGGAGCTGTAGCCGCACAGCGGCGGGGGCCGCGCACCGATTCCCGCGGGTCGCGACTCGGGGTGCGCTCCGGGCCGGATCGCCGGCATCCCTTTCGGCGCCGGGTCATCCTTGCGGAAAGGAGAGACGCGCCATGCAGGTGCAGCAACTCCCGGACGGCGCGATGGACTTCATCCTCGTGATGCGGACGGGCGACGAGGTGCCGGCCTGCTGGCTCGATTTCGCACGACAGCAGCGGATCACGTCCGCGCAAGTGAGTGGTATCGGGGCCTTCGCGGAGGTGACGCTCGGGTACTTCGATCCGCACGCGAAGACGTATGTGAAAACACGCTTCGCGGAACAACTCGAGGTCCTGGCGTTGACCGGCAACTTCTCGCTCTTCGAGGGCGAGCCCCGTGTTCATGCCCATGTGCTCCTCGGCCGGGAAGACGGAACCACACTGGGCGGGCATCTCATCGAAGCCCGGGTCCGCCCCACGCTCGAGCTATTCGTGCGTGCCTTCCCGCTGGCACTCGAGCGCGGAGTGGATGAAGCAACGGGACTGCCGCTGCTCAGTTTACGACCGTGAGACCCGGCAACATCCACGCGCCCTCGGGGGAACCCCTGGGGCGGGGATTCCGTACCTGTCGAAAGGGACCCGGCAAGGGTGGAGGGGGAACGACCTGTAGAGTCTTCCCCCCGCGCGTATCCGCGTTGCGCGGCCGCGGGGGATCTCACCGCAACAAGTTGGGGTGTTCCCAGTTCCGGGCCACGGTCCATGCCGCGGCACGGAAAGACCGCTTCGGGAGGCTTCACATGTCCCATGCGCGCCCGATCCACTTCGCACTCGTCCTGCTCG
>JAZDGX010000071.1:0-2316 GCA_043806645.1 Candidatus Eiseniibacteriota bacterium | reverse complement strand
CTCGTGATGGAATACCTCGAGGGGGAGACGCTCGCCGCCAGGCTCCTCCGGGGTCCTCTGAATGTCGGGGATCTGCTGAAGCACGCCATCGAAATCGCCGACGCGCTGAATGTGGCGCATCAGAAGGGGCTGGTGCACCGGGATCTCAAGCCCGGCAACATCATGCTGACCAAGACCGGCGCGAAACTCCTCGACTTCGGCCTGGCGAAGAGCGTCCCGGTGGCCGTGGAAGGCTCTGAAATCGCGGGGGCCTCCACGCTCAGCCCGCTGACGATGAAGGGGACGATCGTCGGCACGCTGCAGTACATGGCTCCCGAGCAGCTCGAGGGGAGCGAGGTCGACGCGCGCAGCGACATCTTCGCCTTCGGCGCCGTGCTCCACGAGATGGCTACAGGGCAGAAGGCGTTCGATGGCAAGACGCAGGCGGGAGTGATCGCCGCGATCCTGGAACGCGAGCCGCCCTCGGCTTCCACGCTTCAGCCTGCGCTGCCGCCGGCCCTGGATCGGCTGATCCGCAACTGCCTGGCGAAGGACCCGGGCGAGCGGCGTCAGACGATGCACGATGTCCTGCTCGACTTGAAGTGGATCTCCGAGGGCGGCTCGCAGGCGGGGATTCCCACACGGGTCTCCTCGCACCGGCGCTTGCGCCAGCGACTGGCCTGGGTCGTGGCCTTGGTGTTCGGCCTCGCGACAGGCGCTCTCGGGATCGCCTACTACCGGAGCGCGCACCGGGAGGTCCTCCCGGTGCGGGTGTCCATTCCGGCGCCCGAGGAAACCGAGTTCTATCTGACTCCCGCCAACCCGGGTCGGGCCACCGTTTCGCCCGACGGCCGCCGGCTGGTCTTCGCGGCCAAGAGGGAAGGGCAACGGCCGCAGCTATGGGTTCGCGACCTGGACGCGCCGGAGGCCCGACTCTTGCAGGGCACCGAAGGCGCTGCCTATCCCTTCTGGGCGCCGGACAGCCGCACGGTCGGGTTCTTCGCCGATCGGAGACTGAAGACGACCCCGGTGGCAGGTGGATCGGTGCTTGCCCTGTGCAATGCGGAGAATGGCAAGGGCGGGACCTGGAATCGCGCGGGGGTGATCCTCTTCGCGCCCACCGCCGCGTCCTGCATCCACCGGGTTTCCGCGGAGGGTGGCGACCCTGTCCCCGTTACCACGCTGGATACGCTGAGCCGGGAATCCTCCCACCGCTTTCCCCAGTTTCTCCCCGATGGGAACACCTTCCTCTACCTTGCGCGCACGGGCGACACCACGAAGCCCGATGCCGTGATGGTCGGCTCCCTCCGTGAGCCCGAGGTCCGCGTGCTCATGCCCGCGGAGGCGAACGTGCTCTACGCCTCGGGACACCTGCTCTTCATGCGAGAGGCCACGCTGATGGCGAGACGCTTCGATCCGCGGAGACTGCGATTCTCCGGGGCGGCCGTTACCGTGGCCGAGGGCATCCAGAACCTGAAGGGAGCCTCGCTGGGCGCCTTCTCCGCATCGGAGAACGGCGTTCTGGTTTTTCACTCGGGCGGGGAATTGGATCTGGCGGAGTTGATCTGGGTCGATCGGAACGGCGAGCCGCAGGGCAAACTCGGGGATGCCGCCGCCTATGCGGAGCCCGCGATCTCCCCGGACGGACGTCGGGTAGCCGTCGGGATCGAAGATCCGCGCTCGGGCTCGTCGGACATCTGGGTGTGCGAGGCCGGCAGCGGCGCGCGCACGCGATTCACCATCGATCCCGCGGCGGATCAGGCTCCGCTCTGGTCGCCGGACGGCACGCGCATCATCTATTCCTCCGCTCGCCGCGGGCCCTTCGACTTGTACGAGAAGTCCCTTCACGGAACGGAACCGGAGCACCCGATCCTCGAAACCGAGCAGAACAAGCGCGCCACGAGTTGGTCCCCCGATGGGCGCCTGGTCGCCTACGAGTGCGAGGGAGATGTGTGGATCCTGCCGCTCGACGGCGAGCGAAAGCCTTATCCGCTCTGGAAGACCGAAGCGGATGAAGGGAATGCGAGGTTCTCCCCCGACGGGCACTGGATCGCCTATGTCTCCGACGAGTCGGGACAGTCGGAAGTCTACGTGGCCCCCCTTTCCGGTGCGGGGCGCAAGTGGCAGGTCTCGACCAACGGCGGCGTGATGCCCGAATGGCCGCGCGAAAGCGACCGCCTCTTCTATGTGAGCTACGACATCATGTTCACGTCCGTGGAGGTGCGTCCCGAGGGTTCCTCCCTAAGCGTGGGGCCCCCGGTCTCCCATTTCAGTCTCTGGGGAACGACGGGCGGCACGATCAGCGCGGACGGGCAGCGCGGCCTCCTGATCCGGCCC
>JAZDGX010000070.1:0-29337 GCA_043806645.1 Candidatus Eiseniibacteriota bacterium | reverse complement strand
TCCTCGAGGACTTTGCGACACCGTTCGTCTTTCGAGAGGCTCGAGCGATGGAAGCCGATCGGCTCGACGGTCTCTCCCTCGTCGGGATGAAGGCGCGTCGTTGCGAAGAGGATCGTCTGGCTGAAATCGACCGGGCCCTGGGCGTCCGTGATCGTGCCGCGATCGAGGATGTGGAGCAGGAGCCGGCGGACATTCGGGTGGGCATGCTCGAGGTCCCGCAGGAGGATGACCGAACGCGGGTTTTCCCGCACCGGAGTGGTGAGCGACCCCTCGATGAGAATGTCATTCTGTCCGGGGACGAGAGTCACGATGAGGTCATCGAGATCCGCCTCCTCGGTATAGTCGGCCATGTCGAGCAGCACCATCTGCTGTTCGCTCGGGAGGATGGCTTCGGCGACCGCCATCGCGAACTCGGTCTTGCCGACGCCGGAAGGGCCGACGAGGAGGAAGGCCCCGTCCGGGCGGTTCGGCCGGAAGTCCAAGTGGGTGCGACGGATACGGATTGTATTCGCCACCCGCTCGATCGCATCGTCCTTGCCGACGATCCGCTGTTTGAGCGTCGTCTCGAGAGAGAGCAGGACGCGGGTGTCGGCGGGGGATGGGGCCCGTCCCGCCCGCCGGGGCCGCGGGGTCGCCTTCGGCTTGCGGGCCTTGGAGGGCCGACAGCGGGTCTGGCTTGTGGAGCGGCGTTTTTTTGGCGGACTACCCATGGCTCCCCCCGAATCCAGCAAAGGGCGTGCCTCCCTAAGAACTTCGGCAGGGCGGCCCCCTTCGTTGATTCCAGAGTGGGCCGGCGACCTCTGGTCCGGACGGAATCAGCAGGGTACCATGATGCGGGCAACTCTGGGAGCGTTTCTCGTATACAATTCTATTGAATAGAGTTACATGACCGAGGAGAAGTGACATGCGTCGTGCCGCGGAGATCATCTTCCTCTTATTCGCGTTCGTCACACGGCCCTGCGGGGCGGAACTGCCCGCTCACGCGGTTTACCCGGAGAGACCGGCCTTCTCCGCCCGGGTCGTGCCATTGCTCGAGGAATCCCGTTCGATTGCGGCCGTGCGTATCGAGGTACCATATCGGGAGCTCTCCTTCCGCAAGATGGAGGAGGGGCTTGCCGCCCGCTTCGATCTGATCGTCCTGGTCTTCCAGGGCGAGCGTCAGATCGCCGGCGACATCTACCCCGAGACGATCCAGATCCCGGACCGCGCTGTTCTGCGAGAGAGGCAGGGGCGCTACAGCCGGGAGTTCCGCCTTCCGGTGCCCCCCGGTCTCTACACGGTCGAGGTGGCCCTCTCCGAGCCCGGCTCCGGACATGAGGGGCGCCTGCGCCTGGGCCTGGCGATCGAACCGGTCTTCCCGGGACAGGTGAGGCTCTCGCCGCTGCTCTTCGGCCCCTGCGGGATCGAGGGCTCGATCGCGGATCTCTTCTTCGATTCCCGGATGGTAACCCAGGTGCTCGAGCCCGAGCAGCCGATCTGCGTCTACGCCGAGCTCATGCATCCCGAGCTCGCCGCGGCCCAGGTGTATGTGCATTGGAGCCTGTGGCGCGAGGAAGGTGGCGGGGAGATGATCCTCGAGGGCCGGCAGGATTATCCCGCCGGGGAGGGCTCGACGCGACTGAGCTGGCCGCTCTCCATTCAAGGGCTATGGCTGGAGAGCTACCGGTTGGAGGTGGTGGCGACCGCGGAGGGCAAGCAGGCGCGCGGGCGGGCGACGCTGGGCTTGGTCGTGGAATCCGACGCGGCGCTCGACCAGTTCTTTCGCGAGACGCTCGATGCGCTCGGCTATATCGCCGAGGAGGATGAAGTCGAGGAGCTGCGCATGGCCGCGCCTGAAGAGCGCCGCTCGCGCTGGGCCGCTTTCTGGGCCCTGCGGGATCCCACGCCGGACTCCGCGGGCAACGAATACAAGGAAGAATTCTTCGACCGCCTGCGGTATGCCAATGCTCAGTTCAGCCTCGTACGGCCCGGATGGAGGACCGATCGCGGGCGGATCTACATTCGCCACGGCGAGCCGGACATGGTCGACCGGCGCCCCTTCCAGGCCGGCTCATTCCCGACCGAGATCTGGCACTACGATCATCTGGGGCTGCGCCTGGTGTTCGTGGATCGAAACGGATTCGGAGACTACGTGCTCGTCAGCGAAGACTGGTAGCACGCGGCGGGTCCACATCGACGGACGCCAGGAGTCCTTCGATCTCCTGCAAGCGCCGGCTCCAAGAATGCCTCTCGGCCGCCTCTCGGCGGCGCGTGCCGACTGCGTGTCCCGGCCCTGCAGGGCGCGTCCGACCGCGGTCTCGACTGCGGCCTCCCCGTCGTATGGATAGGCGAGTGGCGCCGCGTAGGAGGCGAACCACGCGCGCGGGCGCCGCCATTTGGAGACGAAGTCGCGCCAGGCGGTCCCATGCGCCTGGAAGACGAAGGGGGGGGGTCGATTCGGTCACGAAGCGGCTGTAGAGACAGGCGGGGACGCCGAGGGCGAGAATTCGGAGGATGGCCGCCGTGATCTCGCGCCGCTGCGGCTCGAAGCCCGGCAGGAAGAGGCCGACGATCTGGCTGGTCAGGAAGTGGGCGGGGAGAGAGTCAGCGTCAGTCCGGAGCGATACGCGTCCGCCACCGCCCCCGTGCCGAAGAAACGAGCGAGCAGAATCTCACGGGCGGCTCCGAGCACCTTGCTCGCCACCGCCCCGCCGCTCAGTTGGAGGTAGGGGGTGCGAAGGCGGGCCGCCGCGCCGGGTCCGGCTCCGGCCGGCCGGTCCGCGCCCGGCTCAGGCGAGGGCACGGCTCTCGATCTCGCGGCGCAGCGTGCCGATCAGGTCTTCAAGCGACGAAAGCCCGTGGACGACATTGTCGCGCGTGCGAACGTTGACACCCCGTGCCTGCAGTTCCTTCTCGCCGACGACGAGGATGTAGTTGACCTTGTCGAGCTGGGCGGCCCGGACGCGCTTGCCGAGAGTGTCCTCGCGCGCATCGATCTCGGTGCGGATGCCCGCGGCCTCCAATTCGGCATGCACCTGCCGCGCGTACTCGCGCTGCGCCTCGGTCACCGGGATCACCCGGGCCTGCACCGGGGAGATCCAGAGGGGCAGGCGTCCGGCGGTGTGCTCGAGCAGGACGCCGATGAAGCGCTCGAGGCTGCCGAGAATCGCGCGATGGAGCATGACCGGCCGGTGGGACTGACCGTCGGGCCCTTCATAGGACAGATCGAAGCGTTCCGGCATCGAGAAGTCGACCTGGATGGTCCCGCATTGCCAGCGGCGGTTGAGCGAATCACGGATGTCGAAGTCGATCTTCGGGCCGTAGAAGGCGCCTTCGCCCGCGGCGAGGCGATAGGGCATTGCGAGCCGGGCCAGACCCTGCTCGAGCGCGGCGGTCGCCATGGCCCAGATTTCCTCGCTCCCGATGTGGTCGGCGGGACGCGTCGAGAGCACGACCTCCGCCGGGGGGAAGCCGAAGGTGGCGTAGACGTGCTGGCAAAAGTCGATCAGTCCCACGACCTCGTCCACAAGCTGCTCGCGCGTGCAGAAGACGTGCGCGTCATCCTGAGTGAAGGCGCGCACGCGGAAGAGGCCGTGGAGTACGCCGGAGAGCTCGTTGCGGTGCACCAGCCCCAGCTCCGCCTGCCGGATGGGGAGGTCGCGGTAGGAGTGCAGGCGGCTCTTGTAGATCAGCAGGCCCCCGGGGCAGTTCATCGGCTTGACCGCGTGGGGCTTCTCGTCGATCGAAACGAAGTACATCGCCTCGGCATAGTGATCCCAATGCCCGCTGCGGCGCCACAATTCCTCGTTCAGGATGGTCGGGGTGCGAACTTCGCTGTAGCCGCGGCGGCGGCATTCCGCACGGATGAAACCGGAGAGCTCGTTGTAAACGATCGCGCCTTTGGCATGCCAGAAGGGAAAGCCCTGGCCCTCGTCGTGGAAGGAGAAGAGGTCGAGGTCGCGCCCCAGTTTGCGGTGGTCGCGCAGGCGCGCCTCTTCCATGGCCCGCAAGTGGGTGGCGAGCTCTTCGGACCGCGCGAAACTGATGCCATAGACGCGCTGGAGCATCGGGTTGCGGGCATCCCCGCGCCAGTAGGCTCCCGCGACCTTGAGCAGCTTGAAGGCCTTGATCATCGCGAGGGTGGGAACATGGGGACCGCGGCAGAGGTCGCGGAAGGCCCCTCCCTGGTCGTAGATCGTGATGATCTCATCGGCAGGCATCTCATCGATCATCTCGAGCTTGTAGCGATTGTCGCGGAAGATCTCCCGGGCTTCCTCGCGCGAGACCTCCCGGCGGACCAGGCGGCGGCCCTGGGCGACGATTTCCTGCATGCGCGCCTCGATGCGGGCGAGATCCTCCTCGGTGAAGGGGGGATGGTCGAAATCGTAGTAGAAGCCCTCGTCCACAGCGGGGCCGATAGTCGGGCGAGCCGTGGGGAAGAGGGAGACGACGGCTTCGGCCAGCAGATGCGCGGAAGAATGCCGGAAGACCTCGAGGCCTTCCGGATCCTCGGGAGTCACGAAGCGGACCCGGGCATCCCGGGTGACCGGCCGGGAGAGGTCGACGAGATCGCCGTCCAGCCAAGCGGCGACGGCCCGCGTCGCCAGCGGCGCGGCATGGGCGCGCAGGACTTCCTCGAGAGCCACGCCCTCGGCCACCTGGATCTTCTCGGAATCACTCAACCGCAGCCATGGCATAGAATCGCAACTCCTCACCGGTGAGAGCTCCGCGGCCTAAAGCGAAAACCCGGCTGTCCCGCCGGCATCGCCTCCGGGCACCCGGTTCTTCGCGCGCGGGCCCTGCGTTTTTCATTCCCTGGCGATGCTACGGACCCACTGTCCGGAACCCGACCAGATTATCGCAACTGTCGGGATTCATTTCCTGGCGCCAGAAGGTCTGGCACCAATGGGGCTGCGAGCGCCAGCCCCCGCCCTTGACGACCATAAGATCTCCGTATTCCCCGCCCTGATAGGGAATGAACTCCGAACTGCACCACTCGGCGGCGTTGCCCGCCAGGTCCAGGATTCCATACGGGCTGCTGTTGGATTGAGTGGCGTAGTCCCCATGCGAAGTCCCATCGTAGTATCCCGCCGGCGAGGTGGAGATTGCGACGCTCGATTCGAACGGATCCCCGCTGCGGTCGTAGTTGAAGCGATTTCCGGCCGGCTGGGCGCCCCAGGGATAGGGATATCCCAGCCCGATCAGGGTGGTCTCTCCTTCGACGATGTGAGTGAATTCCCCCAGGCTGTTGTCCGTGCCGCGGGCGGCCTTCTCCCACTCCTCTTCGGTCGGCAGGCGGCGGTGGTAGTAGCGAGCGAAGCGCTGGGCGCCGTGCCAGGTCACCTCCACGACCGGATGGTTCTCGCGGCCGGGGCGGGGCACGAAGGCGGTGCCGCCCGCTTCCTCGCCGGAATAGACGATGCCGGAATGCTCGTCGCCGTCCGGAAACACGCGGGCGAAGAGCGTGTCCAAGACCAACGCCCGAACCTCGCCGTCGATGACATCGATGCGCTTGTCCTCAAGCAGTTCGTTGAGGAACTGGGCGTAGAGTTGATTGCTGACCTCATAGCGATCCATGTTGAAGGTGGAGACAAAGAGGGGATTCTCCGAGAAGCAGAAGCGTTGCGGGTCCGCAGTGTGGAAGGTCCCGCAATCGCCGCGGATGAAATAGCCCTCGGGCACATCGAGCCGTTCGATCTTCGTGCCGAAACTCCAGATGGGGGAGAGGGCCGTCGCTCCATGGTCGTCGGTGAAGCGCACCCGCCAGAAATAGAAGAGGGAGTTCTCCAACTGCTGTGCGAGCGCGTGGCTGTTTTCCGAGAGATCCGTGGCGACCGCCTCCAGCTCGGCTCGCGAGGCGCCGAAGTAGAGCACGCGCGCCAGATCGCCGCCGTCGGGGTCTTCGCCTTGCCATGTCAGTGTCAGGAGGGCGGGGATCTCGAGGTCGACGCTTCTCGTGGGGGGATACGGGTCCGACGGCGTCTGGGGCGTCTGATTGACGGCGGCCACACACCAGAGCACCGGCGAGGCGGCGGGGGCGCTCAAGCGTCCGATCGGGTCGCGAGCATCGATGCGATAATAGTAGGTCGTGCCTGCAGCGACATCGGAATCGAAGTACTCTTCCGCGTCGGCCACGGTCGTGTCGATGGGTGCAAGAGCGGCGGAACTCGTTCCGCGACGGATGACGAAGCCCGCATCACCGGAAGTGACATCCGTCCAGTGCAGCAGGATCCCGGAGGTATCCGTGGAGGCGACATAGGGCCACTGGGGGGCCGGAATCTCCTCCCCCGGCTTCTCGGGCGGAAGGGTATCCTCGCTGCACGCGACAAAGATCAGCGCGGCCGCGAACACTGCCGCGCACTGACGTCTGACACCCATTGCATCCCCCTCGCGTGCGAGGCGGTCCGCACGCTTCCATTCCATGCGCATCATGCGTGCGATCCCGGGGCTCGTTGCGGGGCCGCTACGCGGGTCCGCCGGGGCGCAGCCATGTCCCTTATTGCGCCTGCCGTTTGAAGCATTCGAGTTGGGAGATCATCTGGCGTTTGGTTGCGTCGTCCACGAGCTGGACGTCGAAGTGCATCTGACCCCGCAGGTCGGTCCGCGGCAGGCAGGTGCTCCAGAGATCGAGGCTCTTGGCACGCAGGCTTTCGCGCAGGATCACAATCTCGGGCACCAGATCGGGCGTGGGCGGCACGAACCAGACCACGATGGTCCAGTCGATGTCGGGCAGGTAGGGGAAACGCAGCAAATAGGTGCCGTCCGCGCCGGTCTTGACCTCCGCCAAGAGGATGCCTTCCTCGAAGATCTTGACTGCCACATCGACGACCGGGCGGCCGGCAGCGCCGGTCACGGTGCCCGAGAGCGTTGCCGACTCCCGTTCGACGGGAGATCCGGGGGGGGGGGAGCATCCTGGGCCCATGCTCCCGCGGCAGCCCAGGCGCCGGCAAGGAAAACGACAAGCAGGATGGATGCCCTTCTCACAGTGCTCCTCCTTCGGCAGCCAATGGTTCCGGCGGCCGCATGCAGCATAACTATATTCCATTTGAGCACGGTCCAGCACCCTACCAATCGCGATCCGCACGGTCAAGGCGAAAGCCCGGGCGCGAAGCAGGCCATTTGCGCGAAACGACTTGCGCGCTTTGCGGGCTTCTGCTAGCGTGGCGCGCGATAACGATTCGACGGGATCTGCTATCTTCGTGTGTGGTCGCAGGATAACGACCGGAGTTCGACATCTGTCGAGGGGACCCCGGCTGACTTCATAGGTGAGCCCTCATGTTTCTCAATCGCTTGATCGGCTATATGTCGAATGATGTGGCCATCGATCTGGGCACGGCGAACACCCTGATCTACGTCAAAGGCCGGGGGATCGTGCTCAATGAGCCTTCCGTCGTGGCCGTGGAACGGGCCACCCGCAAGGTGCTGGCCGTGGGGCACGAAGCCAAGGACATGCTCGGCCGCACACCCCAGGGCATCGAGGCGGTGCGCCCCCTGAGCGACGGCGTGATCGCCGACTTCGAAATGACCGAGGAGTTGCTGCGCAAGTTCATTTCGACGGCCCAACGCCATCGCAGCATGGTCCACCCGCGGATCATCGTGAGCGTGCCTTCGGGCATCACCGAGGTGGAGAAGCGCGCGGTACGCGACTCGACCGAGCGTGCGGGGGCGCGCGAGGTCTACTTGGTCGGGGAACCGATCGCGGCGGCAATCGGCGTGGGTCTGCCGGTCGACAAGGCGCTCGGCAACATGGTCATCGACATCGGCGGAGGCACGACCGAGATCGCGGTGATGACGCTCAACGACATCGTCCACAAGACCAGCCTGCGGGTGGCGGGCGACAAAATGGACGAGGCGATCCAGCAATACGTCAAGCGTGCCTACAATCTGCTCATCGGCGAGCGCACGGCCGAGCGTATCAAGATGGAGATCGGGAGCGCCTTCCCCCTGGAAGAGGAACTGGAGCTTGAGATCAAGGGCCGCGACCTGATCGGCGGGATTCCGAAGACGATCAAGGTGACCTCGGTGGAGGTGCGCGAAGCGCTGCAGGAGCCGATCAGCGCGATCGTGGAGGGGCTCAAACAATCCCTCGAGCAGACGCCTCCCGAGCTGGCTTCGGATATCGTGGATCGCGGCATCGTCATGACGGGGGGCGGCTCGCTGCTGCGGGGCCTCGACACGCTGCTGCGCGAGGCGACCAACCTGCCGATTACCGTCGCCGACGATGCCCTCTTGTGCGTAGTGCTCGGCTGCGGGAAGATCCTCGACAACATGGAGACCTACGCCAGCGTTCTGATGAAGAGCAACACCTGAGCTCCGGGAGACGGAAATGCCTCGTCGCGGAGCGCAACGCCCCGGGCTCATCGACTGGATCATCCTCGCGGCCGCCCTTCTAACCTCGGCGTCTTTTCTGATCGCGGGGGGAGCGGGGCGCCTGGATGCGGCGCGCCTGTTACGCCAAACGCTGCTGCGTCCCTACCGGCTCGTCATCGGGTACGAGGCCTGTCCGGCGGATCCCTGGAACGAGGTGCGCCGGCTGCGCCTCGAGCTGGCCGAGCGCAGCCTCGATCGCACGCGCCTGGAAGAACTCGAACGGGAGGCGCTGCGCCTGCGCCGGTCGCTCGACTTCCGCGACGAGAGCGCCATCATGCTCAGACCCGCGCTGGTCGTCGGCCGCTCGCAGGACGGTTTCGGCGAGATGTTGACGACGAGCCGTCCGAGCGGCGGAGCGCTCCGGCCGGGACAGTCCGTCATCGGGTTGGCGGGCCTGGTCGGGGCGGTGCTAGATTTCGACGGGGACGGGGGTGAAGTGCGCGTGCGCACGCTGCGCAACGGCGCCTTGCGGGTGAGCGCCATGTTGGAGGAGTCGCGCGAGGCGGGCTTTCTCCGGTGGCGTCCGGCGCAGAGGATGGCCGTGTTGGAAGGCATCTCGATCGAAGTGGAGGTTCCGGTCGGCGAACGCGTAGTCAGCTCAGGGTACGGGCGGATCTTCCCGAAGGGCATCTTGATCGGAACGGTGGTGGCGGTGGCGCGTGATTCGACGCTCCTGGTGCAGAATATCCGGTTGAGACTTGCCGAGGACCTGGACCGAGTGGAAGAGGTATTCCTGATCGAGGACTGAACCGATCATGCTCTTCTATCTCCACTATCTGGTCGCGAGTTTCATGGTCGTCCTGATCGAGGGGACGGTTTTCGCGCGCCTTGCGGTGGCTGGGATGCGCCCCGATCTGTCGCTCGCCCTGGTCGTCTCAAGCGGCTTCACCGGCAGCGCCCGCGGGGGGGTGATCATCGGGTTCCTGCTGGGATTGATCCGGGACGCCGCCGATCCCGAGCGCTTCGGTCTGGAGATGCTGCTCTTCAGCCTGGTCGGGTTCGCGGCCGGCTGCACCTCGGCGATGTTCAACCGCGCCCATCCGATCATGCGCGGCGCCATGATCGCCCTGCTGACGCTGGCGCATGATCTTCTGCGTTTCCTGGCCGTCTCGTCTTTCAGCGTGCCCGATGCCTTGTTGCTCTGGCTGCGCTTCTCGCCCGGAAGCGCGCTCTACACGGCGCTGGTCGCCGTGGCGGCCATGATGGCGCTCCCTCGCCTGTGGCCGATGGGAGAGCGACGTGCGATCTCCTGATCAGGCCGCCGAACGCCGCCATCGCGGGTGGATCCTGGGCGCGGCATTCGCCGCGGTCTTCCTGCTGCTACTCGGCCGGCTGTTCTGGCTGCAGATCGTCCATGGGCAGGCGTACGCTGAAATGGCCCAGAGAAACCTCATCCGCCCCGACCCGATTCCGGCTCTACGGGGCGCCTTGGTGGATCGCGAAGGGAGGCTGGTCGCCGGAAACCGTGTCAGCTGCGATCTCGCCCTCGAGGTGGGGCATCCTGCCTACCGGAGGGCTGCGGATATCCGCGCGGCGGTCGAAGAAGTTGCGGCAACCCTCGGCGTGGCGCCCGAGCCGCTGGTCGAGCGGGCGTTGAATCACCGTCAGTTCTTCGCTCCGGTCATCCTGGCCGAGGACTTGCAGACGGAGCAACTCGGCCCCCTCTTCGAGCGCCTGTATCCGATCCCCGGCCTGCGTGTGGATCGAGTGCCTTGTCGCTGGTATCCGTACGGCGGTGTGGCATCCCATCTGCTCGGCTATGTCGGCAAGGTGCGCGTGGAGGAACTTGGAGCGGAAGGGACCGACAGCGCCTACTGTGCGGGTTCCTGGATCGGACGAGCGGGAGCGGAGCGTCGCTACGAGGGACTCCTGCGGGGGCACTACGGAAGCACCTATGTGACCGTCGACGCCGTCGGCCGAAAGACGGACCTCTTTCCGAACATCCCGCCGCGTGCGCCGGTGGCGGGCAACGATCTGGTTCTCACCCTCGATCTGGATCTCCAGCGGCTGGCCGACAGCCTGCTGGCGGCGGCGAGCGGCGAGCGAGGGGCCGGAACCCCGGTCGCCGGGGCCGTGGTGGCCCTCGATCCGCGCACGGGAGAGATCCTCGTCAGCGCCAGCGCGCCCGGATACGACCCGAACCGGTTCGTGGGTGGATTGGCCGGTGACGAGTGGGCTTCCCTGCAGGACGGTGCGCATCCGCTGCTCAACCGCACCGTGCAAGCGTCCTATCCGCCCGGGTCGCTCTTCAAGATCGTCACGACCCTGGCCGGGCTCGACGCGGGATGGCTGGGCGAGGGCACGCGCTTTTCTCCCTGCTTCGGCAGCTACCGTTTTGGCAACCGCGCCTTCCAGTGCTGGAAGCCCGAGGGACACGGCAGCCTGGATCTGCGGGGAGCTTTCGCCAACTCCTGCGACGTCTACTACTATCAGATTGGACGCAGGCTCGGGCTGGCGAGATTTCTCGATTTCATGGCGACCCTCGACCTCGACGTCCCGACGGGCATCGATCTGCCCGAGGAGGAAACGGGCCTCGTTCCCACCCTGGCTTGGTACAGGCGAAGACTGGGCGAGTCGCCCGCCGAAGGCAATGTCCTGAACCTGTCGATCGGGCAGGGCGAGTTGCTTCTGACGCCCATCGCGATGGCTGCTTTCGTCGGAGCGCTCGTTACCGACGGCTGGGTCCTCGAGCCGCGGATCGCGCTGCGGGCCGAACGCCCCGACGGCGGGGTCGTCTGGGATGCCGGAGAACCGCGACGCCTGCGCAAACTGCCCGTCTCTGAGGCGCATCGGGAGTTGTTGCGCGACTTGATGGAGGAAGCGGTTGCCCGAGGCACGGGCTCGCGAGCGCGGGTCGAGGGCATTCGCGTGGGTGGGAAGACCGGCACGGCCCAGAATCCCCACGGGGGGGACCATGCGCTCTTCGTCGGTTTCGCACCCGTTTCGGCCCCGCGCATCGTCGTCGTCGTCGTGATCGAGCGCGGGGGGCACGGGGGAGTCGTGGCGGCGCCGATCGCGCAGCGCCTCATCGAGGCCCTGCTTGTGGAGCCTCCCCCCGCCCCGGTCGCTAGCGTGGTTGCGATCGCTGCCGAGCCCGATGCCGACGCCGAGTCGGAGACCGCGGCCGAGTCCCCCGCCACGGTTGAACCCGAGAGTGGTGCGCCAGCGTCGCAGGACGGGAGCCGACCATGACCGACCTGAGGGGATCCTGGCACTGGCGCGCCTGGCTGCGCGAGCCGTTGCTCACTCTCCCGATCGCGCTGCTTCTGATCATCGGCGCTGCCATGGTGTGCTCGGCAACGGTGCTCTGCGAGAATGCGAATCCGGGTCTCGCCGTGCGCCACGGAATCGCCATGGCGGTCGGCCTACTCGCGGCCGGTGCTCTCGCCTGGCTGCCGCTGCGCACCCTCGGCTCGCTCGCGACTGCTGCATATCTGGCGTCCGTCGTGCTGCTCGCTGCCGTGCTTGCCGTGGGCGAAAAACAGTACGGGGCGCGCCGCTGGCTGGACCTGGGGCCGATACAGCTCCAGCCCTCCGAACCGGCCAAGATCGCCGTGATCCTTTGTCTGGCGGGATACCTCGCGCACAAGCGTCATGATCTGCGCCGGCCACGTTGGCTCCTGGGGGCCATCGGTTTGATCGCGTTGCCCTTCGTGCTCGTCGCGCGCGAGCCGGATCTGGGCACCGCCCTGGCTTTCCCCGCGGTGGGAACGATCATGCTGATCTGGGCGGGCCTGCCCTGGTTCACCCTGGGCTTGCTGGCCTCGCCCTTCTTGACCGTCGGGCTCTCGCTCCTGCCTTTGCTTGCCGCGTCCACCGGCCGATCCCCCTCGCTCCTCGCGCAGCTGCTCTGGCTGCCCATCGTGGCGGGAGGAGTGATGCTCCTTCGCAGTCGCGCCGTGGCATGGACTCTCGTGGTACTCTTCGCGCTGGTCCAAGTGGGTGTCGCGCTGGAAACGCCACGGATATGGCGGGCGCTCGAGCCGTACCAGCGCTCCCGCGTCGTCGCCTTCCTCAATCCCGAGTTCGATCCCGCCGGAGCCGGCTACCAGGTGATCCAGTCGAAGATCGCGATCGGCTCGGGCATTGCGACGGGAAACGGCTATGGGAAAGGCTCGCAGAAAGCGCTCGCCTTCCTGCCCAGGCAGCATACCGATTTCATCTACTCCGTCCTGGGAGAAGAGCTGGGATTCGCCGGTTCCGCCACGGCTCTCGCCCTGTTCGCCGCATGGATACTGCGCTGCCTGGTGTTGGCCGTGCGCGTGCGGTCCGCCTTCGGGAGCCTGATCGTTGTGGGTGGGGCCGGGTTGATCTTCTACCACGTGGCGGTCAATATCGCGATGACGCTGGGATTCGCTCCGGTCACCGGGCTGCCGCTGCCGTTCATGAGCTTCGGGGGTTCCTTTCTCGTGGTCGCCCTGGGGACGGTCGGAATGGTGCTGAGCGTCGCCGCGCGGCGCAACGAGTATTGAGGCGGAGGAGCGCGTGAGACCGATTCTCCTGGAACTGGGGCCCCTGCAGATTCACGCCTATGGCTTCGCCCTCGCCTTGTCCTTTCTGCTCGGGAGCTTCTGGATTTCATCCCGGGGCCGGCGGCGAGGCTTGCGCGAGGACGATCTCAGCCGGTTGTTTTTCTGGGTGCTCGCGAGCGCCTTGATCGGGTCGCGCATCTACTACGCCCTTCAGCATCCCGAAGACTTCGCGGGAGATTGGCTGGGGATCTTCCGGATCTGGCGGGGCGGCTTGAGCCAGCATGGGGGAATCCTCGGCGCGATCGTGATGGCCTGGATCTTCGTTCGCTCGCGGGGCTGGTCGTTCCGGGAGATCGCCGACTTGGCGGCGCCCGTAATCGCCCTCGGTGAAGGCATCACCCGTCTAGGCGGCTGCTTCCTGGCCGGTTGTTGCCACGGCGTTCCGACCGAGTGGGCCTGCGGCGTGGCGTATCCGGAGGGCTCGCCGGCCTACCATCTGTGGGGGGCGGTCCATGTGCATCCCTCGCCGCTCTATCTGGCGGCAGGCAACATCCTGCTCTTTCTGACCCTGGCGCGCCTGCATCCGCGCTTGATCGGTACGGGACGGCTCTTCGCGCTCTACCTGGTCGGCTCCTCGGTGATTCGATTCATCGTTGATTTCAGCCGCTACTATGCGGATGGAGACCGGTTCACGGTGCTGGGGCTGGAGTTGACCCACAGTCAGTGGATTGGGATTCCGCTCACCTTCCTCGCGATCGGGCTCTGGCTGCGGCCGCGCCGGGTCCGAACGCCTGACGGGCAGACGGTGCTCGACCGCGCGCCATCCGAAGCGGGGGAGACTTCCCGCGACCGGGGGCATTAGGCCATGGATCGAAGAATGTGCGCGGTGCCATCGATGGCGGGTGGATGCTTTGGCAGGTCTGGAGTTCGCCATTCCCTGATCTAATCGCCGACAGCAGAAGATCCTCGGCATGTGGCTTGGCCCGAACCGGGCTAGCGCTCCCGAGGTCGCGCCATGCCCGGCGCAGGATTCGGCGCATTCCCAACAGGTGGGAGCGCTCCGGGCGTCGGCCGGGCGGATTCCGGGGATGGTCCAGAATGAGTCTTGCTCCGCTCTTGGAATCGGGCTGGCGTGCCCTGCTCGATTGTTTCGCGCCCCTGCGGTGTCCCCTCTGCGGAAGTCGGCTGGAATCCGACGCGCGCTGCCGGTGCTGCGCGATCCCGCTCGCGGCCGCGGCGCGGCGCCAGCTGCGCTCCGATCGTGAAGGTGAGTTTCTCCTCATCGCCGGCGGCACCTATGAGGGTCCTCTCCGGAGGTTGGTGCATGCCTTCAAGTACGGGCGGGACCCCGGGGCGCTGCAGATGCTCGCTTCGCAGGCCACGCGCGCCTTGCCCGAGACGCGGGGATGGCAGGCGTTGGTTCCGGTGCCGGGGCATCGGCGGCGCGTGCGAGAGCGCGGATGGGAACCGGTGATGGATCTGGCCGTTCGGGTGGGGGGCGCGGGAGGGCTGCCGGTCAGGCGGGTGCTCACCCGGGTCCTTGACACGCCCCCCCTCACCGGCCGCCCGGCGGGAGAGCGCCGGTGCATGGTGCGCGATGCCTTTCGTGCCGTTCCCGTCGACGGGGATTTGCTTGTGCTGGACGATGTGGCGACCACCGGGGCGACCTTTCGGGCATGTCGGAGCGCGTTGCTTGGGGCGGGCGCACGCGGGGTGGATCTGCTTGTAGTGGCTGCAACTCCCAGGCGTTTCTTCTGAAAGATTGTCCCTCCGGGGGGGGTGTGGTAGCGTGCCCGCGGCTCGGTGTTCGCGGTCTGACCGGGTTTCCATCGCAGGGGATGCCGGACCGGTGCCATCTTGATCAGGGGATCGCCAGATGTTTCGTGAGATCGTGATCAACGCGGATCCGATCGAGACGCGGGTGGCCGTGCTCGAGGACGCCGTGCTGGTCGAGTTCCTCGCCGAGCGCGAGGAGGACCGGCGCCGGGTCGGCGAGATCTTCAAGGGGCGGGTGAACAAGGTGCTTCCGGGCATGGAAGCCGCCTTCATCGATGTGGGACTGCCCAAAGCGGCCTTCCTGCACGTTTCCGACACGCTGCCGGCGATGCTCGACCTCGAGGGCTTCGATCTGGACGAGGTCGAGGGTGAACGCCCGCCCGCCCGCGTGTCGATCCAGGAGCTCCTCCAGAAGGGGCAGGACATCCTGGTGCAGGTCGTCAAGGAGCCGATCGGCACGAAGGGCGCGAAGGTCTCCGGACGCATTAGTCTTCCGGGACGTTTCCTGGTTCTGATGCCGGGGCTTGGACGGATCGGAGTCTCGCGTAAGATCGCCGATCGCGAAGAGCGCGCCCGCTTGAAGACCGTGCTCAAGGAGCTGAAGCCGCGCAACGCCGGGCTCATCTGCCGCACGGCCAGCGAGGGGCAATCGAAGCGCGAGCTGGCCCAGGATGTCCGCTACCTGGTAGACCTCTGGAAGGAGGTCGAGGAGGAGGCCGCCAAGCGCGAGGCCCCGGCCCTCGTGCATCAGGATCTCGGAATGGCCACCGGCCTCATTCGCGACATCTTCACCAGCCAGGTCGACCGGGTGGTGGTCGACTCGAAGGAAGTCTACAAGGAGATCATGCGTTACCTGCGGGTGGTGGCTCCCGAGCTGAAATCACGCGTCAAGCTCTACACGGGGGAAGGCCCGGTTTTCGACGAATACGGAATCGAGGCCGAGATCGAACGCAGCTTCGACCGCAAGGTCTGGCTACGCAAGGGCGGCTACATCGTCATCGAGTCGACCGAGGCGATGGTGACGATCGACGTGAACACGGGGCGCTTCATCGGCAAGCGCTCGCAGGAAGACACGATTCTCAAGACCAATCTCGAAGCGGCCAAGGAAGTCGCCCGCCAGCTGCGCCTGCGCGACCTGGGCGGCATCATCGTCGTCGATTTCATCGACATGGAGGAAGAGCAGAGCCGCCGCGCCCTGATGGACGCGTTCCGCAACGCGGTGCGCGGGGACCGGGCACGCACGAAAATCTGCACCCTGAGCGAGTTGGGACTGATTGAGATGACCCGCCAGCGGGCACGCGAGCCGTTGCTGCACTACTTCAGCGAGGGCTGCGGCGCCTGCGGCGGGACGGGCAAGACCCTCTCGCTGCCGGCCACGGCGATGCGAGTCGAACGCAGCCTGCGCCGGGTGGGGGCGCGCACGAAGGAAAAGGAGGTCCAGGTGCGGGTCCATCCCGATCTGGCGGTCCATCTTTTCGATGCGCGCGGACAGCGGCTCGAGCGCCTGGAACGCCAATACGGCATCACCGTCGACTTGCGGGAAGACCCCCGTTTGAGGCGAGATGAGATCCGCATCTTGTTTCCCCGCATGAACAAGGATGTGACGGCCGACTTCTCCGGATAGCGGAAACGGGGCGGTGCCGCCGGCTCCGGGGGAGCGATGGAGGCCGCGCTTTCCGGTTGACGCCGGCCGCAGGCGGCTGCTAAGGTTCCTGGTTTGTGGACGGATCCGAACATCGCACGGGAGGCGGCCGTGTACGCGATTGTCTCATTGCAGGGGTTTCAGTACCGCGTCAGCGCGGGTGACAGGCTGCGGGTGCCGGTTCTTCCCGGGGAAGCCGGGGCGGAAATCGAGGTCTCGCAGGTCTACTTGATTGCCGATGACGGTCAGATCCTGGTCGGGAATCCGACCATTGCGGACGCCCGGGTGCGCGCCGAAGTGCTCGGCCATGGCCGCGGCCCCAAGATGGTTTGCGGCAAGTACAAGCGCAGGAAGGACTATCGCCGCCGGTGGGGGCACCGCACGAACTACACCGAACTTCGAATCAAAGATATCGTGCGCCCTCAGGTGTGACGGGCGGGAGGAAGCCATGGCTCACAAGAAAGGCGTCGGCAGTTCGCGCAATGGCCGGGATTCGAACCCGCAATTCCTGGGTGTCAAGCGCTTCGGGGGCGAGAGTGTCAACGCCGGAACCATTCTGATCCGCCAGCGCGGCACGAGGATCTTGCCTGGTCGCAACGTGGGGCGGGGCAAGGACGACACGCTCTTCGCCCTCGTGACCGGGCACGTGCTCTTCGAGCGACAGGGCAAGAACCGCCGGCGCGTCTGCGTCGAACCCGCGGATTCCTGAACGCGGAGGCCGCCGGTCTCCGCGCCGTGCCGGTTGGCGCACGCAGGCCCGCCTGGCCGTACGGGAAGCAAGGCATGGGACGGCCCCGCGACGACCTGGTGATCATCATTCCCGCGCGACTCGAATCGACCCGTCTCCCCCGCAAGCTCCTCATTGAAATCGCGGGACGCTCCGTGCTCGAGTGGACTTGGCGCCGCGCCTCGGCCGTCGAGGGCGCGCGCGGTGTCTGGATCGCCACGGACAATGACGAGATCGCCCGCCACGTAGAAGGATTCGGGGGGGCCGTGCTCCCGACCCGCGCTCACCCTACCGGAACCCACCGGGTGGCGGAGGCGGCCGCCCGTCTGCGGCCGCAACCCCGCTGGATTATCAATCTGCAGGGCGACGAGCCGCTCGTTTCGCCGGCGGCGATCGGGGCGGTGGCGGCCGGATTGCGCGCGGGCCGCCCCGCGATCGTCACTGCGGGCGCCCCGCTCGGAAGCTTCGACGAATGGCGTGATCCCGGCGTGGTCAAGGTCGTCTGCGGTTCGGGGGGGCAGGCGATCTACTTCTCGCGCTGCCCGATCCCCGGCGCGCGTGCCGAACCCGGCCCGCGGGATTTCGACCGCGTGAGATCCTTGGTGCTCCAGCATATCGGCATCTACGGCTTCTCCCACGCGTTGCTCCGGCGCTATGTCGCGCTGCCCGCCTCGCCGCTCGCGGAATTCGAGTCGCTCGAGCAACTGCGAGCCTTGGAGGCGGGGATGCCGATCCGGATCGTGCGGCTTGCGCGGGCCGAGCCTTCCGTGGACACTCCGGCCGACCTGGAACGGGTGCGCAGCAGGTTGAGCGGCGGCGGGGGACGGCGGGCGGGGACCCTGGAGTAAGGACTTTCCAGCAAAGGCAGCAAAGGAGTGAAGCAGTGACCCAGATCGCGGGCTCCCTGGCGCGACGGCCCGATGATGAACGCCGGCACGTCTTCGTGACGGGAGGTGTGGTTTCCGCCCTGGGCAAGGGGATCGTTTCCGCCTCGCTCGGCATGCTGTTGAAAGAGCGCGGCCTGCGGGTGACCCACCAGAAGTTCGATCCCTATCTCAACGTCGATCCGGGCACGATGAGCCCTTACCAGCACGGTGAGGTTTACGTGACCGATGACGGCGCGGAGACCGATCTCGATCTGGGGCATTATGAGCGCTTCACCGGCCTGCACCTGACGGGGCGCAACTGCGTCACCTCCGGGCAGATCTACGACACCATCATCGCGAAGGAACGGCGCGGGGAGTTTCTGGGCAAGACGGTGCAGGTCATCCCGCATGTCACCGAAGAGATCAAGCGCCGCCTGCTCGAGACGGCGCGCGTGCAGGACGCGGATGTGAACATCGTCGAGATCGGGGGCACGGTCGGAGACATCGAGGGCCAGCCCTTCCTCGAGGCCATCCGCCAGTTGCGCCTGGATCTGGGGCGAGAGCGGGTGCTCTTCATCCACGTCACCCTCGTGCCCTACATCAAGGCGGCGGCGGAACTGAAGACCAAGCCGACGCAGCACAGCGTACGAAGGCTCACGGAGATCGGGATTCAGCCCGACATTCTCGTCTGTCGCAGCGAAATGCCATTGGGCGAGGAGTTGCGCGAGAAGATCTCTCTCTTCTGCAACGTCTCGCGCGAAGCGGTGATCGAGGATCCCGACAGCGAGTCGATCTACCAGGTTCCGTTGGCCCTCCATCGGGGGGGGCTCGACGAGCTCGTCCTGCGCCTGATGCACCTCGAGGCCCCGCGGGGCGTCGACCTGAGCTCGTGGGAAGAGATGGTTGCGATGGTCCTGAATCCCCCCGGGGAGGTGGAGATCGCGCTCGTCGGCAAGTACACCTACCTGCAGGACGCCTACAAGAGCGTGGTCGAATCCTTCGTGCACGCGGGGGTCGTCAACCGGGTGCGCGTGCGCCTGCGCTGGGTCGAGGCGAGCCTGCTCGAGGCCGAGTCCCCCGATCGGCTGCTCGCCGGGGTGGACGGCGTGCACGTTCCGGGAGGCTTCGGACTGCGCGGCATCGAAGGCATGGTGAAAGCGATCGAGTGGGCCCGCGAAGGCGGGACGCCCTTCTTCGGCATATGTCTCGGCCTGCACTGCGCGACGATCGAATTCGCGCGCAATCGCGCCGGGCTGGCGGGCGCCCATTCGACCGAGTTCGATCCCACAACGCCGCACCCGGTGATCGATCTGCTGCCCGAGCAGCGCGAGACGCAGGGCCTGGGGGGCACCATGCGGCTGGGAGCCTACACATGTCAGGCGGTCGAAGGCAGCCGCCTGCGCGAAGCCTATCGGGGGGAGCGGATCGTCGAGCGGCACCGGCATCGCTGGGAGTTCAACGACACCTACCGGGGGCGCCTGGAAAGCGCCGGCCTGCGGATCACCGGCACCGACATCGAACGCGGTCTGGTTGAGGTGATCGAAGTGCCCGACCACCCCTGGTTCCTCGCCTGCCAATTTCATCCCGAGTTCAAGAGCCAGCCGCGGCAGCCGGCGCCGCTGTTCCGGGATTTCGTGCGGGCGGCCAAGGAATCTCGCGAGCAGCGCGCCCAGCCCTCGCTGCGCCTGCCGGCGAAGGAGCGCAAGTAACGTGCGGGGGAGTTTGCGGGTCCTGCCGGGCGTGGAGAGTCCGCGCCCCTTCCTGATCGCGGGCCCCTGCGTCCTCGAAGAGGATGGGCTTGTGCTGCGGACGGCCGAGGCGCTGGCGGCCGCGGCCCGGCAACGGGGCATGCATCTGATCTTCAAGGCCTCATACTTGAAGGACAACCGCACCTCGGTCGATTCCTTCGTGGGGCCCGGATTGGAGGAAGGCCTGCGTATGCTGCGGCGCGTGCGCGCAGAGACGGGCCTGCCGGTGCTGACCGACGTACACGCGGTCGATGAAGTCGCAGCGGTCGCCGCGGTGGTCGATCTGCTGCAGGTCCCCGCCTTCCTCTGCCGGCAGACCCGCCTGGTGCAGGCCTGCGCGCGCAGCGGTCTGCCGGTGAACCTGAAGCGGGGACAGTTCCTCGGCATGACGGACATGGCGCAGGTGGCCGACAAGGCGCGCCGCGCCCGTGAAGGCGTCGAGTTGCTCCTCACCGAACGCGGGACCTTCTTCGGATACCAGGACTTGGTCGTGGATATGCGCGCCCTCGCCTACCTGCGCACTTTGGGCGGTCGCGTGGTCTTCGACGTCACCCATGCGCTGCAGCACCCCGGCCGGGGAGGGTGCCGCAGCTTCGCGCGCCCGCTCGCGCGCGCGGCCCTCGGGGCGGGGGCGGAGGGCCTGTTCGTCGAGACCCATCCCGATCCCTCCCGTGCGCGGAGCGATTCCTCCACACAGTTGCCGCTCGAGGCGATGGCGGATCTGATGGACGAGTGGTTGCGCTTGGGGGAAACGGTGCGGGAACTCGAAAGCCGTGGGCCGGCGGGTCTGACGCCGGGTGAAGGCGGCCGTGGCGACATGCCGCCCATTGCACCGGAGACGGGTTCATGACGTCGCGCAGGGAGAATCGCGAGCGGGTGCGGCGCATCGCCCGGGAAGTCCTGGAGGCGGAAGTCCGCGGGGTGCAGGGGCTGAAGCCCCTTCTCGAGAGCGATGCCTTCCACCAGGCGGTCACGTTGCTCTTCGCGTGCCGGGGCCGGATCCTCATTTCCGGATTGGGCAAGTCCGGCCTTGCCGGGCAGAGGATCGCCGCCTCGCTGCGCTCGACCGGCTCTCCCTCGATCTTCATCCACCCGGTGGAGGCGCTCCATGGGGACTTGGGCATCGTCGACCCGCAGGATGTCGCGATTCTCGTCAGCAAGAGCGGCGGGAACCGGGAGACATGCGCGCTGATTCCCACCTTTCGTCGGTTGGGGGTGCCGATCATCGGGATCACCGCGGGCCGGACCTCCGAGCTGGCCGAAGGGGTTGATGTCGCCTTGCTGCTCGACTGCGCTGAGGAGATCCTCCCGCTGGCCGAGGTCCCGACGGTGAGCACGACGCTGGTGCAGGTGATCGGGGACGCGCTGACGGTCATTCTCTGCCGCCTGAAGGGATTCACCCGGGAGGACTTCGCGTTTCTGCACCCGGGCGGAGTGCTGGGGCGCAACGTGAGTCTCAAGGTCGAGAATGTCATGCACGCCGGCATCGACCTGCCGCGGGTCGATGCGGAGATGCTGCTGCTCGACGCCCTGGTCGAGATCGCCGAGAAACGCCTGGGGATGACGACGGTCGTAGACGGCGAGGGCCGGCTGGCAGGTGTGCTGACCGACGGCGATTTCAAACGGATTCTCCTCAAACACAGCGGCAACGTGCAGAACCTGCGCGTAGGCGAGGTGATGAGCCGGGAGCCGCGCACGATCGAGCGAGGCGAGTACCTGGTCAGCGCCCTCAAGGTCATGGAAACGAACCGTCCGGCCGCGATCACCTCGCTCGTCGTGATCGATGGCGAGCGGCGCCCCGAGGGGGTGATCCACATCCACGACATCCTGCGTGTCGGGAGGGAGCGACCGGTCTGCGGCGCGACGAGCGCCGAACTCCAGGCCGATCCTTGACGACCGTGGGCGGTTTCGCGGCCGCCGAGGCGGCGAGATGAGAGGACCTTGGCGGGCGCGGATCAGGCAGGTCCGGCGGCGGGCACGCTTCTACCTGCTCCGCGGGGTTCTCGAACTGATCGCCCGTCTGCCCCGGCGCGTCGGCCTTGCCCTTCTCGGGGGTCTGGGAGGCCTCGTGATCCCCAGGATCGGCCGGGCGCGGCGAACGATCCTGGCCAATCTCGAGCTCGTCTTTCCGGAATGGAGCGCCGGCGAGCGGCGCCGCTTCCTGTACCGGTTAGGACGGAACTTCGGGCGCAGCGGCCTCGATTTCATTCGCCTCTCGCACACATCGCTTCCGGGGATCGAACGGCTGGTCCGTGTCGAGGGTCTCGAGCATCTGGAGCGCGCGCGCCGGCCCGGTGTGGGTGTGATCTGCCTCAGCGCGCATCTGGGATGCTGGGAGCTGCTGCCCTACCGCATGCGCGCGCTTGGGTATGAGGTGGCCGTCGTCTACCGGCCCTTGAGCGACCGTCTCCTCGATTCCTATGTGGCGCAGCGGAGGCGGAGATTCGGGATCGAAACCCACGCACGCGACCAGGACATCCGGCGGCTGTTGCGCAGTCTGCGGCGGGGGGCGTTGGTAGGGCTGCTGGCGGATCAGCGGACGCGGGTCGATTCGATCCGCGCGCCTTTTCTAGGCCATCCGGCCTGGACCCCCATCGGGCCCGTCCTGCTCGCCCTGCGCACGGGAGCGCCGATTGTCCCGGTCGTGGCGCAGATCTCAGCCGACGGAACCCACAGGTTGCGCCTGGGTCCGGAGATCCCGGTGCGGGATCCCGGGCCGGGTGCGTCTCCGGATGTGGTGCGGGCCTGCATCGAGGAAGCGACCGAGCGCTGCAACGATGCCATCGGGCGTTGGATTTTGGAGGCGCCGGACCAGTGGGTCTGGTTCCATGAGCGATGGGGGGAGACTTGAGCCGGGCCAGCGGGTTACCGACAATAGAGTTGAAGCCGCATGGCGGTCCGGAGCGATGGCCCCGGGATCTTCGGAGGCAGGCTTCGAGGACCATGGACCGAGGAGTTGGAATGGGTCTTGCATGGATTGGCCGGCGCCCCCGCGGCGCGTTCAGCGGTTCACGCCCGGCGCGCAAGATCGGGATGAGCGGACGCGTTTGCACGGTGCCCGGTCGGGGTGCGCTGGCGCTCTGCGCGCTCGGCGGGTTCTTCGCGGCCGCTTGCGAGCCCGAGCCGGCGCGGGTGGCGGAGGGGACCGCCTCGGATCTCGTGCAAGCCGTCGAGGGAATGACGCTGCGGGAAAGCCAGGAGGGGAAGCTGCGCTGGGTGCTCAACGCCGACACGGCGCGGGTCCACGAGAAGGACGATCTGACGATTCTCCTCGGCGTGCAGGTCGATTTCTACGACGCCGAGGGCGAGTCGATCAGCTCGACTCTGACCGCGCGCGAGGGTCAGGTGGATGCGCGCACGCGCGGGCTGATCGCGCGCCGGGAAGTCGTCGTCCTCTCCCGGGAGGGGCACCGCCTGGAGACCGAAGAGCTGCGCTGGGATCCGGAGCTCGGCAAGGTGGTTTCGGAGCGTTTCGTCCGCCTGACCAAGGGTGGGAGCGTCTTGACGGGCATCGGCATCGAAACCGACCCGGAGCTGCGTTCCTATGCGATTCGCTCGGAGGTCGAAGGACACCTCCGCGAGGAGGACAAGGTCGATGATCTCTGAGCCGGCCGCCACGGCGGGGCAGCAAGTTCTCGAGGCGTGCGGGTTGGTGCGCTACTACGGTAAGTGGCGTGTCGTCGACGGCGTCAGCCTGGTCGTGCGCCCGGGCGAGGTGGTCGGTCTGCTCGGCCCCAATGGAGCGGGCAAGACGACCACGTTCCACATGATCACCGGTCTTCTCACGCCCTCGGCCGGGCAGATCTACCTGCGCGGGCGCGACATCACCAGCCTGCCCATGCACCGACGCGCGCGGCTGGGGATCGGCTATCTCTCGCAGGAGGCAAGCATCTTCCGGCGGATGACCGTGCGGCAGAATCTGCTCGCGGTCTTGGAGACGCTGGCGCTGAAGCGGCGCGAGCGCGCGACGCGCTGCGACGAATTGATGAACGAACTGGACATCGCGCACCTGGCCGACCGGCGCGGCTACCACCTGTCGGGCGGCGAGCGGCGCCGTGTCGAAATCGCACGGGCACTGGTGACGAGGCCCTCCTTCATGCTGCTCGACGAGCCCTTTGTGGGAATCGATCCGATCGCGGTCGGGGAGATCCAACAGAACATCGTGCGCCTGAAGGCGCGCGGGCTGGGCCTCTTGATCACTGACCACAGCGTCCGCGAGACGCTCATGGCGACCGATCGAGTCTATCTGATGTACGAGGGGAAGATCCGTCTCGAAGGGCAAGCCCGCGAGCTGGCCGATCATCCCCTCGCCCGGGAGATCTACCTCGGACACAACTTCCGCCTCTAGAACCCACGCCTCCCGCACCAGGGAGCTCCGGCATGACCTGTTTGCGGGCGGAGATCACGCTTGCCCCCAAAGGGCAGATCATCGTCACCCAGCAGATGCGCGTGGCGCTGGGCATCCTGCAGGCCCCTCTGGGAGAGCTGAGGGGGATCCTGCGGGAGGCCTGGACGACCAATCCCTTTCTGGAGGCTGATCCCGCCGCCGAGGAAGAGGAGTCGATTCCGTGTTGGGATCGCCGGTACGGGGAGGGAGAGGGACACGCCTGGGTTGGGGGGACGGAGGGCGGCGCGACGGATGAGGAGGGCGTTTCCTTCGGAATGGTTGCCCTAGGATCGCGGGGATGGGAAGATGGATCCTGGGCTGAGCGAATGGCCAGCGACCGTGGGAGCTGGCAGGTGGGAATCCTGGCCCAGTATCGGCTTGAGAATCGGGAGCCCGGCCGGGTCCGTATTGCGGAGTACCTTCTGGGCAGCCTCGACTACCGCGGATACCTGATGCTCACCGTGCAGGAGGTGTCCAAAGCGGTCGGTCGCTCAATGGGCGAGGTCGAGACCGTGCGTCAATGGCTGCTGCACGCGGATCCGCCCGGGCTGGCCGCGCGAAGCCTTGGGGAATGTCTCGGGGCCCAACTGTCGCAGGCCGGTCGGGCAGCGTCCCTGGCGGCGGCGATCGCCGCGGAGGACATCGAACGGCTGGCGCGCAGGCGTTTCGCCGAGATCGCCGCGCGTCACGGCGTTACGGTGGAGGCGGTGCAGCAGGCGGCGCAGGAGATCCGCGGACTCCGGCCCCATCCTGCCGCCGGGCTGGGCGCGGATGGAGCCGAGCCGGTCGTGCCGGACATCATCGTGGAACACGTGGGATCGGAGTACGAAGTCCTGATCAACGATCGCCTGCTTCCGGGGCTGCGGATCGTGCCCCCGGGAACCGCGTTGCTGCATGCCGACGATCCGCGGACGCGCGCGTTCGTAGCCGAGCATCTCGCCGGCGCGCGTTGGCTGCTCGGCAGCCTGGATGCGCGCCGGCGCACCCTGGTGGCGCTGATGCGCCGGATTCTCGAGGAGCAGCGTGGTTTCTTCGACAGGGGGGTCGAGGCTCTGAAACCCCTTGGCTATCGGCGCGTGGCGACCGCCCTCGGACTGCACGAGTCGACGATCGCCCGAGCGGTGCGCGGCAAGACCGTGCAGACGCCGCGCGGGGTCTTTCCTGTGCGTTTCTTTTTCACCCATGGGCTGTCCGCCGACTGCGGGGAGGCCTGGACCCCGGCCGCGGTCGCGCGCCGGATTCGCGAGATGGTCGGCGGGGAGGACCCCGGCAAGCCGCTGTCGGACGAGATGATCACGCGGGGTCTGCGGCAGGATGGCGTATGCATCGCCCGGCGAACCGTCGCGAAGTACCGCGACCGGTTGGGGATTCCGCGGGCCATGTTTCGCGGAGGATTCTGAACGCAGGCGGGATAGATCCCGCCTCGGCAAGGAGGGAGCGCATGGACATCATCACCACCGCGCGGCGTTTCGACTTGACTCCCGAGGTGCGCGAGCACGCGCGCAAACGGCTGCTCAAGCTGGAGCGCTACCTGGACCGCACGGCCGAGGCGCACGTGGTCCTCGAGCGGGAGAAGTATCGCCAGATCGCGGAGATCAGCCTGCACGCGCGCGGGGTCGAGATCAGCAGCCGGGAGGAGTCGGACGACATCCTGGTCTCCATCGATCGGGTGGTGGATCGCATCGAGCGCCAAGTCAAACGCCTGAATTCGCGCCGCAAGACGCGCAGCAAGGTGCGCCGCGGCGAGGCCCCCGCGCCGGCCGCGGCGGCGGGCGAGGGGGAGGAGGAAGAGGCGGCGATCGAGGACACCTTCGCTCCCGTGGTCATACGCCAGGAGGGTTTTCATCGCGAGCCGCTGTCGGTCGAGGAGGCGATTGAGAAGCTGCAGGACAGCGAAAACGAATTCCTGTTGTTTACGAACAAGCGGGACGGCCGGGTGGCGCTGGTGCACCTGCGGCCCGACGGCAACTTCGGGCTGATCGAGACCCTCTAGGGGGATGCGGCGCCCGGGGCGCCGCCGGAGGCCTGCACGCGATGGTTGGAATGACGGTGGCCGAGTTCTACGAGCGCGCGCGCGAACGCTTCGGCCTGCACCTGCTCACCGACGGCCTGCACGCGCGCAGCCGCCTGGTGCGGGCCGACTACAATCGGCCGCAGCTCGCGCTGACCGGCTTCATGGAGAACTTCCTCTGGGACCGGCTCCAGATCCTGGGCCAGACCGAGATTCGCTATCTGGAGACCCTGAGCGAGCAGGAGCGGGGGCGCGTGCTCTCGCAGATCTTCGCCTTCGCGATTCCCTGCATCGTCGTTCCCTACGGGCTCGCGCCGCCGGCGCCGCTGGTCGCGCTCGCCTCGCAGAATGAAGTGCCGGTCTTCTCGACGTCCCTGGAGACGACGGTCTTCATTGATCAGATCACCTCGTTCTTGGAAGAGAATTTCGCCCCCTCCACCGAGATGCACGGCACGCTGGTGGATGTTTACGGCGTGGGCCTGTTATTCACCGGCCGCAGTTCGATCGGCAAGAGCGAGACGGCCCTCGATCTGGTGGAGCGCGGGCACCGTCTGGTGGCCGACGACGTTGTCACGATCCGCAAGCGGCGTGCCAATGTGCTGATCGGATCGGGCAACGAGCTGCTGCGTCATTGCATGGAGATCCGCGGCATCGGGGTGATCGATGTGCAGAGCATCTTCGGCATCCGGGCGATCCGCGCGTTCAAGCGCGTGGAAGTCGAGGTGCGGCTGCAGGACTGGGACGAACAGGAGAACTACGAGCGCCTCGGCCTGCAGGACCAGCAGACGGATATTCTGGGGGTGGAGATTCCGCTCGTCGAAGTGCCGATCTTTCCGGGCAAGAACATAACGGTGATCGCCGAGACGATCGCCCTGAACTACCTGGTCAAGGTCTACGGGTATCATCCGGCCATGCGCTTCAGCGAGAACCTGCTCGAGGTGATTCGACGCAAGCAGACGCTGTCGCGGCTGGCGGAAGGCGACTTGGAGTGACGATGGCCGGGCTGATCCACGCGACCCTCGTGACCCACGGTGCCCTGGGCGCGGAGTTGCTCAAGACCGCAGAGACGATCCTCGGCCCCCAGGAGGGTTGCAGCGTTGTCTCCAATTCCGGGAAATCCCTCGACACGCTACTGGTGGAACTGAGCGAACACCTCGCGGGCGAGGATCTGCAGGTGCTGTTCGTTGATCTGCTGGGCGGTAGCTGCGGGCACGTCTGCGCGCTGGTGCAGCGCCGCTTTCCCCGCCTGCTCCTCGCGACGGGCGTCAATCTGCCCATGCTGCTCGAATTCCTGTACCACCGCAGCCGCGTGCCCCCCGCGGAGCTGAAGCAACGTCTGCTGGAGAAGGGGCGCGACGGCATCCGTTGCTTTGGCTGGGAGCGGGAGGCGGGAGGGTGAGATTCGCCCTGGTCCGCGTCGACGATCGCCTGCTCCATGGGCAGGTGGCTCTTGGGTGGGGCGAGCGCCTGCGCCCGCGCTTCTACCTGCTCGCGGACGACCGCGTGGCGGGGGATGCATGGGAAGCCGCGGCCTGCCGTGCGATGGCGCCGGCGGGCTCAGAAGTGCTGCTCTGGAGTCTGGAGCGGCTGGCGATGGAGTGGAAATCGCTTGAAGATCCGCCGGCAACGGTAGTTCTGATAAGAGGTTTGCGCGAGCTCGCTCGCCTATGGCACGCGGGGTTTCGCTCCGACGGCGGATACAATCTGGGGGGACTGCACGCCTGCGGGCAAAGCCGTGAACTGCTGAGCTACATTCATGTGAACCCCGAGGAGGAGGCGCTGCTGGGCACCCTTCTCGATGAGGGCGCCGACATCTTCGCCCAGCAGCTGCCCGCCACTGCGCGCACGGAAGCTCACGACCTGCGAGTTCTTCTCGCCTCCGGCGCAAGGCCGGAGGACTGCCGGTGAGGCGCCTCGAACCGGCGCTACCGTCGGGGGCCGGGGATGCGGCAGCCTCCGATGAAGGGCACATATGCCTGTGAGGCTGTCTCCATGGTGGCCGCTTCTCCTTGCTCTCATCGCGGTCGGGGCCCCTGCGGCGGCCCTGGCAGCCATGGATCCGACGCCGGCGGGGATGCTCGCCTTGCTCCTGATCCTGGCCGGATGGAGCGCCCTCGTCTCGGTCGACGAGCGCGCCTTGGGGCCGCTCGTCTTCCACGAACCGCTGGTAGCCTCGGGAGTCGCGGGATTGCTGGCGGGCGTGCCAGGCGTGGGGATCTTGATCGGGCTCACGCTGCAACTGATCTGGCCGGGGCTCCGCCCCCTGGGCGGCTCCCGCCTGCCGACCCCCGGACTTGCGGCCCTCGTCGGCCTCGCGTGGTATCTCTTTCTGCCCGATGAGAGCGGCCCCTGGCATCTGCCCATCGCCCTCGGTGCGGCCATGGGTGCCGCAGCTTGGGGCCGGGCGGCCGAGGATGTGCTGCGCCGCCGCAACGCGCAGCGGGAGCGGCGCACCGACGTGCACGGCAAGCGCCTGTGGAGAGGGGAATGGTTGGCGGCGGCGGGCGCGGCGGAGGCGATCGCCCGCGGACCCCTTGCGATCGGACTGCTAGTCGGGCTGCCGCTGGTCGCCTTGCGTTGGGTGGCCTCCGAGCCGCGGGGCCTTGCGGCTTTCTCGTCGTTTTTCATGCCGCTCGACTCGAGGGGCTGGAGCGAACTCATCCCGCCCGACCCGGCGCTCGCCGGGGTCTGGTTCTTCGCCGCCGGAGGGCTCCTGCGGCTTGTCTTTCGCGCCGCGCGTGGGGCGCGGGGTGGGGGTCGCGGGGGTGACGACCCGCGCGCCGAACCCGGGGGCGCCCCGGCCATGATCGGGGCGCCGCCAGGAGGGGGCCACGCCGCCAGGTCGTCGCGGGGGGGCCGGATCGGGCCGGCGCTGTGGGTGCGCCTGCTTCTGCTCCAAGCGGGCTTCAGTGGCGCCTACCTGCAGCGAAGCGGGTTTGTCGCGCTGGCCGAGTTGCTTTGCCGGGGCCGCGCGGGCGGCTCCAGCGGTCCCGAGAGCGGAATCGAGGCGGACCTCGCGCAGGCGCGGGCTCTCAATACTCACCCCGCCATGGCCGCGGCCCTGGCCGGGGCTCTGGGGCGCGGGCTCCACGGGTGCGATGCCGGCGTCGCGGGGCGTCCGCTCTCGCGCCTGCTGGAGGTCGGCGGCGCGTCGCTGGCCCAGTACGGCGACCGGCTTTTCTGGGGCGGGACTCGCCCGCTGCTCGCGCTCACGGCCACGGCGATCGCGCCGGTCGCCCCGCGGGCCGGGGTGGGCGTTTTTCTGGCAGCGGGGCTGATTCTGGAGCTGGGCTCGCGGGTGGCCCTTCATGGATGGGGAGCCCGGGTCGGCTGGGCGGTCGCGACCGGTCTGCAGGGGC
>JAZDGX010000069.1:0-5703 GCA_043806645.1 Candidatus Eiseniibacteriota bacterium | reverse complement strand
AGCGGGCGCTATCCCTGCGTGATCGAAAACCTCGTCGTCGGACGCGCGATGGGCGGCCTGATGGGGGCGCTCTCCGGAGGCGCGATCCAGCAGCAGCGCTCATTCCTGGCCGACAAGATCGGACAGCCGATCGCCAGTGAGACTCTCACGGTCATCGACGATCCCCATGTCCCGGGCGGGTTGGGCTCGCGCGTGTTCGACGGGGAGGGCATGACCGCCAACCGGATGCCGGTGATCGAGAAGGGCATCTTGCGCAACTTCTATCTCGATACCTACTACGCCAGCAAGCTGGGGCTCGCGCCGACCACGGTGGGGCAGAGCAATCTCGTCTTCGCCTCCGGCACGCGTGATCTGGAGGCGCTGTTGCAGGCGATGGGCACCGGGATCCTGGTCACCGGGTTCATGGGAGGCAATTCGAACAGCACGACCGGCGACTTCTCCGTCGGCATCCGCGGCCATTGGATCGAGAACGGGCGGCGCGTGCAGCCGATCTCCGAGATGAATCTGGCGGGCAATCACCTCGAGGTCTGGAGACATATGGTCGAGGCCGGCAGCGACGTCTGGGGAATGTCATCGACTCGCTCGCCCAGCCTGCGCTTCGACGAGCTGCAGTTCTCGGGGGTGTAGGACCGCGCCCGACCGGTCCATGCCCGGCCGGCTCACTCGGAAGTGGACCGCGCAACCGCGGCTGTGGTATCCATTGTGGTCCTCGTTTCACCAGCGAGGATGTGTCGACCCCGGAGAGGTGTCCGAGTGGCCGAAGGAGCGCGCCTCGAAAGCGCGTAGGCCCATTGGGTCTCGTGGGTTCGAATCCCACCCTCTCCGCAGTTCTCTTCAGCGAGCTTGCCCGCTTCCCTTCACTGCTCCACGCCGGAGCCGCTACCGCGACTTGTCCGGATACGGCGGCGCCGGGGGAGTGCGCACCGGCTCGGCGGCCATTCGCTCGAGCAGGTGTCCAACCGCCGCTTCCAGCTGCGCGTCCCGGCCCTGGAACGTCTCGTGGGGCAGATTATCTACGACGATGTCCGGATCCACTCCATGACCTTCAATCAGCCACTGACCCTCGGGACCGTACACGCCGAATTCGGCAGCGGTGGCGATGCCCTGATCGACGAGCACATTCGAAGAAGAAAGCCAGATCTCGCCGCCCCACGTCCGCGTCCCGATCACCTTGCCCAGCCCCAGGCGGCGGAAGCCCTCGGCGAACGCTTCGCCGTCGGAGGCCGTGTTCTCGTCGCAGAGCACCGTCATGTGGCCGTTGAATGCGAACTGCATGTTCGAGGAGGGCAGGCCGATCCGCGGCTGCCACCAGAACCACGCTTTGCGCAGCAGCTTCCCGAGAATCCACGAATCGATATTGCCGCCGCCGTTGTGACGGACGTCGATGATCAGGCCCTCGCGGTCGAAGACGGGATAGAACTCGCGCATCCACTGATCGATGTCTTCACCCCCCATGGCGCGCAAGTGCACGTACCCGATGCGTCCGTCGCCGCGCCGCTCGACTTCGAGGCGGCGGGTATACTCCCATTCGTGATAGCGCAGGTCGGCAGCCTCTGCGGATGCGAGCGGGTTGACAATGACCCTGCGCGTCTCCTTCGTACCCTGCGGCCGCACCTCCAGCAGGACTTGCCGGCCCGCCTTGTGCCGCAGCAGAGCGCCGGCATCGGATGCCGCGAGGGCCGGCACGCCGTCCACCGACAGGATCACATCCCCCGCTTCGACCGCGACCCCCGGGCGAGCGAGCGGCGAGGCCAGCGCGGGACGATCGGGATCGGAAAGGAAGACCCGCTCCACGCGATAGCCTCCCGCCGCGGCGTCGCGCTCGAGCAGGGCGCCAAGCTCTGCCGGCTGGATGTCGTCCTTGCCGCTCCGGAAATCCCCGCCATAGACGAAAATGTGAAGCGCGCTCAGTTCCGACACCATCTGCGCCAGGAGATCGGATAGTTCGGCTCGATCGCTCACGCGCTCGACGAGCGGAAGGTATCGGTCGCGCATCGCGGGCCAATCGACACCGTGCATCTGTGGATCGTAGAAATAATCGCGCTCGAGGCGCCAGGCCTCGATGAACATTTGCCGCCACTCCTCGCGCGGATCGAGTGAGAAGGCCCATTGACTGAGGCCGACCATCGTCTTCTCGTTCAGCTCGGGCTTCTCCCCCGCGCCCGCGTCGATGACATGAAGCGCATCGCCCGTGCGCAGCAGGATCTTCTTCGCATCCGCCGACAATTCAGCCCCCTCCAAGCTGTCGGCGAGAGTGGCGACCTCGAGATCGCGATACTGCATCGGCGCGCTGCGCAGGCTGCGCTTCGCCGCATGGCGGTCGGGAAGCGCCAGCCAGTAGAGCCGGGTGCCGGCAATGAAGAGATTCGAGTAGTTGCCGGGCTCGATCGGCACCTCGACCAGGCGCGCCGCCAGCCCGGCCGCCTCGATCGCGACCCGCGGCGGCGGGGTCGCATCGGTCGATTCCTCGGGCGCATCCTCGGCCGGCGCGAGTTCATTGCTCGGCTCGAAGGGCGAGCGCAGCCCGGGCGTCAGCGCAAGTTCGTAGATCATCGTCGTGCGCTCGAAATAGGGATCGGGTTGGCGCGAACCCCACGGATCGCGCACCAGCGACGAGAGGTGACGGTCGGACAGGAAATAGAGCCGCCGGCCGTCGGCGCTCCAGGCAGGCGAATAGCTATCGTAGCGGTCGGTGGTCGCGTCTAGAATGCGCCGGCCTTCAACCTCGTAGATGCGGATGCGGCGCTGGAGGTTCTCGGCCCAGGCGACATACGCAAGCCAGCGGCCGTCGGGAGACCAGGCGAGGTCCGCGAAATCATCGACCAGGGACTCATCGACGCGGATGGTCGCCCCGTCCTTCAAGGTCGTCATCCACAGCACGTGGTTCTTGTCGTGGTGGGCCAGATGTTTGCCGTCCGGCGAGGGCACGCCTCCCCAGCGCAGGATCTGCGCCCCGCGCGTGACCGGAGTGCGATCGCCAATCCCATCGGCCGGGAGTTGCCAGAACTCGACCTCCCCCCCCTCGTCGGACAGCGCGAGCAGCGCATCGCCGCCGGGAAGGAAGCGGGCGTCGCGATAGCGCACGCCGGCTTCGCGGGTCACGTCGATCAGCCGCCCCGGCCCCTGAGGCGCCACGAACACCCGGCCCCGCGCCGTGAGAGCAACCCGCTCGCCGCTGGGGGACAGATGCGCGGAGGTCAGCCAATCCCAGGGCTTGGCGATCCACTTCTCGCGCATCTGATCGAGGTCGGTCGCCAGCGTGATGGGGATCAGGCGATCCTCTCCCGAAGCCAGGTCGAGAAGATGGAGATCGGCGCCCAGTTGGTAGACGATTCTGCCCTGCGAAAGCGCGGCGCTCCGCACGTCCCACTCGAGATGGCGCGTGTGCTGGCGCTGGTCCGTTCCATCCGGCGCCATCGACCAGATGTTCAACGCCCCGCCGCGATCGGAAACGAAATAGACCCGGCCCTGCCAGAACATCGGGTTGCGATCCGTGCCCGGATGATCGCCGGTCAGAGAGCGCGCCTCTCCTCCCGCCGCCGGATCGAAGCGCCAGATGTCCTGCGCCGTCCCGCCCTGGTAGCGCTTGGTGTGGCTGCCCTGGAAGGGAAAGCGCACGAAGAAGAAGGTGCTTCCATCGTCCGAACAGGCGATCTCGGCAGCCTGCGCGAGCGGCACACGCTCGCTCTCCCCGTCTTGAAGATCAAGGATCACGGCCTGGTAGCCGGGAAGCCCCGAATAACGCCGCGTGACATAGAGCAACCTCCCATCGGGCATGAAGCCTGCCGGCGCGGAGCGCGCGGCATCGAAGGTCCAGCGCCGCGGCAGGCCTCCGCCGGCAGGCATGCTGTAGACCTCGGCCGGCCCCTCGCATTGGGCCGTGAATGCCAGCGTCGATCCATCCGGGGAGAGCACCGGGCGGCCCTCCAGCCCCGCATGGGTGGTGAGGCGAGTCGCGACGCCTCCGGCGCTGGATACCTTCCACAGGTCGCCCTCGGCGACGAAGACCACCGTGTCGCCATGGATCGCCGGTTGGCGGTAATAACCGGCCGTGGCGGCGGAGCAGGGCCCCTGCGACGCGAGGGTCAGCGCGGCGAGCAGGAGCAGCGGGCGCGCGGCGTATGCGGAGAAGGACCAAGACGGATTCAGGCATCGATTTCTCATACCACCCTCCCTGGATCGCGCCGCTCAATCGTGCGGCGCGGAATGTGACGAAGTATGAAGGTTTGCGCGGCGCCGGGCCAGCCCGTCTTTCCTCCTACGGGCTTCGCCTCACCGGCATCCCCGCGCCGCATCTGTCGCGCCGCATCTGCCGTTGTGACCCCCCGCCCGAACGACTAGACTTCCGCCCGTGGGGTCTCGCCCCGGGCGGCCGGACCGGACGGGCACCGTAGCGGGGAATGCAATCCCGCCCGCGACACACCCGGCGATCGTTTCAGACGCTTGGATTACCGGAACAGAGGAATACGCACGCAAATGAACGCCGACCACTCGGAAGCTCCGGCTTCCGTCGATCTCCTCGCCCCGTGGCGGGAGCGATATCCGAAGAAGTTCGCCCCCACCGCCGAGATCTTCAGCCACATCCACCGCGGTGATCGGATTTTCATCGGCACCGGATGCGGCGAGCCCCAGCATTTGGTGAACGAACTCATCCGCTACGTCGATGGCCATCCGCTCGCCTTCTTCGACACCGAGATCCTTCACGTCTGGAGCCTCGGCGTGGCTCCCTACGCCGACATAAAGTTCAAGCGCAACTTCCGCCACAATTCCTTCTTCATCGGCACGAGCACGCGCGCGGCCGTGAACGCGGGACATGCCGATTACACGCCGATCGCCCTCTCGCAGGTCGTGGATCTTATCGTCGCCGGCACGGTCCCGATCGACGTGGCCCTGATCCAGACCTCGCTGCCCGACAAGCATGGCCACGTCAGCCTCGGCATCAGCGTCGACATCGTCAAGGCCGCCACCGAGAAGGCGACCCTCGTCATCGCACAGGTCAACAAGGATATGCCACGTGTACTCGGTGACACCTTCCTGCAGATCAGCGATCTCGACTTCATCATCCCCCACGACGAACCGCTGCTGGAGTACGGCGGCGGCGTATCCGACGAGATCGCCGAGCGCATCGGACGCTTCGCGGCGCGCATCATCCGCGACGGCGACACGATCCAGGTGGGCTATGGGAACATCCCGAACGCGATTCTCGCGAATCTCGGGGAGAAGAAACATCTGGGGGTACACACCGAGCTGCTCAGTGACGGCATCGTCGCCCTGATCGAGCGCGGGGTCATCGATAACAGCCGCAAGTCGGTCGACCGCGGGCGCACGGTCGCGACCTTCTGCATGGGCAGTCGCGACACCTATCGCTACCTCAACAACAATCCGAGCTTCATGTTCCGCACCACCTCCTATACGAATGACCCGCTGCTGATCGCGCGCCAGGAAAATATGACCGCGATCAACACCGCGCTGGCCATCGACCTGACGGGCCAATCGACGGCGGAATCGATCACGGGGGACTTCTACAGCGGTGTCGGCGGTCAGGCCGACTTCATGCGCGGTGCGGCGCTGGCCCCCGGGGGCAAGACGATCCTGACCATGCAATCGACGGCCGCCAACGAAACGGTCTCGCGGATCGTCCCGGAGCTTCCGGCCGGAACGGGCGTCACGCTGACCCGCACCGACGTGCGCTATGTCGTCACC
>JAZDGX010000068.1:0-7812 GCA_043806645.1 Candidatus Eiseniibacteriota bacterium | reverse complement strand
GGCTCCGGCTGGCACATCATGGGAACCTTCAACGGGCCGATTCGCGATCTCTGCGTGCGGGACAGTTCCCTCTTCGCCGCGGGAGGATTCCGGTCGGGCATCGATGGTGGGTACGAGTTCATCGCCGAATGGACCGGATCGGCCTGGAGGGGAGTGGGGGCGCCGCTCGGAGAGATCTACGATCTCGAGTTCTACAACAACACCCTTCACGCCGCCCTGGCCGGACCCGGGGGGGCGGGCGTCTTTCGCATGCGCGTTCTCGATGGAACGTGGTGGGACGAGATCGGCGGAAGCCTGGGGACCTATGTGTACGCCCTGGCGGTCCACAAGGGATTTCTGGTGGCCGGAGGAAACTTCCAGGCGATCGGGGATCTGTACGCGAGCAACGTTGCCCGCTGGGATGGGGCACGCTGGACAGGTATGAAGGGCGGCATCAACGGGGCGGTGAGTTGCTTCACGATCTACAACGAGGATCTCGTCGTTGGCGGCAGCTTCAGCGAGGCCGGCAGCATCGCGGCTGCCAACATCGCGCGCTATGACGGTGTCAGCTGGTCGGCCTTCGGATCGGGAACCCACCCCGGTGGCGACGTGTGGGCTCTCGCCCCGTGGGGCGACGCGCTGTATGTCGGCGGCCGTTTCGTCACGGCGGGCGGGAAGGTGTCGCCCCGCATCGCGCGCTGGATCGACTGACATGGGAATGCCGGCAGTAAATGTGTGCGCGCGCCGGAGCCCGTGTCGCCAGATCGCGGCGCTGATCGCGCTGGGCCTCGCTGCTTACGGCTGCGCTCGGGAGATCCCAACGTGCTCGGACGATGCGGTGGACCTGGTGGTGCGGTTCGTGCCGGCGGGCGCGGCGGCCGCTTTCTGCGACACCCGGCGCGCGGCCGCGGAGCCGCGCCAAGCTGCAGTCCTTCCGGCCGGCGCCTATCGCTATGACCGGGTCAGAGTCTCGGCTGCCGAGCCGGGTGCGACGGGAGCGCCGGTGCTGCGGGCGCAGGCAACGGCGGAGCTCGCTGCGGGGGCCTCGCACTTCCGGCTTTCTCTGAGCGTCCCTCCCGCCCCACGCTATCGCTTGACGGCCGAGGTCTTCGGCACTCCCGATACGATGGACACGGGGGCGCCCTCCCGATTGATCCTCATCGGAACGGCCACGATCGAGGATGTGGTGCGCGGAACGCAGAGAGAAGTGCCGATCCAGCTGGGGCCCGTTCCGACGTTGTAAGGTGCAGAGGAGGTTCGCATGCAGCCGGCACCCTGGAACATGATCGTCCTCACCGATCTGGGCGCGGACCATGATGGCCGCATCGCGGTCGACCCCGGAGCACCCGGAGACTGGCTGGGTCGCCTGGACGCGCGCGTGGCAGTCAAGCCGCGGGCCGCTTCCCATGCCGCGGCCGCATGGGAACTGCGCTTGAGCGGGCGCGAGGCCTTCGAGGCGCGGGCGATCGTGGAGCGTCTTCCCCACGCCGATGCCACCACGGGTGCGCCGGCGGAGCTGCTCGATGCCGTGCTGCAGAACGGGGACTTCCGCCGCATCGAGTCGGCCTACCGGGGCATCTCTCTCATCGGCGAACACGGGGCGGATGCGCTGGCGGTGGAAGTGATCTCCGTCGCCCGCAGGGCGCTGAGCGAACGCTTCCGCGACCGGGTGTACCAACCGGCGCTGGATGGGGAAATCGCCTCTCCCACCGCGGTGCTGCTTGATTTTGACTTCAGTCACCAGGCCACGGATCTCGCGCTGCTTCAGGAACTCGCCGCGATGGCCGCCGAGATTCCCTGTCCGATCGTGGCCGCGGCATCGCCCGCGCTTTTCGGCATGCGCTATTGGGCGCACGTCGCGGGGATCGCCGAACTCGCCTCGCCCTGGATGGATGCGGGGCATGCGCTGTGGCGCGAATTCCAGGCTTCCGAGTCGGCCCGCTGGGTCGCGCTGACCATGAATCGCTACTTGCAGCGGGCGCCGGTCGAAGTGGAAGGCCTCGGCTACCGCGAGCCGGTGGATGAGGCGCGCCCCGAAACTTTCCTATGGGGAAGAGGGATCTGGCTCGTCGGCGCGGCCCTCGCGCGCAGCATTCGCGCGCACGGGCATGCCCTCGATCTGGCCGGCCGTGGAGGGATGTTCACCGGACTTCCCTCGCGCTCCTACCCGCACATGGGCGAGCCCGTCGCGCTGGCCGCGGAGACGCCGCTGCCGGAGATGAAGGCTTCGGAAGTCGCATGGGCCGGCCTGACCCCGGTGGTGGGGGTGCTGCGCCAGGATGCGGTCGTCCTGCCGATGGTGGTGACGCTCTTCCGCTTGAAGCCGGGCCGGCTGACGATCGAGGGCACGCTTGCGTATCAGATCACGGCGGCGCGCATCGCGCAGAGCCTGAACGAAATCCTGGGGCAGATGCCGCGAGAGAGGAATGACGCGCCGGGCTTCCTCCAAGCGCAGCTGACCGAGGCCCTGGGAGTCCTCCTGGAGGGCGATCCATCCGAGACGTTGCAGATCGGATGGTCCAAGGGCGAGGCCTCGACGACGGAAGAAGCGGCCACCGGCATGACGGGATCCGCGCGGGACGCGGGAACCCCGTCGGCGGTGTCCAGCCCGGAGCTCCTCGAAATCCGCGTGCGGCCGGCGCGGCCTCTCGAAGGGAAGCAGGCGGAGTTTGTCTATCGCCTGCCATGGCGCGGCGCGCCGGAGGCATGATGGCGTCCCCTTCATCTCCCGACGTGATGCTCGACATCGTTGCGGAGCACCTGGAAGAGCTGGATTCGCTGTGGGAGTTGCGCGAGGGCGTGATCTTCGCGCCCGATTGGACGCTCGCCAACCTGGCGCAACTCGAGGAGCGTGCCGAGGCGCACCTCGACGGCCTGCGGATCGCGGGTCGTCACGCCGTCGCGCTGGCCAGGCCGCTGCTAGAAGGCGAAGACACTTCCGGCGGTGGAGGCGTATTCGCCGCCGCGGCGGCGACGATGGTCTTTCTCGAGGCGGGTGAGCAGGATCTCGTCGATGAGATTCTGGAGGCCTTTCGCGCGGCGGCTCCCGAGGTGCTGGATGGGATGCGGATCGGGATGCGTCACAGCCGCGTGGCCGGGGTGAGCGATGGGCTGCGCGCATGCATGGAAGATGGATCGCCGCTGGTCCGCGCGGCCGCGGCCGATGTGATGGCGTTTCATCGCCGGGAGGGCCCTCCGGCCGCCAGGCGACTGCTCGAGGAACCCGATTCCACCGTGTGGCGCTGGGCCCTGGGCGCCTGGGCCCGTTGGGACATACGGGCCCGCTCGTCCGGGAAGCGCGTCCTTCAGGAGCAGCACCTCGAACGTGGCCTGGCCGCGGAGGACCCCGCGCTGCGCCGGAGCGCCCTTCGAGCGTGCGCGCATGCCGGACTGCCGCGGCTTCTCGATATCTGTCGTGAGCGGATCGCGAGCCGGGGTGCCGCGCTTCCCGAATGCGTGCATTTCCTGGGAGTGATCGGGGAGCCGGACGATCTCCGGCATCTCGAAGCGGCCCTCGGTACGCCGTCGCTCGCGACTGCGGCCCTTGCGGGCATGGGGGCCTTGGGCGTCGCGGAGGCGGTTCCCGTCTTGATCGAATGCACGCAGGATCCGGGCCTCAGTTTTGCGGCCGGGACGGCCCTGCTCCGGATCCTGGGCGGGGAGTGGAGCGACATCCAGGAACAGACGGCGCCGGGCTCCAACGATGAGCGTGCGCAGGAACCCGCGTCGCGGCAGAACGATGAGCGACCGGACGGGTCCGCGCCGGAACCGGGCGAGGAGACGGATCGGGAATTCGAAGAGGAGATGCCGCGCGCCGATTCACGCCGCGCACGCGCGCTGTGGGAGAGACATCGCGCGCTCATGAAGCAGGGCTCGCGATGGCAGGGGGGCAGGGAAATGCCGCCCGCTTCCTCGGTGGACACTTTCGATGTGCTCGGTTTGGATGCACGCCGCGACGCCTACCTGCGCGCGTGGGCGCGCGATGGCGAACGGATCGCCGATCGCGAACTCGAGGCGCGCGCGCGGCTGCAAGCGGCACACGGATAGGCTCTCCCGCGCCCCGTCCCCCAAGAGTGTCTGGTCCCCCGCCGCCTTACCCCGTCGTCGGACCCCAAGGCGTACCGGCCCCCGCCCGGATCCTCCCCACCGATTACGGAGGGGAAGCCCCCAAGGAAAACGCTCGGATTCCCACGGGCCCCTCCTCGACAAACGCCACCCGCGGAACAGCGGAAGCCCTACGAGAAAGAGAGAAACCCGAATGCCCTCCACGAGGTGTACCCGTCGTACCTAATGTTGCGGCAGGATTGCATCCTGCGCCCCACCGGAGGACGGGAAGCCGTCACGAGACCGGCGGGGATGTGCAAGAGACTCAATGACCGCATATCTGTCAGTAACTACAAGACGGGCGCACGCCCGCGAGCCATGGAGGGCAAGATGATGAGTAACAAGGTTGGGTCTGTGCTGGTGTTGGGAGTGCTCGGCATTTCTTTGATGGGACTTCCGCATGTCGCGAGTGCGGGTGGCGGCGAAGTCGGGGCACCCATCGTTCCGGACGGGGCGTGGGTTTCCGTGAATACGGTGCTCCCCCCGATCGGGCTGATCCTCGTGTTCGATGTCGCCGTGCTGGATGGCCCGCCTAACGCGACGGATGACGCCTCGGGTAACGGCGGCGTGGGTGTCGGTCCCAAGCCGGGGCCTTCCGGAGGCAGCGGCTCGGTGAAGGCGAATGAATACGACCTGCCCCTGTAGAGCCGCTTGAAGGTGCTTGAACAAGACCTGTCCATGGCGATCCGGGTGAAGGTGCGTGGACGCAGCCCACGGATGGAAGTGCGCGTGAACTCGATCCGTTCCTGGGTGCCCAATCCAGCCATGGGACACATGCAAGCCTGGCCGCGCAGCACACCTGCGCGGCCAGGCTTCGTGGGTCATCCGGACATTCCAGGCCAGGATCATTCCAGACCAGATCAGATGCCCCGCGCCGAGTGGAATCCGGTTCACTCGCGACTGGCGAGGGCCTCGAGACGGCCGTTGCCGTAGTGGAAGAGATCCCCGCGCACGACGGCCGCTTCCATCCGTGTTCCGGGGAATCGATCGCGGCATTCGTTGATGAACTCCTGGTAGCGATTGGTCATGTCCCCGGCGTGCATCGGAAAGAAGACCCTGGGTTTGAGCGTTTCGAGCGCGTAGTGCACGCCCAGCTTGACCGCCTCCGGGTCGCCGAAGCCGCAGCCCGAGATGGGGAAGAAGGCGAGGTCGGGCCGCACGCCCTTTTGCGCCAGCCAGTCGATTTCCTCCCGGTAAGGGCCGGAGAAATCGCGCTGGCGATTGGCGTGGTCTCCAGGATGGAGGATCGTCAACCCGTCGGTTTCGACCCAGAACCCCACACCGCTGTCGTTGGACTCGATGGTCGTGATTTTGACCCCATCGATCGTACGGGCTTGGCGTGGGACCATGAGCTCGTAAGGTGGGACCTCCTCAGCCGGCTGGAACCCGAGTACGTAGGTGAGCTTCGGAATCTGCTCGCGCCAACCCCAGATCCGCGGGTCGTAGTGGTCGCCATGGACATGCGACACGAAGACGATGACATTCTCTCCCGCCAGCTCCGCCGGCGAGATGTATCCATTGCATAGACCCGGCTCGGCCGGCGGCCGGCGCTGCTCGAAGTAATCGAAGACGAGGAAGTGGTTCTTCGTCTTGATGCCCCAGCCGCTGTGCTCGAGAAACCAGATGCCGGCTTCCTTCTCGGGCAATGCGGCGAAGGCCGACACGCTCCGGTCGGACTCCGTCGTGCGACCGTGCGCGCCGCGCTCGACCAGCAGTTCCACGATGTCGCGGTGGCCGTAGCGGCCGGCCAGCTCAAGCGGCGTCTCGCCCCGGGTGTTCACCGCCGCGACCGGCGCGCCATGATCCAGCAGCATCTGGGCGATGTCTCGATACCCGCGGAGCGCGGCGATATGCAGGGGCGAGCAGCCGAGATTGGGTTCGGTGACCTCGATGTCGGCGCCGTTCTCCAACAGCACGGCCACCAGGTCGGTGTGGCCTCTCTCGATCGCCATGGTGAGCGGCAGGCGACCGTCCGCCCGGTGGTTCACATCGGCCCCGTGGGAGATCAGAAGCTGGGCGAACTCGCTGTGCCCACCCCCACAGGCATAGATGAGAGGCGTGGGATTCCAGCCCTGCCCGGTGCCGGCGTCGGCCGGCGCGCCCCAGGCCAGCAATAGACGTCCCAGGTCCAGGCGGTTGCTCTGCGCGGCACGGTGCAGGGGAGTCTCGCCGTGCTCATTGCCGAGCCGGGGTTGCGCCCCGTGGGACAAGAGCTTGTGCGCCATCCCGTATTGGTTCCTGGCCACCGCCCACATGAGGGGTGTCTCGCCGGAGGCGGTGCGCGCATTGGTGTCCTCGCCCATGGCGAGCAATGTGTCGGCCAGATCCTCCAGTCCGCGACTGGCCGCGAAGTGAAGCAACGAAAGCCCGCTGCGCTCGCGGTACCACAAAGCGGCCCCGGCCCCGAGCACCATCCGTACCACCGCCGTATCGCCACCCGCCGCCGCGAAGCTGAGCGCGTAAGCGCCGTTATAGTCATGGCGGTTGACGTCGGCGCCGCTCTCGATCAGGAACGCGACCATGTCCGTTTGACGATTGAGGCAGGCATCGTGCAGCGGCGTGCTGTTGTCGCGGTCGCCGGCCTCAAGCTCGGCGCCGGCTGCGAGCAACATCCGGGCAATCTCGACCTGGCCGTGCATGGCCGCCGTGTGGAGCGGGTAGTCCTGCGTCTGGTTCGTGTTGCGCTCGTGAACGACCGCGGGGTCGGTTTGGATCAGCTCGGTCACCCGCGAGAGGTCCCCGGCCACAATCGCCTCGTGGATCTGACCCGCGCCCGCCGGAGTCGCCAGCGCTGCGAGCGCGAGCATGAATACGAACAGGGCCCTTGGCTTCGACATCTTCTCTCCCTCCAAGTTCGGAGTTCCGTCGACCGGCGCAACGGGATGTCCCGATCACGCAAGGGATGAGCATGGCTGCCGCGTGGACCAATGTACTCGCAGGAGATGCCAATCCGTTGCTTGCAGCCACCGGGAATGCGTTGAAACGCGAGAATCCTGCGACGAAATGACCCGTGGGAGCGACGAATGCGCGCGGGAAGGGCGAATCGATCAAAGCCGATCGCCGAGGAGGGTCTCCAACTGTGCACGATACGTGCGGGTCAGCTTGACCTCGGCGCCTGTCACGAGCCGCACGAGGTAGTCCCCGCGGGCTACCGGAACCAGGTCGCGGATCTGATCCAGGTTCACGATGGCGGAGCGGCTGATCCTCGCAAAGGCGGGCGGGCAGAGGCGGGCCGCCATCTCGGTCATAGTCCGGCGCAGAAGATACGAATGCCGGCCGCAGTGCAGCCGGGCGTAGTCGCCATCGGCCTCCACCCACTCGATCGTAGTGGCCCTCAAGAAGAAGACACGCCCGCGCGCCTTGATGACCAGCCGGTCCGGCCGCGCGTCGGGGTTCCTGCCGCCGGAAGTGGGCATGGACATCCCCGGATGCGCCGTCCCGGAGAGCCGATAGACAGCTTCGCTCCCGCTCTGCGCGCGGAGCCCCTCGCGGAGGCGCTCGCGGCAGGCCTGGAGCGTTTCAGCGAACCGGCCGTCGTCGAACGGCTTGAGCAGATAGTCGAGGGCGTGCACGCGAAAGGCCTCCAGAGCGTACTGGTCGTAGGCGGTCACAAAGACGATCACCGGCAGAACCTCCGGCGGCGTCCTCTCGATGACCTCGAAACCGTCCAGATCCGGCATCTGAATGTCCAGGAACACCACGTCGGGCCGGGTGCGCACGATGTCCGCC
>JAZDGX010000067.1:0-2419 GCA_043806645.1 Candidatus Eiseniibacteriota bacterium | reverse complement strand
TGCCGCGAGCACGAAGCCCTTGCGCGAGGTGAGCGAGTTCATCCGCGCGCTCGAGCCCTTCTACTCGAACATCCACCGCGGCACCGGTCACGATTCGATCTTCTGCACCGAACGCTACGAGCAGGCGCGCCGGATCGTCTCGGATTTCGTCGGCGGGGATCCCGAGAAGGACCTCGCGATCCCGGTGCGCAACGCCACCGAGGGGCTGAATCTCCTCGCCTCCACCTTCAATTTCCGCCCCGGCGATGTGGTTCTCACGACACTGCTCGAACACCATTCCAACGATCTTCCCTGGCGCGGCCGCGCGCGGGTCGTGCATGTCGGGTTGCGCTCGGATACGACGCTCGATATCGAAGACTTCGAGCGCAAGTTGACGGCGTTGCGCGGACAGGTGCGGATCGTAGCGGTGACGGGCGCTTCGAACGTCACGGGGGAGGTGCTGCCCGTCCATCGCATGGCGGAAAGCGCCCATCGCAACGGAGCTTTGATCGTCGTCGATGCCGCCCAGCTCGCCCCCCATCGTCCGATCGCCATGCTTGCGCACGAGCGTGCCGATCACCTGGACTTCGTCGTCTTCAGCGCTCACAAGATGAACTCCCCCTATGGGGAGGGCGCGATCATCGGACCGCGCAACCATTTCAGCGAGGCGGCCCCTTACTTGCAGGGCGGGGGCACCGTCTACCACGTCGGCCTCGATCACGTCATCTGGGCCGATGCGCCCGAGCGGCAGGAGGCGGGCACGCCGAACGTGCTCGGCCTGCTGGCCCTGGCGGGGGCGATCCGCGTCTATGAGCGGATCGGATGGCCAGCGCTGCGGGATCACGAGGAGCGGCTGACGCGCCGCCTGCTCTCCGGCATGGCGGGCATCTCCGCCGTGGAGATCCTCGGTCCCGCCGATCCCGGGGATCTGCGCGACCGCCTGGGCGTCGTCACCTTCCTGGTGGCCGGGGTTCACTACCAGCTTGTCGCGGCGATTCTCTCGCACGAATTCGGGATCGCGGTACGCGCCGGCTGCTTCTGCGCGCATCCGTTGATCAAGCACCTGCTGCGCGTCGATGCGCGCGGCGAGAGCGCGATCGAACAGCGCTTGCGTGGCGGCGACCGCAGCGAGGTGCCGGGCGCGGTGCGCGCAAGCATCGGCCTTCACAACACGGCCGAGGAGATCGACCGTTTCCTCGAGGCGGTGCGGACGATTGCGGCGGGGCAGTGGCAGGGACACTACGGGCAGGATACGCGCACCGGTGAATACCGGCCCGCGGGCTATGCCTTCGACTTTCGCGCCGCCCCCGATTTTCCCCGTTGATCGGCGGGCGCCAGACGCTGTTCCAGTCGCCTCAACAGGCCGAGCAGCCACCGGGCCTGCCGGGCCGAGAGGGGACCGCTGCGGACCGGTTCGAGATACGCCTCGGGCGGATGGCGCTTGAGCGAGCGGGCCGGGTAGGCCAGAAGATCGAGGGTCGCGGCGGCCCGTTCCAGGATCCGTTCCCGCTGGCGGGGAGAGGCCTGCTCTCGCCGCGCTGGGGGCTGCGCGGATAGCTGCCGGCGCAGTTCGTAGCCCATGATGGTGACGGCATGCGCCAGGTTGAGCGGTCCGCCCGGCGTCGGGAAGTGGATGAGCCGGTGACAGCGGTCGAGCCATCCCCGGCTGAGGCCATCGCGCTCGGGCCCGAAGAGGATCAACAGCCGCCCCGCTCCGCGAGCCACGTAGTCGGCGACCAGTTCCTCGGGACGCTCGAGGTGACGATGGTGGCCGGGCCGGGCGGTCGTGCCCCAGATTTCGGGGAATTCCTTCAGCAGGGCGTCGATCTCACCCTCGGCCACCAACCGGGCGTCCCGCAAGGTCGCGCAGGCCCACCGGACCGCGAGGAGGGAATCGGCGCGGCCGGGGAGAACACGCGGCGCGATCAGGTACAGATCATGGAAGCCGAAGGCGGTCAGACTTCTCGCGGAGGCTCCGGCGTTGCCGGGCTCGCCGGGATGGATGAGGCCGAAGGCGATCGGGGGCACCGGGTGATCCCGCTCGGTTGCCGGATTCGGCTTCGTGTCGTTTCCTTTGTGCATCCGATTCCGTCCTCGCTCACCGCGGCATTCCCCGGCCTGCGCGCCGCTCCTCGAACAGCCGGCCCTGACGGCTGCCGCGCGCGCGAAGGAGCCGGTCGATTTCCTCGCGCACGCGCTCGGGGCGCACGCCCCAGCGGGGCGCGATCAGCAGATCGGGCCGCGCGAGCGCGCAAAGCCGCTCGATGACGATACCCTGCGCAAGCCTCTCGAGGAAGCCGGCCGCGATCCGCGCATAGTCCTGCCAGGAGGGCAGGCTCCGCCAAGAGGGACCCTCGCGGCAGTCGGGCGCGTCCGGCGATTCTGGACCACGGGGCGCGCGCGTGCGCGCCGGATCCCCATCGCGTGCGAGCGCGCTTCC
>JAZDGX010000066.1:0-22473 GCA_043806645.1 Candidatus Eiseniibacteriota bacterium | reverse complement strand
GCTCGGGACCCGTCATCGTGCCGGTCGGTTTCAGCGTCGCGGCATCGAGCGGGCGCGCGAGACTCTCGGGACCGAGCCAGACGCCCGAGGGGCCGCCCGCGTGCGCCGCCTGGAACTTCGCACCGCCACGCATGCCCCCCGCCGCTTCGATCGCCGCGGCAAGCGTCATGCCGGGCGCGATCGCGACCGCGCCGGGGTGGGCGACCAAGCCGGTGATCATCGTGGACGATCCGTCCTTTGCCGCAGCCGCCGAGCCGCCGGGCGTGCGCCGTCCGGTGCAGATCGCAAGCAAGGCGCGCGAGCGCGCCTCGAAGGCGGCGCCCTCATCGTGCACCATGGCGAGATCGTCGCCGCAGAGGCGCTGCGCGCCGCCGGGCGTGCGCCCCGCGAGCAGCGCCTCGACATCCTCGGGCGTCACGCGGCCGTAGACCTCCGTGCCGATCCGCACGAGGGGGGCCAGGTGGCAGGCGCCCAGGCAGGGGCCGCCGTCGAGGAGCGTCGTCTTTCGATCGGCGGTCGTCTCTCCCGCGCGCACGCCGAGCACGCGCTCGCAGGCGGCGAGGATCCCGGACGCACCCATCGCGCTGCAAGTCGTGCCCGTGCAGACCTGGATCGTCTTGGCGCCCCACGGTTCCAGGGAGAATCCCGGCAGGAAGGTGGCGATGTGGTAGAGATAGGCTTCGGGGACGCAGGTTTCGCGCGTGATCTGCTCGAGAGCGGTGCGCGGCAAGTGTCCGAAGTGCGCCTGGATCTCGCGCAGCATGTCGATCACACGCTCGGGATCGCCGCTCCATTTCTGGATCGTGCCACGGATGGCGGCGCGGCCCTCGGCGTCGCGTATGTCGGTCACGTTCTTCGGCGTGACGAGATGCGCCACCTTGTTTTCGGCCACGCTCCAGGCGGGGTTGATCCCGCGATTCCTGACGACGACCGCCTTCATCTGCTTGTCGCGGAAGACGCGTCCGATGCCGCCGCGACCCGCCTGCTTGATGCGCGTGCCCTTCTTGCGCCAGTCGTAGAAGGAGAAGTTGAGCACGCCCATGCGCGTGTGCTGTGCGCCGCGCCCGGCGCAGACGATCGAGATGTTGCGCTTGTCGAGGCCGTCATCGGCGTAGATCTCGGTCAGCTCCTCGGCCAGCAAATGGGCGTCGATACTCTCGAGCGGGGCGCGCTCGATCGTGATCCGGCCGCGCGGGGCATCGATGACGACGATCGTCTCTGCGGGCGCCTTGCCGATGAGGACGAGCGCGTCAAAGCCGCAGAACTTCAGCAGCGGGCCGAAGTAGCCGCCCACATTGCAGTCCATGACCGAGCCGGTCATGGGGGAGAGCGAGGTGACGAGGGTCTTGCCCGAGCCGGGGAACGAGGTCGTCCCGGCGAGAGGGCCGGGAGACATGCAGATCGGATTCTCCGGACTGTCCCAGCGGGTCTCCCCCGTGATCTCCTGGAACATGAGCCACAGATCGAAGCCCTTGCCGCCCACCCAGAGGTCCTTCATCTGCTGGGTCACGGGGAAGGTGCGGATCTCGTTTCTCGTCAGATCCACCCGCAGTCCCCGATCGGCGTAGCCCTTGCTCAGGGCGGTGACCTCGAAGGGGACCTCGGCGATGAGTGTGTGCGACCGCTTCATGCGGGCAAGGTCCTGATTCTGCATGGGTTTCACCCTTGTCTGAAGCCGATGGCCGTTCGGTCGGCGCCGCGGCCGGGCCCGATGAGACATCAGGTTTCCGGGTGCTGAGGGCTCCGCCGACTGCGGGTCCGAATGAGAACATACCAGTGTATCCGGCCCGGCGGGGGGGCGTCCAGAGCAAAGCCGGTCTGGGGACGCGGGTCGATTCAAGCGGGCGACGGTTCTGTTCAGGATGCCTCAACTATTCCCGGTGGGGCACAATTCCGGGAAGGGCTGGGTGCGACGGCATCGCGGCTCCCACGCGGGGGCGGGGCAACGCGGCGCGAGGGTGTCGGGGCGCGAGGCGCCTTGCGCACCCGCCCGCGCCCGCTGTGCGAGGCACCTTGCGCACCCACGCGCACACACACCCGCTGCGCGTGGCACCTTGCGCAATCACACGAGCACGGCTTATGCTCTCCATCAGTGAAGGTCGGACTCCAGCCGCTCCGCGACTGCGTTCTTTCCCGCGCGTACCTCGGACATGGAGGACCTGCCGATGAAGCCCTACATTCAACCTATCGTTGCGCTCACCTCCATCCTGATCCTGATCGGTCTGGCGACGGGTACGGCCTACGGCCTGCCGCCGACCCTGGACGACATCCAGGACGCGATCCAGGATCAGGGCCTCGATTGGACGGCCGCCTCCCAAAGCGTGTGGCAGAAGACGTGGGCCGAGAAGGACTCCATCCTCGGCTGCATCATCCCCGCCCTGCGCGATCCCGGCGACGACCTTCTGCTGCGCCTGCCGCGCGTCTTGTTGCGCGAGCTGCCCGACAGCATCGACTGGCGTGATCATGGGGACACCAACTACGTGAGCTCGGTCAAGGACCAGGGCCACTGCGGGAGCTGCTGGGCCTTCGCCGCCTGCGGAGTGGTCGAGTCGCTGCGCAAGATCAAGGGCTACAGCCCCTGCGGCTGCGAGAATCTCTCCGAGCAGTTCCTCGTCTCCTGCGATATCGGCGTCGGCGGGAACCTCGGCTGTAACGGCGGCTATCCCGACCGCACCGCCAACTACCTGCAGAACACGGGCACTCCGGACGAAGCCTGCTTTCCCTACAAGGCCAAGCAGCTGCTCTGCGCCCAGCGCTGCGACGACTGGGCGAGCCGCGTGCGCAAGATCAGCGGCTGGAGCTATGTCCGTAACGGCGGCAGCACCAGCGGCCAGACGATCGACTCGATGAAGACCGCGCTCACGGTCGCCCCGCAGTGGACGACGATGTACGTCTACGAAGACTTCTACGCCTACGACGGCGGGGTCTACGAGTACGCGACCGGCGAGAAGCAGGGGGGCCACGCGATCATGCTCGTCGGCTACAACGATGCCGACAATTGCTTCATCTGCAAGAACAGCTGGGGCACCGCCTGGGGCGAGAACGGCTACTTCCGCATCGACTACAACCAGATCGACAGCGGCGTCGAATTCGGCAAGTACACGATCACCTACGACATGGATCCGGAGGACGACGAGTCGGTGGACGACTGCCACCGCTACGCCTTGGACTTGACCGGGCCCTTCGAGTGGCTGCCGGGAACGCAGGGCATGGCGGTCCACTCCGATGACGAGGTCGTGCTGGCGCAACCCCCCTTCGCGGTCAAGTACTGCTGCCTGGTGAACCCGGGACCGATCGGGCTCTCCACCAACGGTTGGCTCGGCATGGGCGGGTCCTATACGCGCGACGCGTGGCCCGAGCACTCCTGCATCCCGAGCTCCCACGGGCCGGGGTCGATGGTCGCTCCGTTGTGGACCGATCTCGATCCATCCATGGGGGGAGACATCTATACCGGCAATCCCGGAGACGGCCGCTGGGTGGTCGAGTACCGCAACATCCCGCGCAAGGACATCGGCACGCCCGAGACCTTCGAGGTCATCTTCTACGACCCGCAGGTCCATCCGACGCCGACCGGCGACTCCATCATTCGCTTCCAGTACCTCACGCATCATCCGCTGGGCGAGTACCAGGCGGTCGGCATCGAGAACCACGAGCAGACCTGCGGCGTGCAGATGTACTGCAACGGGGAAGGGACGCCGATCGGGTCGGGGCTTTCGATCACGTTCACGCCCGTGCCCTACGGCGACGAGCACCCGGCGGAAGCTCCGACCGGGCTGTGGACGCAATACTCCGAGCCCTATGCCGAGCTCGTCTGGAACAACCCGGTTTACAACACCGAGGGCTTCGAGCTGCCCTTCCTCGACCGTGTCGTCGTCGAGCGCGACGGTGTCGTGCGGGCGGAGCTGCACGGCGAGCCAGGCGAGGAGATGAGCTGGCTCGACCGGGATCCGGGGGCGGGTGGACACATCTACACGGTCTACGCGGTGGCGGGGAATGCGACGGGACTGAGCGCGGAGGCGGGGCTGTCGGTGCCGCCGCGCATCGATCACCTCGACCATGATGCCGGTAATGTCGTCTTCACCGTGACCGACCAGGGCATCTGCGGGTTCATGGATGCCACTCAGGGAGTCGGAAGCGGTTTCGTGTTCGGCGAGGACGGGATCAACCGCCTCTTCCTCGGCAGCCTGTGGGCCGGAACCGACGCGGAGTACGCGCTGAACCGCGACTACGACGAGGATCCCTACCCAGATTGGCAGTTTCGCGCGAGCTTTGCGGCGCCGCCGCTGCGCGCCGATCAGGAGTTCGCCGCCGCCTGCGACGACCAGGGACATCCGTACGCCCGCGGCCTGTGCGTGGAGCAGTACAGCCGGGCCTGGACCGGCGCTCCCGACGATGACTTCGTGATTCTCACCTACCGGCTGCGTAACGAGGGCGCCGCGGAGATCACCGGTCTCTACGTGGGCCAGTTCATGGACTGGGACGTCTCGCCGGCCAGTCCGTGGTCCGAACAGGGCGCGGCCGATCCGGACGAGCGGCTGGTCTACATGTGGCATGATCTCACGCATCCGTACGTCGGCGTCGCCCTGCTCGACACGGTTCCGCCCGCTGCCGCGCCGGCGGCCAACTTGACGCTGATCCACAATCCGACCTTCGTCTACCCGCTTGGGTACATCGGTGATACGGATCGCGCCCTCTTCCTGAGCGGGGGGGATCCGGCTCATTCCGTCGCCGCCTCATGGGAGGCGAACGACTGGAGCGTGATGGCCTCGGCGGGACCGTTCGCGCTCGATCCGGGCAATTCGCTCACCGTGGCCTTCGCGGTTCTGGGCGGCGAGGACGAGGCCGATCTGCGCGCTAACGCGGCGGCGGCCTATCTGGCCTACAATCGCGATCCTGCCGGGCTGGTGGGCGAGGAAGGCGCGCCGCGGGCGCTGCGGCTGCACGCGAACCGGCCCAATCCGTTCGGGCGCGCGACGACGATCCGTCTCGAGCTGCCTCGCGCGACCGAGGTCGAGGTCGCGGTCTTCGACGCGGCCGGCCGTCTCGTGCGCGTGCTCCTGGAAGGGCGGATGGAGGCGGGGCTGCGGGAGATTTCCTGGGATGGGCGGGATGCGGCGCTGCAGCCGGTGGCGAGCGGGATCTACTTCACCTGCGTGAAGGCGCAGGGAGAGCTCATCCGCCGGCAGATCGTGGTCGTCCACTGAAAGGTGTTCCGCCTGCATCGAAAGGGCCCCGGTCGGCGTTTGCCGAACCGGGGCCCCTGAGTCTGCTCGACGGTCCGGTTGGGTGTCGAGCCTGAAGGTGAAAGCAAGGTCCGCCGAGCAGACACATCCCGCCGGGCCGGCCATTGATGCGCGGTTGCGCGCCGGCCGTGCCCGGTCTCATTCCCGACTCATCACAGCGGGTCGATCCTGACCGTTGCTCCGCTCTGGAGCTGGGCCAGGAGAAACACATCGCCGTTGGAGGCCCGCACGGCGAAGACATTGGCCACCGTCCCCGCGGGGAGGGCCGGGATCGCGAAATTCAGATCGGGGACCGCGTCGTTATTGACGTCGAAGCCCAGGGTATAGGCCGCGGCGGGAAGGTCCAGATACGCACCCACCTCGCTGAAATCGACGTCGGCGTAGAGCACGCCCGGGCTGCCCGGATTGGTGACGTTCCAGATGTCGACCTGGCCGACTCCGGCCGCCGTATGTATGGCGCGCACCCGGATATTGCCGGCGGCGAGGCCCGTGTAGTTGTCGACCAGGGCCAGGGCGGCAATACCGCTCAGAGTGTTGTAGGCGACGGCGGTGTAGTAGAGGTCCTTCTCCAGAGAGAGTCCGGGGACTGACAACACGGCGTCATTCGCCGTCTGTCCGTTCGCGGCGACATCGATCTCATAGGTGCCTTCGGGAATCGTGAGATAGCCCGTGCCCTCCGAGAACGACAGATCCGAGACCGCGGCTGCGGCGCCGTTGTTCAGGAAGACGTCAACCGCCGGCGCATCCGGCGAGAGGTGCAGCGCCCTCAAGTTGGTTTCGCCGACGTTGGGCTTGAATCCATTGTCATCGTCGTCATCGGAGCAGGCCGCCAGTCCGAAGAGCAGCGGAAGCGCGAAAACGACGGGCAGAAATGAGCGCCAGCTACGAGGACTTGCATGAGTGGAAGCGTTCATTGTAATTTCCTCCATGGTAATGCGTAAACCTTCGGATTGTGCATCGTGCATCGATTCTCAGTTTCTTTTCGAACCATCGAGCCAAGTCAGTCGCCAACATTGCGCGTGGGGTGGGGCAGGACCCGCCGCCCGCGCTTCCGGGGTTCCCCCGGGCGAGTACCGCTGCCAACCCACCCGGGGGTCCCCGCAGCGACGCGGCTTTCTATGATCGCGCCGCCGCCACGCACCAGCGCTTCTGTAGCGTCTTCCACGTGAAGATCCCGTAGATGGCCGCGAGGCCCACGATGGCGTAGACGACCCGCGCGAGCAGGGCGCTGCTGCCGCCGAAGATCGCGGCGACCAGGTCGAAGCGGAAGAACCCGGTCAGACCCCAATTGAGGCCGCCTACCACCAGCAAAAGAATCGCAAGCGTATCGAAGGTCTTCATTGTCTCTCCTTTCGGTGGACCGCCGGTCCGTGGGTCCCTCTTCGCCTCGTGACTGCCTCAATCTGGCCTCAGGTCTCTCCGGCAGCCGAGCGGCGGGATTGACTCCGGTTCGGCACTCAAGTCGTTGCGGATCTCGTTTCACTCCCTGCCCCGTCCAGGTCATCCGATGTTGCCTTTTTGTCTATCAAAAATCGGACATAACTTGAACCTTGCTTTGCTGTCCAGGTTCCAATCAATTTTTGTCGAATTTATCTATGGACAAAGTTTCTACAGAATGTGTCTATCTAGAAGCACATGGGGATTCGCACGCAACGGAGTTGAATCACGCAACGGAGTTGAATATGGACAAGCGGCATCCCATTCGAGTGGTGGAGACGCGCACGGGGATCCCAGGCCACCTACTGCGGGCTTGGGAAAGACGTTACGCGGCTGTCCGGCCCTTTCGAACCCCCAGCGGGCGGCGCCTCTATACAGAAGAGGATGTCGAGCGCCTGCGGCTGCTGAAGAGGGTGATTGAAGCCGGGCGGCGGATCAGCGACGTCGCCACGCTAAGCCGGTCCGAACTGGACGCCATCGTCCGCGATGACCAGGATGCCTCTGCCCGGCTCGGAGGGAAGGCTGCCAGTGGGAACCGGGCGGCGGGAGGCTATCTCGGCAGCGCGCTCGCAGCGGTGGAGGCTTTCGACGAAAAGCGGTTGCAGGAGATCCTGGGCGAAGCCTCCGTCGCGCTCGGGAGCACGCTGTTGCGTCGCACGCTGATCGTGCCGCTGATGCGGGAGATCGGCGAGCGTTGGCGCGAAGGCACGCTGCGGGTCATGCACGAACACATGGCCTCGGCGATCGTGCGGTCGTACCTGGGGATCACCCATCGGGCGAACCAGCTTCCCGAGGCGGCGCCGCGGATCGTCCTGGCCACACCGGCAGGCCAACTCCACGAACTGGGCGCGCTACTCGCCGCAGAAGAGGCCCACGACGTTGGTTGGCGCTCGTTTTACCTCGGACCCAACCTTCCGGCGGAGGAAATCGTCGCGGCCGTGCGTGCCAAGGAAGTGCGCGCGGTGGGACTGGGCATCGTCTATCCTCCCAACGATCCGCTGTTGCCGGAGCAGTTGCGCTCCTTGCGGCGGTTTGCCGGTCCGGAACTCGCGATCCTCGTCGGGGGGATGGCGACGGGGGCCTACGGCGAGGTGCTGCGGGAAGTCGAAGCGATCGTGGTCGAGGACCTCGACCGGTTTCAGAAAGAGTTGGAGCGGCTGGCCCGGTAGTGGATGATAGTGCCCGCGCCGGGGTGGCGGAATGGGTAGACGCAGCGGACTTAAAATCCGCTGGGCCATTGAGGCCCGTCCGGGTTCGAGTCCCGGCCTCGGCAAGGGGAGGGTTGTGAAGTTCCTGTTCTGGATCCTGCTGGCCGTTGCGGTGTCCTGCTCCGCCGCCGGTGCTGTCGACGAGAGCAGCTTCGATGAGGCGTATCGCGATCAAGTCTGGCCCTACTACGAATCGGGCGAGTTCGGATCGTTCGGCGGGCGTGCCGGCGTTCGCATCGCGTGCGTCAAGTATGAGGTCTCCGCCGAACGCGGCGCGCTGGTGATCCTGTTGGGCAAGTCCGAGTCCTTCCTCAAGTATGCCGAACTGATCCATGACCTGCGCGCCAGCGACTACTCGATCTACCTGATGGATCATCGAAGCATGGGCTTCTCGGAAGCCCTGCTGGGCGACGATCCCGGGAAGACCCACGTCGAGAGCTTCGACGATTACGTCGACGATCTGAGAACCTTCATCGATCAAGTCGTCGACACGCGCCCCCACGCGCGGCGCGTCGTGCTGGCCCATTCGATGGGCGCCACGGTGGCGCTGCTCTTCCTGGAACGCCACCCCGAGGTCTTCGACGGTGCGATCCTCAGCGCGCCGATGCTGCAGATCGTCACCGCGCCGCTTCCGGAGTGGGCGGCCCGCGCCATGAGCGAACTTGCGGTGCGGATCGGCTTGGGCGGGCACTACTGCCCCTGGCGCGGCCCCTGGAAGCCTGGGGTGTTTGCCGAGAACATCTTCACCCAGAGTCATGCGCGGTGGTCGCTGTGGGAAGAGCAGCTGATCCCATCGCAACGCATGACGGGCATGGGAGGCCCCACGCAGCGGTGGCTGCGCGAGAGCATGGAGGCGGGGCTGCGCGCCCGGCGCGATGCGGGAAGTGTCCGCGCGCCGGTGATCCTGTTCCAGGCGGGGCGCGATGGCCTGGTCAAGTCCGCGGGGCAGGAGCAGGCCTGCCGGCGCATGCCGGATTGCGAGCTGCACCGGTTCCCCACAGCCCGGCATGAGATCCTCATGGAGCGCGATGAGATCCGCAACGAAGCCCTCGGGCGGATTCTCGAATTTCTGGCGAGGATCGGCCCCCAGCCATGAGAATTTCCCCGCCTCTCGTTGTCGTCATGATCGGACGCGGGATGTCAGTCGCGGCTTCAGCCGAATCGGGCCCCCGGATAGAGCAGATTGAGCGCCCCCAGGAACGCGGGCCGCAGCAGATAGGGGAAGATCTGCCAGGCGACGAGGATTCCGACCCATCCCAGCCCATGCCTCGCGGAGAAGCGGCTCATCCTGCGCGCCTTCTCGTCGCTGAAGAAGAGCCCCAGCACGCTCCAACCATCCAGGGGCGGCAGCGGGATCAGGTTCAGGACGAGCAGGATCAGATTGAGCGAGAAGCCCATGCTGAGAATCATGCCGAGGGCGCGCCAGATGCCGGTTTCGCTTGCGGCGACGATTCTCGTATACACGGCGCTCTCCGGACTCTGAAATCCTCCCAGCGCGATTCCCAAATGAATCAGAAGGCCGATCACGATCATGAGCGCCAGGTTGGCGGCCGGTCCCGCCAGGGCCATGCGGGCCGCCCGTTTCGGGTACCGCTCGGCCCAGTTGGGATCGTAGGGCGCGCTCGCGAACCCGAAGGGCCAGCCGAAAAGGATCACCGAGACGATGGGCAGGAGGATCATGCCGAAGGGAGAACGGCGGATGTGGGGCCAGGGATCGAGGGTGACCTGCCCCGCGCGGTGGGCGGTGGGGTCGCCGCCCTTGAGCGCCGCGCCGGCGTGAGCCGCCTCGTGCACCGTAGCCGAGAGGATGAAGAGTCCGTACCAGAGGAAGCCTTCGGCGATCTTTGACACGCGTGCCTCCCCTCACCGCGGCTTCACCGGAGTGCGTATCCGTCCGGAAATGCTGCCCCCTCGCGCGAACGCAGGAGATCATACGACCGGCGCACCGCGAAGGGAAGCGCGTGGGGGCGTTGTGTGGGGCGTTGCTGTTGAACGTTGCTGTGGGGCGTTGCCGTGGGGGCGTTGTATGTGCACGCCGGGACCACCTCTGCTAGACTGCGCGGCCGAGTGACGGGCCCTGCGAGCCGCCGGCCGGCGCAGGTGGCCGGGCGATCGATACGAGATGATGGCCGAGTCCGATCGAACGGGAGGAAGGGAGCATGGGTGCGGCATCCGCCTGGAAGTACGGCTTTCCGGAGCGCGACAAGGACCTGACCAGGTATTCCGAGCTGGCCGCCTGGGCCTTCAATGCCTCCTTCGAGGAACTGGAACCGAAGGTGCGGGCGCTCGGCTCGCCCATCGTGCGCGTGATGCAGGACGGGCGCAGGGTCGCGGGGGGTGCGCTGATCTACCCGATGGGGCAGTGGTTCGGAGGCCGCTGCATCCCGATGACCGGGGTGGCCGCAGTGACGATCGCTCCCGGGCTGCGTGCGCGCCGGCTCGCATCCGAGCTGATGCGCTCCCTGCTGCTCGAGATCCACGAGAAGAAGGTGCCGCTTTCGGTGCTCTACCCGGCCGTGACCTCGCTCTACCGGCAGGCCGGGTACGAAACGGCGGGCGGGCGCTACGAAGTCAAGCTGCTGCTGCGCACCTTCGAGATCCGCGAACGCGCGCTGGAGGTGCGGGAGTTCGAGCCTGGGGATGCGGCGAAGGTCCTGGCGCTCTACAACGAACGCGTCAAGGGATTGAACGGGCCGATCGATCGCGCCTCGCCCGGCTGGCAGAAGTTGGTCGACATTTGGAGAGGTCCGGTGATTCGGCACGGGGTGTGGAACGGCAAACACCTCGAGGGCGCCGTATCGTACTTCCCGAAGTTGAGGGAAGGATCGCTGGCGCTCACGGAGATCGTCTCAGGAACGCCCGCCGCCTCGCGGCGGCTGCTCGCCTTCCTGGGCGCTCACCGCACGCAGTCCGAGACGTGCATCTTCCACACCTACCCTGGGGATCCGCTGCTGGCCGAGCTGCAACCCTACTCCCATCAGCTGCGGGTGCAGAGTCAGTGGATGCTGCGGATCGTCGATGTCGCGCGCGCGCTCGAAGCGCGCGGATATGCCCCGGGCGTGGAAGCCGCGGTCGAACTGGAGATCCGCGACGATGTGCTCGCCCACAACAACAGGCGCTACCGCGTGGAGGTCTCTCGGGGGAAGGCGCAGGTGCGGCGCGGAGGACGCGGGCAGATCAAGCTCGATATCCGCGGACTGTCCGCTCTATACAGCTCGCACCTCCCCGCGGGGGAGCTGGCGCGCCTGACGCCCCATCTGAGCGCGTCGCCGGCGCAGCTGGCCGCGCTGCAAGCGATCTTCGCCGGTCCCACACCCTGGATGGCGGAAGGGTTTTAGGCCCGTGGCAAGGAGCTTCCCGCAGGAGCGGAGAATGACCCGGCTGATCGAAATGGATGGCTAGTCCGCCTTCACCGGCTTGGCCGTGAAGACCCCGTTGGGCTGATTGAAACGCACCTCCATGACCTCGTCCCGCTCGCTCAAGACGAACGTGAGGCTGAAGCCGCTCAGTCCCTTGATGGTGAAGTTCGTGCCGTGACCGGCAATGAGGTCATACGGCGGCTGTCCCGGGACGATCAAGGTCAGGCCGTTGCCCTTGACTTCCACGTTCACGGTCTGGTCGACGAGTTCATAGGCGCCGGCCAGATGCGCCAGGAACGCGGGATCGGAGAGGCGAGCGTCGGGCCTCCTCTTGAAGACGATCTCATCGACCTGGGGCTCGATCGCGACGCGCAGGCCCTCGACGTGGCCGCCCATGTCCGAGAGAAACTGGATCTTGGTATCCTCGAAAGCCGGATCGGCAGCGCCCTTGGCGCAGTTGAAGACCTCGTAGTGCCAGTGCTCAAGCGGATTGGTGATGTGGTTGAAGACGACGGCCAAGTCCCGACCCGGGAGTTCCACCCGCAGGATCCCATAGCCGGGATGCTCGTACTCTCCGGCGTATTCCTTCAAGGGGTGCGCCGGCTTGGTGCCCTTGACCCGTATCAGATCGGCTTTCTTCTCCGCCTCTTCCTGCGCCGCCTCGCCGTGCGCTTTCTTCTCCGCGGCCTCGCCGATCCAATCTCGTCCTTCCAATCCGAGGATCCGGTCGATCGCGGTGCGTTCGATCAACTGTCCCAGGGGGGTGCCATCGCTGTTCGTAAGGATGACGAAGCCGAGGTCGTCCTGGGGCAGGAAGGAGACGAAGGCGCTGAAACCGTCGATATTGCCGCCGTGATGCAGGCGGTAGTGGCCGCGATAGGGCTGGACGAACCAGCCCATGGCATAGGCGTTCGCGGGAAGCTCGGGATACTCCAGATTCGGTGGCGCGGCGATGACCATCTGGGGCGTATGCAGATCGGTGAGCGTTGCCGCACCGATCAGCGGCCGGCCCTGGTGGCTGCCCCGGCGCAGTTGGAGCGCGACCCAGCGGGCCATCTCCTCGACGTTCGAGTTGATCGAACCGGCCGGTCCCATGTTGGTGATCGCGCGGAACGGCATGCGTTCGATCCGGCCCTCCTTCTCCTCGTACCCCAGGGCGAAGTCGGCCGCCGGCTGGGATTCCGCAACCGAAAAGTTGGTGGAGGTCATGCCGAGGGGAAGCAGAATGCGCTCCCGGACGCACTCTTCCCAGCTCCGGCCCGTGAGCACCTCCGCCAAGTAGCCCGCGGTGAGAAAGGCGAGGTTGTTGTACTGCCAGGTCTGGCGCAGATCCTTGTTGGGTTCGAGATGCTCGATGCGGGCGACGATCTCTTTGCGGGTCAGCTCGGTGTTGTTGTACCAGACTAGATCGTGGCGGGGCAGTCCGCAGCGGTGGGTCACGAGATCCCGCGGCGTGATCCTTTGTTCGGCGCTCCGATCGACCATGCGGAAGTCCGGAAGGTAGCGCAGGAGCGGTTCGTCCCAGTCGAGCGTGCCCTCGTCGACGAGCGTGCCGAGCACGAAGGCCGTGAAGGCCTTGGTCGAGGATCCGATCGCGAAGATCGTCTTTTCGGTCACCGGCAACTGCTGTTCGACATCGCGCAGGCCGAAGCCCTTGAGCAGCACCGGTTCGTCGCCGACCAGGATCGCGATCGCGACTCCGGGGACATTCAGATCTGCGAGCCCGCGTTCGATGACCGCGTCGAATCCCTCGAGAGCCACGCGGGCCGCGGCGGCGGGGTCCTTCCCGCTGGAAAGCGAGAAGGGGAAACTCTGGCCGCCTTGGGTGAAGGTGCCGGCGATCGACGCGCCGTCCTCGGACAGCGCGCCGGCGAACGTGGGATCGCCCGGGATTCCCGCGATCGCGAAGGCGACCGCGGTGCCTTCCTGGGAGATCCCCTCGAGCGGCAGATCGCGCGCGCCCTGTGCGGGGATCGTGATGTCTCCGTTCCAGATCTCGGCCGCGCGGCTGAAGTCGACATCGATCTCGAGCGCCATGCCCGGCAGTTCGATCGAACCGCTCCAATGCCCCGTCAGATCGAGGTCGCCGGCGAATGCCGGGAGGGTCGACCAGACCAGGAGAGTCGCCGACGTCAGGAGGGTCGACAAGGCTCGGAAGGTCGATGAGGCCGACGAGTTCGACCAAGCGGGGAGGCGTGGGCCTCCGGCAGTCGAGGCTTCCATGGATCGATCGCGAGCAGCGCTCTTGCGACGTGTGACGGGACGACGGATTCCGCGCGACAGTGAGGCGATCATACGGGACTCCCTGTTTCTGGAACCACAGGTGCGCCAGACCGAGGGCGGCGGGGCGTGCCCGCGCATGCTCGCCGCTCGGATCTCGTAGGACAAGAGAGCAAATCCTATCGCCGCCTGCGCGTCAACATGCGAGGGGCGGTTGCGCGAGGGGTGGCGCGGCCCGCAACGGGGGAGTCGCAATCCATGCGGGCACGATCGCGGCGGGAGGAGCGGCGAGGCAGCGGGGGCGGGCTCGCAATGCACTTTGACGTTGACATCTAATGCTAATACTTGCAAGTAGTTAGCAGTCAAGCGCCCGGTTCCAAAGATGGTGTGGAATATAACCGCAATTCGACCGACATGGTCACCCGAACCGCCGATAATCGTAGCATCTGAGACCCGACAGCGCGTGGCCCGCGGGGGAGTGGACCGCATGTCGATCGTGCTAGAACATCTGTTGAAGAGTTTCGGCGACCATCATGTGGTCAACGATGTCTCCCTGGAAGTGCGCGACGGGGAGCTGTTCGTACTCCTCGGGCCGAGCGGCAGCGGCAAGAGCACCGTGCTGCGCATGATCGCCGGCTTGCTCGCGGTCGACGGCGGGCGCATCTCGCTCCATGGACGGGATGTCACCAAGGTCGCCCCCCAGCGGCGCGACGTCGGATTCGTCTTCCAAAACTACGCGCTGTTCCGCCACATGACCGTCGCGGCCAACATCGAATTTCCCATGCGCATCCGCAAAGTGAGCGCGGTGCTGCGGCGCCGGCGTCGCGACGAGCTGCTCGAGCTGGTCGGGTTGGTCGGGTTGGAAAAGCGTCTGCCCCATCAGCTCTCCGGCGGCCAGCAGCAGCGCGTGGCGCTCGCCCGGGCGCTGGCCCATCAGCCGGCGGTGCTGCTGCTCGACGAGCCCTTCGGCGCATTGGATGCGAAGATCCGCGGCGAACTGCGGCGCTTCCTCCGGCGCATCCAGGGCGAATTGGGCGTGACGACGATCTTCGTCACGCACGATCAGGAAGAGGGCTTCGAGCTCGCCGATCGCATGGGAGTCATGAACTACGGCCGCCTGCTCGAGGTCGGTCCGCCGATGGAGCTCTACCTGCGGCCGCAGACGGAATTCGTCGCCACCTTCCTGGGCAAAGCGAATCTGATGGTGGGCGAGTGCGGGCCGAACAACGTGAAGCTCGGGCCGGTCGCCTTTCCGCTGGCCAGCGATGTCACGGCCCGCGGTGGGGAGCGCCGCGTGCAGGTGCTCTTCAGGCCCGAGGATGTCGCGATCAAGGACACGCAGGCGGCCTTGCGCTGGCCCCTGCTCGGCAAGGCGGTCGTCGACGAGGCGGGGTTCTGCGGGTCGATCCAGAAGATCCGACTGCGCCTGCCGCCGATCGCGGGGGTGCGCACCATCTCGCCGCCGGTGCCGTTCGGCGCCGATCACGTATTCATCGAAGCGACCCGCTCGCAGCATCAGGCGCGGCAGTTTCCCCTCAACACCGGCGACACCGCCTGGGTGGGCATCCGGCGCATCCATGCGCTGCTGCACCCAGGGCTGAGTTTCCTGATGGTCACCGACGGCTCGCCGCAAGGGGCGGCGGCGGTCGAATTCGGCGGCCAGATCGCGCGCCTGGCGCACGCGCGCGTGACGGTGACGGCCATGCAGCGCGACGACGCCGATGTGTCGCAGCACCTCGAACAAATGCGCGAGCGCATCGGCAGCGGGCCGGCGACGCTGGAGTTGCGCAGCGCGCCGGGGACGCTGTCCGACCTGCTGGGACGGGAGATGAATCGGCATCCCTACGACGTCGTGATCCACGCCTGGCCGACGGGGGATGTCTTGGCGGCCACCGAATCGATGCTCGAGGCCCAGGAGCACCCGGTGCTGCTGGTGCCGTCGGTGCGGGCCGTGCCGCAACGCGTGCTCATCTGCGTCGAGGCGGGCGAGCTGGGCAAGCATGACGTCCTCTTCGCCGGACGTTTGATCCGCCACCTGGGAGCGGCCGCGACGGTGCTTTCGGTCGTGCCCGATGAGAGTCCGGCGGAGGCCGCCACCCAGGCCGAGCGTTTCCTGGCGGCCGCCGCGCGCGCGCTCACCCTGCTCGGCGTGCCCGAGCGCACGATCCTGCGCCACGGCCGGCCGCTCGAGCAGATCCGCGCCGAAATCACCGCCGGCGGATACGAGATGATCGTGGTCGGGGCCCCCCTGGCCGATGCGAACGGCCGGATCTCGTTGGAAGGTGTGGTCGGCGGATTGATGAGCGAGCATCGCGGCCTGCCGGTCCTGATCGTTCGCGCCGACGTCGCGTTTCTGGACGACGAGACGTTGGCCCTCCGACCCTATGCGGCGAAGTCCGGCCCGGCGCCCATCGTGAGGGGCGGGTCGATGGCGGTTTCCGCGGGCGAGCAGTCTTCAAAAGGGAGGAGCATCCGATGAGACGCAGCTTCAAGGGCACAACGGAAGCGGCGCGGGTCGCGAGGCGTGGGACCGCGCCGGCGGCGCTGGTACTGGCCGCAGTGTTGGCGCTGGCAGCGGCGGATCCCGCTCCGGTCAGGGCCGCGGATGCGATCACGCTGCTCAATGTCTCCTACGATCCGACCCGCGAGCTCTACCAGGAATTCAACACGGCCTTCGCCGCGTTCTGGAAGGACAGCACCGGGCAGGAAGTGGAGATTCAACAGTCCCATGGGGGGGCGGGCAAGCAGGCGCGGGCAGTCATGGACGGTCTGGAGGCGGATGTCGTCACGCTCGCGCTGGCCTACGACATCGACGTCATCGCCGGCAAGGGGCTGATCGCGCAGGACTGGCAGAGTCGCCTGCCGCAGAACAGCTCGCCCTACACCTCGACGATCGTCTTCCTCGTGCGCCAGGGCAATCCGAAGAACATCCGGGATTGGGACGATCTCGGGCGCGCGGGCGTGTCGGTCGTGACGCCCAATCCCAAGACCTCGGGCGGGGCGCGCTGGAACTACCTGGCCGCCTGGGGCTACGCCCTGCGCGCTCCTGAAGGCAGCGAGGAGCGTGCGCGCGATCTAGTCACGCGGATTTTCCACAACGTGCCGGTGCTGGACACCGGCGCGCGCGGCTCGACGATCACCTTCGTCGAACGGGGAATCGGGGATGTGCTGATCGCGTGGGAGAACGAGGCGTTGCTCGTGGTCAAGAAGATGCACCCCGACAAGTTCGAGATCGTCGTGCCCTCGCTGTCGATTCTGGCCGAACCTCCCGTCACCGTGGTCGATCAAGTCGTCGACCGCAAGGGGACCCGGGAGGTGGCGACCGCCTACCTGAGATATCTCTACTCGCCGGCCGGACAGGAGATCGCCGCGCGCAACTTCTATCGCCCGATGCTGGCGGAGGTGGCGCAACTCCACGCGACCGACTTCCCGAAGGTCGCGCTCTTTACGATCGACGAGATGTTCGGTGGCTGGGGCAAGGCGCAGCACGCGCATTTCGGTGACGGCGGCGTCTTCGATCAGATCTACCAGGAGGGGACGAAGTAGCGTCCCGACGGGCGGGGCTTCGCGCGGAGCGGGAGAGCGCTGAATGGCGGGCGATGGTCGGGGCGTGCTGCCGGGGTTCGGCTTGGCGCTGGGATTCGCGCTGGCCTACCTCGGCCTGCTCATTCTCATCCCGCTCGCGGCGCTGGTGCTGAAAGCGGCCACGATCACGCCGGAACATCTCGTGCGCGCAGTCCTTTCACCACGCGCGCTGGCCGCTTTTCGCCTGAGCTTCGGCGCCGCGCTCTGTGCCGCCTTGATCAATGCGGTCTTCGGGCTGCTGCTCGCCTGGGTGCTCGAGCGTTACGACTTTCCGGGCCGTAGAATCATCGACGGTCTGGTCGACCTGCCCTTCGCCCTGCCGACGGCCGTTGCCGGCATCGCGCTCACCACGGCCTACGCCGGCAACGGCTGGATCGGGCGCTACCTGGAGCCTCTGGGTCTGCAGGTCTCCTACGCACCGTTGGGAGTGGTGGTGGCGCTGACCTTCGTCGGACTGCCCTTCGTCGTGCGCACCGTGCAGCCGATCCTGCGCGAACTGCCGCCGTCGGTCGAGGAAGCCGCGGCGAGCATGGGGGCGGGGAGACTGCAGACCTTCCTGCGCCTGATCGTGCCGGAGCTTCTGCCGGCGGTGGCTACCGGCTTCACCCTGGCGTTCGCCCGGGGCTTGGGGGAGTACGGGTCGGTGATCTTCATCGCCGGCAACATGCCGATGCACTCCGAAATCACGCCGCTGCTCATCATGATCAAGCTCGAGGAATACGACATCGTCGGCGCCACCGCGATCGCGCTCGTCTTTCTGTCGCTTTCATTCCTGGTGCTGTTGCTGATCAATGTGTTGTCGATGCGCAGCAGTGCGCGGGCACGCGCGGCTTGAGAGGGAGCCGATGATCGAAGAGGCGCGGCTGCGACAAGCGGGGGTCTTCTTGCGACGCCTCAGCCGGCGCCGGCCCAGGGCGGGCGCGGCGCGCCGGGCGGATTGCCTGAACGAATCCCGGCCCATGCGCGGGTTGTTGATCGGCGCGGCGCTGCTGTTCATTGCCCTGTTCCTGCTGATCCCCCTGATGCTGGTTTTCGCGCAGGCCTTCGCGGCGGGATGGAGCGCGTATCTGGCCGCGATCACCGAACCGGTCGCCCTGGCCGCGATCCGTCTGACGCTGACCACCGCGCTGATCACGGTGCCGCTCACGGTGCTCTTCGGCCTGGCCGCCGCCTGGGCGATCGCCAAGTTCGAGTTTCGCGGCAAGAACCTGCTGGTCACGCTGATCGATCTGCCCTTCAGCGTCTCGCCGGTGATCTCGGGCCTTCTGTTCGTGCTGCTCTTCGGGGCCCAAGGCCTGTGCGGGCCCTGGTTGCAGAGCCATGGGATCAAGATCATCTTCGCTCTGCCGGGCATCGTGCTGGCCACCGCCTTCGTCGTCTCGCCGCTGGTCGCCCGCGAACTGATCCCGCTGATGCGCTCGCAGGGAGTCGAGGAGGAGGAGGCGGGCGTGACCCTCGGGGCGAGCGGATGGCAGACCTTCCTGCGGATCAGCCTGCCCAAGATCCGTTGGGGGCTCTTCTATGGCGTGATTCTTTGCACGGCCCGCGCGGTCGGTGAATTCGGCGCCGTCTCGGTCGTCTCCGGCCACATTCGCGGCATGACCACGACGGTCCCGCTGCATGTGGAGATGCTCTACAACGAATACCAGTTCGTCGCCTCCTTTGCCGTGGCCTCGCTGCTCACGCTGCTGGCCCTGGTGACCCTCGTCCTCAAGGGCCTGATCGAATGGGAATCCGCCGCGGGAGGGCCGTCTTCGTGATGCACATTCCGCCATCCGCTCTGGAGGGATGGGTGTCGGATCCTCATGTCGGCCCCCGCAGCACCCCTCGCGACGAGGCATTGCCACCTTCCCGCAGCGGAGTATAATCCCCCGGTTTTCCGCGCCCGCCGGAGGATGGGAGAGATGCCATGCGTCGACTTGGTTTGAGCACGCTGCTCATCGCCTTCAACGTGGCGACCGCGATCCTGGCGGTCACCGTCGTTGGAATCGGCGGCACGGCACTGCTCCGTCACTTGGCGGAGGACCAAGCGCTGGCGCATGTGCGTCAGAGCAGCGCCGAGGCGGCGCGGGCGGTCGAGGGTGCCGGCCGGCGCTTGGCGACCAGCGCGCTGCTGCTGGCCGAGCGGCCGACCCTGGCGCGCCTGGTGCGCGAAGCGGATCGTCCCGCGCTGGCGCGCTTTCTCGAGAGCTTCTGCACCACGAGCCATCTCGACGGGTGCGAGGTGTACGGCGGACCGAGCCTCCTCGCGCACTACCAGGGTTCGAGCGACGCACGTGCGATGGTCGGGGCGGACCTGGCATCCGACGGGGACGCGCCGCCGGGCTGGTTCCTGCATGAAGATCGAGACACCGGGAAGCTGTGGCTGGCCGCCGCGGCACCGGTTGCAGAGATTCCCGCCGCCCGCGTCTGTGTGACCCAGGCGCTTGACGAAGCCGCGGGGGAGCCGCTGGGGGAGACCGATCCGTCCGTGACGGTCTACTCGGTGGATGGTGCAGCGGCGCGGGCCGCCCGTCCGGGCGGGGAGTTGGGCATGCGCGCCGCGGAGGGCCTCCGGGGAGCCGCGGCCAAGGTGGCCGAGCTGCGTGCCTTTGTCGGCACGACTCCGATCTTCGATTCGACGGGCCGTCCAGTAGCGGTCACCGAGGCGCGCTTCTCGACGGCGCTGGCGGCACCGTCGCTGGGGGGACTGGTCCGGACCCTGATTGGGCTTGCCTGCGCGGCCGCTGCCTGCGCCGCGCTGGTCGGCCTGTTCCTTTCGCGCAGTGTCGCCCGCCCGGTCGAACAACTCGCCCAGGCCGCGATGCGCATCGGCGGGGGTGACCTCGCCTCGCCGGTGGCTGTTGCGGGAGGCACGGTGATCGCCACCCTGGCCGAGGCGATGGAGGAAATGCGCGGGCGCATCCTCACCCTGACGACCGAACTGCGCCGGCGTCAGGCGGAGGCGGAAGCGGTTCTGACGGGCATCGTGGAAGGGGTCTACGCCGTGGGGCGCGCGCGTCGCATCCGCTACCTCAATCCGCAGGCGGCCGCGCTGCTGGGCATCCGTCCCGAGGATGCGATCGGCCGCTTCTGCGGCGACGTGCTCAATCCGCGGGGGTCGGGGGGAAAACGGCCGTGTGAGGATCGCTGTCCCATCGTGCACGCACGCTTCCGGGGGAGCGCGCGCGCGATCGAGGAACTGCAACTGCCCAACGGACGGCGGCGCACCGTAGTGATCACGAGCTCTCCGGCGGGGCCGGCCGATGAGAACGGCGCCGTGCATCAGTTTCAGGTCATCCGCGACGAGACCGAGGTCGAGACCTCGCGCCGCTTGCGCGACATGGTGCTCGCCAACATCTCCCACGAGTTTCGGACGCCGCTTTCCGCGCAGCTCGCCTCGCTCGAATTGCTCCTCGACCGCCTCGACGAATTGCCGCCCGCGCAGCAGCGCGAGCTCATCTGCTCGGTACAGCGGGCGACGGTGCGGCTGACGCGGTTGGTCGACAACCTGCTGGAAGGCACCCGCATCGAGGCGGGCGCCGAGGGGCTGCGGCACGGCCCGGTCGCCCTGGATGAAGTCGTCGAGGAGGCGGTCGAGGCGATGGGACCGTTGCTCCGCCAACGCGGGCAGCGGCTGCGCATCCATCTGCCCCATCCCTTGCCCGCGATCAGCGGCGACGCTCCGCGCCTGGTGCAGGTCTTCGTCAATCTGCTGGCCAACGCGAACAAGTTCGCTCCGGCCGACAGCGAGATCGTCGTCGGCGGGCGGCTGATCGAAAACGAAATCGAGTTGTGGGTGGCCGATGAGGGGCCGGGCCTCCCTCCGGGGATCGGTGAGGATGTCTTCCAGCGTTTCGTTCGTTCGGCGGAAGAAGAGCCGGAAGCGAGCGGCATGGGCTTGGGGCTCTTCATCGTCAAGTCGATCGTGGAGCGTCACGGCGGCCGCGTGAAGGCCGAGAGCACCGGCCGCGGCACGCGCATGCGGGTGATCCTCCCGCGCCAGGGGCAGCCCCGGCGGGCGGAGGATTCGATCGAAAGAAGCGATGCATGAAGATCCTGATCGTCGATGATGACCTCGATCTGCTCGGTCTGATTTCCTTCGCCCTGCGTCAGGCGGGATATCTGGTCATCGAGGCGGCGGACGGGCCGAGCGGGCTGCAGGCCTTCGAGCGCGAGCAACCCGATCTGGTCCTGCTCGACTACAACCTGCCCCGGATGAGCGGCATCGACGTGCTGCAGCGGATCCGGGCGGGGGGCAGCCGCGTGCCGGTCATGATGCTGACGGTGCGCGGGAGCGAAGAGGATCAAGTGCGCGCGCTCGACCGCGGCGCGGATGACTATTTGACGAAGCCGTTCAGCCCGCGGACCCTGCTCGCGCGCCTGCGCGCCCTGCTGCGCCGGGCGGGCGGGGAGCGCCCCGCGCCGATCACCGCGGGAGACTTCGTCCTCGATCTCGAGAGCCAGTCGGTCGCGGTGCTGGGCAGCGTGCCCATCCGGCTCACGCGCCTCGAATTCCGCCTGCTCCACCTGCTCATGGCCAACGAGGACCATGTGCTGCCGATCGAGCGGGTGACCGGGCATGTGTGGGGCTATCGCGGCATGGGAGATCGCCAACTGCTCAAGCAGCTCGTCCACCGCCTGCGCCAGAAGATCGAGAAGGATCCCGCCCACCCCGAGTATCTGGTGACTGTGCCCGGCGTGGGCTATCGGCTGCTGGGACGGCGAGGGCGCGGCGAGGGATGAACGCGCCCGGCGCGTTCACGGCGCGGGCGTGCCTCAGCGCTTCCCTCCGCCCTTGAGCAGGCCTTTCAGCAGTCCCTGTACATCCTCCTCGATTTCGCTCGAGCGAGTCCGCGTTGTTTCGGCGGGCGCGAGGCTGTCGGCCGCGAGGGTGTCCGCCCGGCCGGTCGTGTCGCGCGTTCCCCCCAGGATGCGGTCGAGAAGCCCGCCCGCCCGCGCATGCGCCTCTTCCTGGAGGCGACCGCGCGCCTCTTGCTGCAGTCGCTCGCTCTCCTCGCGCAGGCGCTCCTGTATGCGCTCCCGCGCGCCGGCACGCAGCGCTTCGACATCGATGGCGATCTTGGGCTTGGGCATCTCTCCGGAGACCGTAAAGGGGAGCAGAATGCGCGCGTCGTCTCCCGCGAGCAGCACCTGCGCCAGCTCCGCGGGGAGCCGGCCGCGGAGGGCATCCGAGAACTCACGGGGCAGGGCGATGTGCAGGCCCATCTCGACGCGGCCGTCGAGGGCCTGCCAGCCCCGGCCGGTCACCTCGATGCCGCCCGCAGCGAGGGTCAGGCCGTCGAAACTGAGGCGGCCGTTCTCGATGTGAAAAGGCTGCGCCCAGTCGGAGATCGACAACGATGCGAGCGAGGGACTGTCGAGATAGTCGGCGAGCGCGATCTGCAGTGGATGATCGGAGAGCTGGCCGTCCTCCATTTG
>JAZDGX010000065.1:0-17566 GCA_043806645.1 Candidatus Eiseniibacteriota bacterium | reverse complement strand
TGAAGGTCTCCTGTGCCGATTCCTGACCCGGCTCGGCCCGGCCACGCGAGGCGGCCGGATGCCGTAAGTGTCAACGAGATTGGAGGAACCATGTTAAGGGAATATAGGTAGCGGCTATGGCATCGTCAACTGCTTTGGTGGCCAGGCCCGCAAGGCGCCGAGCGCGGCCTCACGGCACGGGGAACCCGGCGGCGCTCTTCCATGCCGCGTTCAGCCCGGAGCAGGGGTGCCCCGAGAGGTCCGGCATCGTCTCGGGCAGGACGGAGACCAAATCCGGCGGGGACGCGCCTACAAGTCCTCTCTGCTCGGCCAACCGATCGGCCGCCGCGCCATGCACGTAGACGGCAAGGCGCGCCGCCTCCAAGGGGCCCAAGCCCTGGCCCAGAAGAGAGGCGACGATTCCCGTCAGGACATCCCCGCTCCCCCCGGTCGCGAGGCCGGAGTTTCCGGTCGGATTCACCCAGACGTCTCCATGGGGGCCGGCCACGACCGTTGGGGCACCCTTGAGGATCAGGACACAGCGGCGGGATTGGGCAAAGCGCGCGGCCACTTCGTAGGGTGGGTCGGTCATCGCGGCGCCCTCCGCTCCCAGGAGGCGCATCATCTCTCCCGGATGCGGCGTGAGCACCGGATGCGGCGATCCTTCCCGCCGGGGAATGTCCGAACCGGCAAACGCCCTCAGCCCATCGGCGTCGATGACGACGGGACCGGGAAAGCGACCCGCGAGGCGCCGGATCAGGGCGATGGACTCCGCGTCGCGCCCCAGACCCGGGCCCAGTGCCCACACATCCGTCTTCTCCACCCAGTCGAGCAGAGTCTCCTCAGCCCGGCGGGATAGCCCTCCGGTGGGGGTCTCCGGGCAGGGCAACGTCATCACTTCCGTCAGCTTCGCCGCGACGGCCTGATTCAATCCCACCGGCAGAGCCACCGTGATCAGGCCCGACCCCGTCCGCTGAGCCGCCATGCCCGCCATACAGGGAGCGCCGGTCAAACCCGGAGAGCCTCCGACGACACGCACCCGCCCGACCTTCGTTTTGTGGGCCTCCGGTGCGCGCCGGGGCTTGAGCGCGGCGGCCTCTTCGTGGGTCATGAGCCGCAGCGGCAGACCCACCTCCTCCACGATCCGGTCGGGGATCCCGATGTCGGCGACCCGGACCCGCCCCACGCGCGACCGGGCCGGATGGAAGAGGAATCCCACCTTCAGGAACGCCATCGTGACCGTCACGTCTGCAGTCACGGCATCGCCGGGGACCCCACCCGAATCGGCATCGATCCCGGTCGGCAGATCGATCGCCAGGACCTCGGCGGCCCTGTCGCGTCGCAGATCCTGGATCAGACCCACGGCCTCCGCGATCTCCCCGCGCGGCGCTCCGCGCGATCCGGTGCCGAGTAGAGCATCCAGCAGGAGGGGGCGATGGTCGCGCGCCGCGCGCAATGCAGATCGCACCCGGGTCCGCAGAACCTCTCCCCCCTCGGCCACATGCACGCGGGCTCCGCAGGCGCGCAAGGCTTCGTATTGCTCGCGGGCGTCCGGCGAAAGCCGCTCCTCCCGGCCCACGAGAAACGCCTCCGGAGCGAACCCGGCCCCCTGGAGGTGGCGGGCGACGACGAATCCGTCACCCCCGTTGTTCCCGGGACCGCAGAAGATCAGGATCGCCCGCTGGGCCAGATGCCCGAAGTGCTGCCGCAGCGCCGCGTAGATCCCCCACCCTGCTCGCTCCATGAGCACGCGCCCCGGGACCGGCCGGGGCAGCCCCTCGCCGGCGATCGTGCGGCGGTCGCATTCCCGCATCTGCAGCGAGGTCGCCAATCTCATGACTGCTCCCGTCCAAGCCGGTCGACGATGTCGAGGAGCTGGCCGATGTCATCGATCTCGAAATCCGCCCCGGAGCGCAGCGCGCCTGAGGTGTCTCCGTAGCGCGCATAGACGGTGCGTATCCCGCAGGCCGCGGCCCCTTTCATGTCCCGCTCCGGCCAGTCGCCCACCATCAGCAGCGCCTCCGCGGGCAGCCCGAGCAACTCCATGGCCCTGCGGAAGGGCGCGGGGGAGGGCTTGCGTTCGCCGGTATCGTCGAAGGTGATGACATGCTCGAACACATGCTGCAGGGCAAGATGATGCAGCCGCTGCCAGGCCTGGAGGCTCGGGGCATCCGACAGGACGAGCAGGCGGATCCCGCGCCGCAGCAGCGCGACCAGGGTGGGTGTCACATGCGGATAGAGCACGAGTTGCGAATCGCGGACCCGACGGTATCCGATGATGCCGGCCGCGAGGACGTCGGGCCGCGGGGAATCGTAGACTTCGCGCAGAAGGTGATCGAAGACGCGCTGGTACTCGATGCCCTCCCGATCATAGATCGCGTAGATTCGGCGGCGCGCCTCATCGGTCGACAGGGGCAGACCCATATCGATCATGGCCGCCACGGCGGCCATGATGGCGCCGTCCTTCATCTTCATGAAGTCGGTCAGCGTATTGTCGAGGTCGAAGATGACCGCCCGGATCATCCTTCACTCCAGCCGGCGGCGCGCCGCCCCGCCCCGGGGGCGGGCGGCCGTCCATCCCTGTGCGGGTCTCGTGCGAAGGGCGGGAGGAGTTACTTGGTCGAGTGGCTGATCGTCCGCCCGTAGCTGATCTCGCCGTTGTCGATGCGGATGTTGAAGCCGCAAGTCGGATTGGTGCAAGCCCACGCCGTGTATTCGATGGGCGCACCCTCGCGGCCGTAGTCGGATAGCGGGATCAGGACCCCGGTTCCGCACTTCTTGCACTCCGGGAGCGCAAAACCCTTCTCCATCCTCCCCTCCCAACTGGGTCCGGCCGCATGGCCTCCCCTCGTGGGGAGCCTCTCGGCGTGGCGGACCAGCATCGCGGAGCCGGCCGGTCCCATGCATCCGGCCCGATCTTGGCGAGCCCGTTCACGGGTTGTCAAGGCCCCCGCTAGCCAGCTTTTTCTGGCATACGCTCCTGTCCACCTGCTACTATCGGCCGCTCGCAACCTTTCGGCAGGGATTTTCGGCAAGGAGGACCCGTTCGATGGCCGTGCTCCGTCCGTTCCGGGCCTGGCGGCCGCGCCCCGATCTGGCCGCCCGCGTGGCCGCACCGCCCTACGATGTGCTGAATTCTGCGGAAGCCCGCGCGATGGCCGAAGGCAATCGGTTCTCGTTCCTGCATGTGAGCAAGCCCGAGATCGATCTTCCCCCGCAGATCGCCCCGGACGACCCGCGAGTCTACGCGGGCGGCCGGACCAGCCTCGAGCGCCTGATTTCCGAGGGTGCCCTGGTCCGCGAATCCACGGCGGCCTTCTACGCCTACCGGCAACAGATGGGCGATCACGTGCAGACCGGGATCGTGGCGGGGGCCAGTGTGGATGAATACGAGGACGGGCGGATCAAGAAGCACGAACACACCCGCCCCGACAAGGAAGACGACCGCACGCGCCACACGCTCGCGCTCGACGCCAACGCCGGACCCGTTTTCCTGACCTACAAGGCGCAGCCGGCAATCGACGCGCTGGTTGCCGACATCTGCTCCGCCGCGCCGCTCTATGACTTCACGAGCGACGACGGCATCCGCCACACGGTCTGGGCGGCCAGCGAGCCGCCGCAGATCGCACGCATCCGGGACGCCTTTGCCGACGTGCCCTATCTCTACGTCGCCGACGGCCATCACCGCAGCGCGGCCGCCTCGCGGGTGCGGGCCGACCGGCGCGCGGCCAATCCCGCCCACCGCGGGGACGAGGCCTACAACTACTTCCTCGCGGTCATCTTCCCGGACAACCAGATGAAGATCATGGCCTACAACCGGGTGGTGCAGGACCTGCGCGGGATGGCTCCCGAAGCGTTTCTCGCCCGCGTCGCCGAGCGCTTTACCGTCACGCGGGCTCCGCAGGCGGAGCCCGATCGCCCCCGCACCTTCGGCATGTTCCTGAACGGCCGCTGGGAACGCCTGGAAGCGCGGCCGGGGTCATTCCCCTCCGAGGACCCGGTGGCATCGCTCGATTGCGCGATCCTCCAGCACAACCTGCTGGAACCGGTCCTGGGGATTCAAGACCCGCGCACCGACAAGCGCATCGATTTCGTCGGCGGAATCCGCGGCACGCGCGAGCTCGAACGCCGCTGCCGGGAAGGCTGGGCGCTCGCCTTCGCCCTCCATCCGACCAGCATCGATCAACTGATGGCGGTGGCCGACGCCGGGAAGGTCATGCCCCCCAAGTCGACATGGTTCGAACCGAAGTTGCGTTCCGGTTTGATCATCCGGCCGTTGCACGAATAGCCTTGAGGTCCATGGGACGCGCCGCACCCACGCCAGAGGGGCGGCGAGGAGGGTGAACCAATGAAGATCCTGATCGCCGATGCCTTCGATCCGGCCCTGCCCGGCCGCCTGAAGAAGTTCGGGGAAGTGACGGACGATCCGCAGCAGCTTCCCACGGCCGAGGTGGTGCTCGTGCGCAGCAAGACCAAGTGCACGCGCGAGTACATCGACGGCGCACCAGCCCTGAAGATCATTATCCGCGGCGGCGTGGGCATCGACAACATCGACGTCGAATACGCCAAGCAGAAGGGCATCCAGGTCTTCAACACTCCGGCCGCCTCCAGCGTGGCGGTCGCCGAACTGGCGCTGGCCTTCCTGGTCGCGATCCCCAATCGGTTGATCGAGGGCCATCTGACGATGAAGGATGGCAAGTGGGCCAAGAAGGAGCTCAAGCGCTCCGAGCTCTACCAGAAGACGCTGGGACTGATCGGCATCGGCCGCATCGGCACCGAGGTGGCGCTGCGGGCGAAGGCTTTCGGCATGCATGTAGTCGCCTACGACAAGTTCGTCAGCGATTCGCCGCACGCCGAGCTCGTCACGCTGGACCAACTCTGCTCCCGGGCCGATTTCATCTCCTTGCATACTCCCCTGACCGATGAAACCCGCGGCATGGTGAACGCCGCCTTGATCGCCAAGATGAAGAACGGTGTCATCATCGTGAACACCGGCCGCGGCAAGGTGGTGAACGAGCCCGACCTGGCCGCCGCCCTGGCGAGCGGCAAGGTGCGCGCCTATGGCACCGATGTCTGGGAGAGCGACCCGCCCCCACCGACCTCACCGCTGCTCGGCGCGCCCAATGTATTCATGACGCCGCACATCGGCGCCTCATCGCAGGAGAATCTGCTGCGCATCGGCGACATCATCGTGGAGATCCTGTCCCAGCCGCATGCGCGCAAGTAAGCCGCCCGGCGGATGGCCGGCGGCGGCATTTTTACCGGCTTCGGGCTGACACGAGAAGGAGACCAAGTCATGGCACGCGCCCACAATTTTTTCGCCGGTCCGGCGGTGCTTCCCCTCCCCGCCCTCGAGCGGGCCCAGAAGGAGCTGATCGACTGGGCCGGCACCGGCACGTCCGTGCTGGAGACGAGCCACCGCTCCAAGGAGTACGACGCCGTCCACAACGAGGCGATCGCCCTGATCAAGGAATTCCTCGGCCTCGACGAGCATTTCCAGGTGCTCTTCCTGCAGGGCGGCGCGACGCTGCAATTCGCCATGGTGCCGATGAACCTGCTCGCCCAGGGTCAGTCCGCCGATTACATCCACACCGGTCATTGGTCGAAGAAGGCGATGGCCGAGGCGAAGCTGTTCGGGACGGTCAAGGTGGCCTACGACGGGGCGGGCGGCAGTTTCACGCACATCCCGGCGCAGGGCGAGTTGAAACTCGATCCCGCCGCACGGTACGTCCACATCACCAGCAACAATACGATCGAGGGCACGCAGTACCATGCCTTCCCGAACACCGGCCGGGTGCCCCTGGTCTGCGACATGTCCTCCGATTTCCTCTGGCGTCCCTTCGATCCGAAGCCCTTCGGCCTGATCTATGCGGGTGCCCAGAAGAATCTGGGACCGGCCGGGGTGACGATCGTGATCATCCGCGACGACGTGCTGGCGGCCTGCAAGGCGGAGAACCCGACGCTGCTCAAGTACGCGGTCCACGCCGAGAACAACTCGCTCTACAACACGCCCCCCTGCTTCGCCATCTACATGGTGCGCAATGTGCTGGCCTACATGAAGGACTTGGGCGGGCTGAAGAAGATCGAGGAACTGAACCGCCGCAAGGCGCAGATGATCTACGACACCCTCGAGGCGCGGCCCGACTTCTTCCGCGCCCCGGTCGAGAAGGCGAGCCGCTCGACGATGAACATCGTCTTTCGGCTGCCCACCGAAGAGCTCGAGGCCAAGTTCGTGGCCGAAGGCAAAGGCCGCAAGATGCTCGGCCTAAAAGGCCATCGCTCGGTCGGCGGAATCCGTATCTCCACCTACAACTCTTGCCCGATGGAATCTGTGGAAACCGTAGTCGCCTTCATGAAGGAGTTCGCCAAAGCGAACGGCTGAGCCCTCCGCACGCTATGTTTTCCCCGCGTCGCGGGCGGGCCCTGCCCGCCCGCGCGCTGCTTGGTGGCTTCATTCACCGCGGGCTCACTCCGGACCGCCGGTCTTAACAGCGCGGGAGACGCCGTCGGATCGGGGTCCCGCGGGATTTCTCGCCGCGCGGCCGCGGCGCACGGGATACGCCGCCACCTTCCCCCGCGCGAGCGAGTCAAGGCGCGCGCATCCCGGGATTGGCCATCGATGGCGCGCGCCGGTCCCGCGGGACCCCGATCCGACGGCGTCTCCCTTCGTGCACCGCCGATCAAGTCTTCCGTTCCTGCTTCTGCGCCGCCGGAAAAAGCACGTTGTTCAGAATGAGCCTGTATCCGGGTGAGTTCTTGTGAAGCTCGAGCCGCGTCGGAGGATCGCCGACGCGGTGCTCGTAGTCCTCCGGGTCGTGGCCGCCGAAGAAGGTAAATGTCCCCTGGCCGAAGTTGCCGTGAACGTAGCGCACTTCCGGGGTCCCGGGCACTTCCGCGAGCACCAGCGTCGAAGGCTTGAGCGTGTCGCGGTTGAAGCTGGTCGTCTGGCCCATGAAGCCGTTGAGCATGTTGACGTGACACTGGGTGAGCATGGCCGGCACGGGATCTTCCTTGGCGGAAAACTCGAACAGCACGAAATAATCCGCCTCCGGACCGCGCAGGCGCGAGTAGTCGCTCATGTCGATATTCGAGAACTCGTAGACGTAGGGGTTCATTTCGAGGGTGAAGTTCTCGAAGGCGAGCGCGTGGCCGAAATCGAGCCGGCGCTCGGCGTCGGGCTCAGCCGGATCGCCGTCGTAGACCGTATCGACGATGTCGGCATCGCCCGCCGCCAGAGCGATGTCGAAGCTGTCGGCACCCGAACACATGGCGAAAAGAAACCCGCCCTGGGCCACGTATTCCCGCACGATTTCCGCGGTGCGATGCTTGTGCTGCCAGACCTTCGCGAATCCGGCCGCCCGCGCGTGCGCCTCGAATTGCGCCTGGCGATTCTGATACCAGGCCGCATTGCGGAAGCCGCCGTAGAATTTGCCGTACTGGCCCGTGAAATCCTCATGGTGCAGATGCAGCCAATCGTACTCGGACAGGCGGCCCGCCTGCACCTGCTCGTCGTAGATCCGATCGAACGGGATGCGCGCATACTCGAGCGCCAGGATCACCGCATCGTCCCACGGTTCGTCGACTCCCTCCGGCGGGACATAGACTGCGATCCGCGGCGCCTTCTCGAGGAGGATGTCCTCCATGTTGTGCTCCTCGATCTGCTGGTAGATCTCCGCCTGGTCGCCGGCGGAGGTCCGTTCGAAGTACACGCCTTCGAGAAGCATCCACTGCTGCAGTTGCGCATCGTCCGCCATGAGGAAGGAGCCGCCGCGGTAGTTGAGCAGCCATTCCACATCGAGGCCCAGTTCCAGGGCGTGGTAGGCGGTCCCGTAGGCTTTGAGATGATCCGTCTGGGCCAGATCCATGGGCACGAGGAGATCGGCTGTCGCGGGCGGCGCGCCCAGCCCGATCGCAAGCAGGACTGCGGTCGCGCCCCCACCCAGGCCGCGGCGACGGACGACGGAAGTCGGATGCCCCATGGATGCCGGCGCTTCACTCATTCCCTTGCCCCTGTCCCTCATGAATCCGCCCTATGAACCCGCCTCATGAATTCGCCTTCGCCTCCCGCAGGCCGCGCAGAAGGCCACGGGCCCGGCGGGCCTCGAATGATCCGGGGTAATCGAGCAGCACGCGTTCGAGACACTCGGTCCCCCGCTCGATCCGCTCCTCCTCCGAGGAGGATTGCTCCCCCAGCCAGAGCAGCGCTGCCGGAGCCGCCCGGCTCCGCGGGTGGTCGGCGAGGATCCGGGTCAGAGCGGAATCGGCCGCGGCCCATTGCCCCGCGTCCCCCAGCAGGCGCATCTCCGTGAAACGCAACTCGGCTTCCAGTGGATGACCCGGAGCAGCCGCCAGGATTTGCCGGCACGCGGCCAGCGCCTCGTCCCCGCGATCGAGCCGGCGCAGATACTCCACCTGAGCATACTGTTCAACCTCAGGACCGCCGCGGGTCTCGCCCAGAAGCAGGACGCGCCGGAAGGCGTCGTTGACCCAGTCGCCCTGAGGGAAACGATCGGTCAGCTGATAGTAGGCTTCCTCCGCCTCGACGAACCGACCCTGGAAAAAGTGGATCTCGGCGAGCTGGAAGGCCGCCGCTTCACGCAACGCGGACTGGCCGGCCTCTTTCTCCAAGTCCCCGAATCGCTCGGTCGCGGTCTCCAGATCTCCCTGGCGCAGCGCGCATTCGGCCAGCGCCAGCCGGGCCCGGTCGACGAGCGGCTGTTGGCGCTCCTTGCGCCGCGCCCGGTCGGCCTGCGCGAGGACTTCCTCGTAGGCCTGCCGCGCCCCGTCCAGATCCCGCACTTCCGTCATGAGCAGATCCGCCCGCGCGATCGTCGCTCGCAGGAAAAGCGGCCCGCCGGGAAAGCGTCGCACCGCTTCCTCATACGCGGCGACCGCCTCCGGCGCGCGTCCCAAGGATGCGAGCAGCTCCCCCTTCTCGAACCAGACGTTCTCGGCCGTGCCGTCCGAGGGCCCGAGCGCGAGGACCGAATCGTAGGCGGCGAGCGCCGCCGCGGGCGTCCCCCGGCGAGACAGGGTGTGAGCCAGCGGAAAAAGCAGTTCCCCTTTGCGCTCTTGCGCGCGATCGGCCTCCACGAGCAGGGCGATCGCCTCCGCAGAGCGCCCCGCGGTCGCATAGACCTGGGCCAAGATCTCCTTCACCCCCGGGTTTGTTTCAGCGGCGCGGGCAGCGGACTCGAGACGCGCCAGCGCGGCCGGCCCGGCCGCACTGTCCGAAACGGCCAGCTCGAAGGGATCGGTCAGGCGCATGACCCAGGATGGGCGCAGGCGCAGACAGGTCAGCAGGGCATCGGCCGCCTCTTCCCCGCGGCCGGCCTGGAGGGAGCAGCGCGACAGTTCGATCCACAGGTCGGGATCCTCACCGCCTCTCTCTTGCGCGCGCGCGCGGCAGAGCTCGACGGCCTCGTCCGCTCGGCCGGCGAGCAGGTAGGCCCGCACCAGAGCCCGCGCCGCGATCTCGTCCTGCGCATGGGCCCCGTGCACCGCCTCGAGGATCTCAACCGCATCCGGCATTCGGCCCATGCGCAGGTATTCCTCTGCGCGGCGCAGGGAGTCGCGGGGAGACTGGGCAGCCGGGACCGGAAGGTCTCCCCGAGAACGCGCGGGTGAAGTCGGGTGCTCCGCGGGCGCTTGCGCGTCGGCCGCGGCCGACGAAACCAGCAGGCCGGCCGCCAGCAGCAGCGCCGCCCTCGACAAGGAGCACCCTCCCCGCACACGACGGGCGGCCAACGAACACGCGCTCGCCAACGATCTCTCCCCTTCGCCGCCCCCCTGCCGGCGGGGGGCGCGCCACCATTGGTCTAGTGTTTTTTCAGCAAGGTCCGCAGATAGAGGTCGACCAGCCGCCGGTACTCGGCCGGGACCGGATCCTGACTCCCGCGCACCATCGCCCTTTGAAGTTGCTCGGCCCGCGAAGAGCCCTCATCCACGGCCCCCGGTCCCGGCCGCGGCGCTGGGTTGATCCCGGCCCGGGAGAGGCGTTCTTCGCTCTGATCCTGTTTGCGCAGGCTTCGTTGCGCGGTCAACAAGCGTCCCAGGATGCGCTCCTGGCGCTCGATGAGGCGTCGGTCCGCGTTGTGATTGCGCAGCTCTCCGGCCACTTCTTCCATCTCTTCGATGATCTTCTGCAAGTCCCCCAGCATCTGCTGCGAGTCCTGCATCCCCGCCTGCATCTCCTGCATGCCCTGGCGGATCGCTTCCTGGCGCGCGGCGAGGCGCACCATCGCTTCCTGCTGGCCCATGGTCAGCCGCGGCGTCTGGCATGCGCCGGCAGCCTGCTGCGTGTCCCGGTTCAGGTTCGACTGCTGCCCGCTCAGGCACTGCAGGCGGTTGAATGGATTCGGACAACTCGAGCTGCAGGACGAGGACTGCGCGCTCGCGGCCGCCTCCAGCAACACCTTGGTCGCCGCATTCATCGCGCGCATCGCCTCGCCCGCCATCCCCACGCCGCGGCTGCGCTGCCCCTCGTCGAAGGCGTCGCGCGCCCGCGCGGCGGCCACCAGCGCCTCGTTCAGCGCCCGCAGTTGTGCCACGCCGATGAGCGGCATCTCGCGCGAGACGGCCTGCAGTGAATCGCGCAACGCGCCGACCTCCTCGAGCAACTCCTGTTCTTGGAGCGCCATCTCCCGCGCCCCTTGCTCCTCGGCGGTCGCCGACAGCTCTTCCTGGCGCACCGAGGCATTCACCATGCGATGGGCGACGTCGTAGAGCGTCCGGGTCAGCTGCTCGAGCCGCGCGACGTCCATCTTCATCTGGCATTGGCTGAGCGACGAGTGCATCTGGTCGAGATCGCTCTTGATCTTGCGCCCGAAGCGCAGCGAGAGCTGGCGGTCGGCCTGTTCCAGCGCCTGACGCATCCGGTTCATCTGCTCCTTCAGCGCCTCGGGCGACTGGCTCTTCATGAACTCATCGAGGGCCTTCTTCATATCCTCGACCCCCGCGGTCCCTTCCCGGGCGAGCTTCTCGAGAGACTCGCGCAACGCCTGCAATTCCCGTTCGAGGGCCTGCTGCTGCTCCTTGAGCGCCGCGCTCTCCGCGGGGCTGAGCGGGCACGAGGCGGCCTTTTCACTCGTCGAGTCTGCCTGTTCGCCGCGGGGCGCATTCTCCCCGGTCGCCGCGTCGTGCTCGCCCGGGGGTCGATCGCCCTCCTCCAGCTGGCGGTTGATCTCGTCCTGGCGCGCGGCCATTTCTTCCAGCTTCTGCAACGCCCGATCGAGCTGCTCCTCGGCCAGAAGGCGCCGCAACATCTGGAGTGTCCGGTCGAGCGCCTGGCTCACCTCCTCTTGACTGACCTTCATCTGCTCCATCGCCTGCCGCAAGGCGTCGCGGTCCATTTCGCCCAGCGCCCGTTGCATGCGCTCGATGGCTTGATGGAATTCGTCGCTCTGGATCTCGCCGACGAGGTTCTGGATTTCGCGTACCTTGTCCAAGATCTCCACGGAGAAGAGGCTCTGGTTCTCCATCCGCTGCGTCGAGGCATCCAACGACTGCCGCACCTGCTCGAGCTTTCGCCCGAGCTCTTCCTGACGTTCGAGCAGCTCGCTCACTTCCTGTTGGCGCTCCCAGGATATCTCGTCGTCGCGCAACATCTCCTGCGCCACGCGCTCGAGGTCCTCGCGCAGGTCCTTCTGGCCCTCGAGGGTCTCCTCGAGCGATTGGATGTCCTCGCGCCGTTCCTCGTTGGCCTGCGCGTACATCTCGGCCAGCGAGGGAAAGCGGATCGTCGCCAGGGGCGTTTCCGCGGTCTTGGGTCCGCGGAGCGGATCGTTGTCGGTCACTTGCAGGAAGTAGTTCAACTCCTGCCCCGGCAGGAGGACCATCTCCCGCAGATCCCATGTGAATTCCCCGCGCGCCTCCGCCTGCCGCTCGGCCGGATTCCACTGCGCCAGCACGCGCCGCTGCGGATCCTCACCCGCCCGGCCGTAGATCAGGGCGAGCTCGGTCAGCCCGAAATCGTCGACGCAATCGACTGTGAGCGGGAGGACCATCTCGGGCGGCACGTCGATCGCCAGCGGCGGGTGCAGGAGCTGCACGGAGGGGGGAAGGTCGGGCACCACCTCCACGCGGAATGTGTCCGAGCACCAGAGCTCCCCCGAGGTCTCGTCGCGCAGCTCGACCTGGTACGGCTCCGATTCCGTGAGCACCCAATCCGTCTCCAGCCGGTCCTCCGCCGCCCGCAGCGGCGTCTCTCCTCCCGACCCGAAGAATTCCAGCCGCCCCGAGATTCCCGGCCGGCGGTGCACGACCTCGAGCGTCACCCGCGTTCCCGCGAGGCCCGCGAGATCCCCTGTGGCTGAAACATCCCGTTGGGGCTCAAGACCGGTGTAGGCGGGCGGCTCGAAGCGCTTGCGGTAGCCCGCAGCCTGCAACCGATGGATGACACTCAGCCGATGGACCGGGCTTGTCGCCCAGCGGGCGCGCACGCAGTAGTCGAGATCCCCCTTCACGGCGCTGATGAAAAAGCTGTAGCGGTCCTCGCGCTCCGGCCCCGGCGCTGCGGCAGGGATCATCGGCGCCCGCATCCACTCTCCGCCCGGGCGCCGCATGGCGATCTCCACGCCCGGCGGCCTCCTCCGGCCGGAAACGGTGGCCTCGATGGCGACCGACTCTCCCCACTCCACCCGGCTTTCGCCCGGTCGAATCTCGAGGCCGATCGACGGCATGACTCCCGAGCCCCCTGCCGCGAGGAGCAGATCGAGCGCGTCCCGGGAGGCCATCGGCGCGAACAGGGCCGCCGCGAACAGGGCCAGCCCTCCCACCCCCGCGAGCAGCCACGGCCGCCGCAGAGCGCGCCGGCGATGCAGCCGGCGCAGATCCATTGCGCGCATCGTCTCCCGCGCGCGCTGCAGGGCGAGATCAACCAGGTCGCGCGATACGGGATGGCCTTCCCAGCGGGGACGCTCCTGCTCGAGGGCCAGCGCATTCGAAAGCTCGTCATGCTCGAGCCCCGCCCTGCGGTCCAACCAATGGACATAGCCCGCCAGCGTCTCGGGCTTGAGCAGGGGAACGATCAGGCGCCATGCGAGCGTGCCCGTGACCCACAGCAGGGCCGCCCCGGACGCCAGGGCCGACCAGATCCGCTCCGGAGGCAGGATCAGCGCGATGAGAAAAAGCAGGGCCAGGCCCGGAAGGCAGGTGCCCAGCCACCCTACGAAGCCTTCGAGGACTAGACGTCCCCGCCGGCTCCGCCGGGCCCGCCGCAGCTCGCCGGCCAACGATCCCGGGCGCTTTCCGATCTTCTCATCCGTGCGGGCCATGGTTCCCTCAGGAGGATTCCGGCTCGGCGGGTCGCGGATCGTGATCCGCCCCCCGCGCTCCGGCCGGCAGGTCGAGGCGATCGCTCGCTGCCTCGCCGGTCAACGCGTAGACGACCACGTTTACCGCCATCCGCACCGCCTCTTCGCGCTTCTCGGGCGGATCCTGGTGCACGTCGGGATCTTCGAGCCCATCGCCGATATCCGCCTCATAGGTGTAGAAAACCACCAGACGGCCGCGATCGAAGATCCCCAGCCCTTGCGGCAGCTTCCCGTCGTGTTCGTGGATCTTCGGCGGGCCGTTGTCGAAATCATAGAACGAATGGTAGACGGGATGGTCGAAAGGCACTTCGGCCAGGGAGCGGTCGGGAAACACCTCCCGCATCGCAAGGCGGAAGCTCTCATCCATGCCGTAGTTGTCGTCGGCAAACAGGAATCCCCCGCCCAGCAGGTACTGCCGCAGGCGGGCCGCCTCCCCTTCGGTCAGGCGGACGCGTCCGTGACCGTTCATGTAGATCAGCGGATAGTTGAAGAGATCCTCGTCGAGTGGAGCGATCCGCGCCTCCGGATACCGCTCGATGGGGATCGCCGTACGCTCCTCAAGGGCCCGCGCCAGGTTGGGGAGCGAAGTGGGATTGCTGTACCAGTCGCCGCCGCCCCCGTATTTCAGGCGGGCCAGGACCAGCCCGGGGCCGGAGAGCGGCTCACCTGCCGCCGAGCCCGCCAGCAGGAACGAGGGAAGCAAGACCAGCCACGATAGCCGCATGCGAAGCCTCCACCGGGGACCGGAAGTCGCGCCGGACGGCCGGGTCTACGAAAAGACCAACCCGACGCGGCCGCATCGGTTCCGCGGGGGAGCGGGGGTCCGGGGATCGGTCAGGCCGACGTCGCGGCGCGGGTCTCGGCGGCCTTGCGTATCTCGAGCACGAGCGCGCTGGCCACGAAAACCGAGGAATAGGTCCCCACGATGATCCCGAAGGTCATGGCGAGGGCAAAATCGCGGATCACCTCCCCGCCGAAAAGCAGCAGGGCCCCGGAGGCAAAGAGCGTCGAGAGACCCGTGAGCAGCGTCCGCGAGAGGGTCTGATTGACGCTGATATTGAGCACGCTCTCGAACGGCTCGCGACGCAACCGGACCATCTGCTCCCGGATGCGGTCGTAGACGACGATCGTGTCGTTGATCGAATACCCCGCGAGGGTCAGGAGCGCCGCCACGACGGACATTGTGATTTCCCGATTGAGCAACGAGAACAGGGTCAGGGTCAGCAGGATGTCGTGGGCCAGTGCGATGATCGCGCCTAGGCCGAAGCGGAATTCGAAGCGGAAGGCGATATAGAGCAGGATCAGCGCCAGCGAAATGACGATCGCCCAGAAGGCCTGTCCGCGGATTTCCTTGCCGATCTTCGCCCCCACGCTTTCCTCGCGCAGCAGCTCAACCTGCTGCCCGGGGTGGACCTCCGTGATCGCCCGGCTGATCCGCTCGGAAATCGTCTCCGCGCCTCCCTGTTGCTCGGCCAGGCTGATGTCCGAGATGCGAAAGAGCACTTCATTGCCGCCTTTGACGCGTTGGATCTCCGCCTGCGGGAAGCCCGCCCGGCCGGCCGCTTGGCGCACCGCATCGATGCTCATCGACTCGCTCAAGCGGAGCTCGATCAACCGGCCGCCGGCGAAATCGATGCCCAGGCGGAAACCGCCGTGCAACGCGAAGGAGACGATCCCGATCAATGTGGCTGCAATCGACAGGGCGAAGAAGACCCGCCGCTTGCTCATGAAGTCGATGTGCGTCTCCTTGAGAATCGTAAACATCTCGCGTCCATCCCCCTTGAAGGTTCTCCGACTCCGGACGGGGATCTCTCGCCCGCCTGCCGGAATCCTAGATCGATAGGCTTTCCGACTCCGTCTTCGAGGTGTAGATGTCGTAGACCATCCGCGTAACCATCACCGCGGTGTACAGGTTTGCCAGGATTCCGATGAAGAGCGTGGTCGCGAATCCCTGGACCGGCCCGGTCGCGATCCACCACAGCACACCCGAACTGATCAAGGTCGTCACGTTGGAGTCGAGGATCGCCCGGAAGGCCCGTCCATAGCCTGCATCGATCGCACTGCGCACTTTCTTGCCCGCACGCATTTCTTCGCGGATGCGTTCGAGGATAAGAACATTCGCGTCCACGGACATGCCGATCGTGAGGGCCATGCCGGCGATGCCCGGCAGCGTGAGCGTCGCCCTCATCCCCGCCAGCGCGGCCATCAGGAACAGCATGTTGAGAGTCAGCGCGCAGATGGCGATCAACCCGCTGGCACGGTAGTAGACGACCATGAAGAGAATCACCAGAGCCGCTCCGATGGCCGCGGCCTGGAGCCCCATGCGGATCGAGTCGGCCCCCAGCGACGGACCGACGGTCATTTCCTGGATGATGCGGATCGGCGCGGGCAGCGCGCCCGCCTGAAGCACGATCGCCAGGTCCTTGGCCTGCTGGTCGGTGAAGCTCCCCGTGATCTGGCCGCGCCCGGCCGGGATGCGCCCGGCGATGCGCGGAGCGGAGACGACCTTCTCGTCGAGGATGATCGCCAGCGAGCGGCCCACGTTTTGTCCGGTCACCCTGCGGAACCGGCGCGCCCCGTCGGAATTCGGGGTGAAGCTCACGCCGGCCGCATTGGGCCGGGTCTGGTCGAGACCGATGCGATGGACGGCGCTGGAGACCCCCGCGCCGGTCATCTGGGGCTTGCGCTCCAGGACGTACAACAAGCGACCGCTGTAGCCTTGGAAAACCTCGGGTGTGGCTCCCCAGAGCAACTGCGTGTCGATCGGCAGAATCGAGTCGACCTCGACCGACGTCAGCAGCGACTCCGCCCGGGCATACTCCGTCTCGGGAATGAAACCGGCGCCCAGCGGCATCTCGGGATAGAACGGCATCAGATCGAGAAGGGGGTGGAGGAATTCGACTCCCTCCGAGTCCGCCTCCAGCGAGGCGGACTGCTGGCGGACGGCCAGGGCCTGGTCCAGGCGCTCCAGCGCCCGGGAAGCCTCGGGGCCTTCCTTGGCAAGCTTGAACTCGAGCAGGGCGGTCTGGCCGATCAGGTTCAGGGCGCGTTCCCGGTCGAGAAGCCCGGGCAGCTCGACCACGATGCGATCCTCCCCCTGGGGCTGGATCGTGGGCTCGGCGACGCCGAAGCGGTCGACCCGGTTGCGCAGGATCTGGATCGCCCGCTCCATGGCGCCGCGCACCTCGGAAGGCTGCAAGGCGCTGCGGTCGAGCTCGAGGACAAGATGCATCCCGCCCTGGAGGTCGAGGCCCAGGTTGAGGGCATCGCCGCGCAGCTTCTCCAGCTCACCCTCGGGCAGGGCGCTTCTATCTGCTTCGCTCATCGTGTAGTAGCGTGCCGTTGGATACAGCGCGTACACGGAGAGGCCGAGCAGGACGATCAGGCTCAAGAGCTTCCAACGGAAGTTGCCGCCCATTCCAGATTCCTCCGGCAGATGGCCATACAAGACACGAGATCCAGGATTCTACAGAACGGGAGAAAAGAGGGTCAACTGCATTCTCCGGCCCCTGCGCGAACGCGAAGTCGCAGGACACGGCGGGCCTGCTCGGCGAAGCCTCGTACCGCGGCGCTAGAATGCGGTTGGGAGGGAAGACTGCCGGGTGGTCTCCACGACGACCGTGGCAAGAAACTCCCCCATGACTCCGATTTCAAGAGTCAGGCGCTGAAGCGGCGCCCTTCCCCGGCGATCGATCAGGTCCTCGCGGCCGGCAAGGACCTCGAGGCCGGCCGACTCCAAGGCGGAGGTGGTCTCGGCGTTCCAGTGCACGAGGCTCATCCCTTGCGGAATCCTGCCCAGCCACTCGGAACCGATCCCCTCCGCCCGGACCTCCCAGGTCGCGCGCTTCTCGAGAATGGCGGCCAGCTCACCCAGGGGATCGGCGGGGGGGGCCACGACGACCGGGGCGGATTCCGCAGGGGACTTCGGCTCCGGCCCGCGCAGGGCATGGCTGAGAAGACCACGAGCAGCGCTACCGCTCCCAGGAGGGCAAACAAAAGGGGGCCCGGCGACAGGCGCCGCAACCCCCGCACTCCCACTCGGCGACCCATGGGCGATCCCTGCCCCTCTCACGCATCAACCGGGCGGATTGTCCTCCCACTGCACGATCGTCCAGATCTTATTGCTGGTCCCTGGTTGTGTCCAGGAATTCTCCTTGAACCAGAAGCGGGAGGTGGCGTTCTCGACCTTGAGCCACTGCAGCCCTTCGTCCTCCTGGCCGGGAATGATCCCGTAAAGCCGGAGATTGATGTTGGAAATCAGGATCGACCACATT
>JAZDGX010000064.1:0-9563 GCA_043806645.1 Candidatus Eiseniibacteriota bacterium | reverse complement strand
CTTGTCCCGCTAGGCCGCACTGAACCAGATTCCCTAATGACGGTCATTGGTAGGACAGCGGCCCGCCTGCGCACGGGTCTGCGGCCTTCCGCTGGGCCGGGGCCTGCCACGGACTTCTTGACGACCGGACCTTCGCGGGCCACACTGCCCGGCGTGCCGTGAGCCCATCCGCCAGTTTCGATGTCCCGCCCGGGAGGCCACGCGGTGGAAGTCGTACAGGATCCGGCCCCCCCGATAGAACGCGTCGGGCCGCATCCTCAGACAGCTCCAGCGGTGTCTCGTGAACTTCATCCTCGTCCGGGCATCCAAGCCGGCGAAGGTGCCGCCGAAGCTGCCGTGCATCAAGCATCCCGCACGGCAGTTCCCGCATGCGCGCCGCAGGTGCATCCGGGGGCGCGCGCAGAGAGATGGGCGGATGCGCTGCGCGGGCTCGGCTTCCTCGCGGCCTTCTATGCCTTTCTGCTCAGCATCGAGTTGATGAGCGTCGCCTTCAACCTGCTGGGGGGGGCCTTCGCGACTCAGCTCATCCGTCAGACCGCTGCGCCGCTTTCGGGCCTGATGATCGGACTGCTCACGACCAGCATCGTCCAGAGCTCGTCGTTGACGACATCGCTCTTGGTCAGCCTGGTTTGCACCGGACTGTTGCCGTTGCGGCTGGCCATACCGATCGTCATGGGGGCCAACATCGGAACGACGGTGACGAATACGATCGTCTCCCTCGGGCATGTCTCGCGGCGGGCCGAGTTCCAGCGCGCCTTTGCGGCCGCGACCGTGCACGACATTTTCAATATCCTGACTGTAGCAGTGCTCTTTCCCCTCGAGTGTCTCTTTCATCCGATCGAGCACGCCGCCATCTGGCTGGCGCAGGCATTCGCCGGCGTTGGGGGCCTGCAGCTGGTCAGCCCCCTGAAGAGCATCTTAAGTCCGGTCGCGGGCATCATCGCGGGCGGGCTGCCCTACGCCCTCCCGCTGCTGTTGCTGGCGCTCGTGATGCTCTTCGTGGCGTTGAACGCCATGGTCAAGATCATGCGCAGCCTCGTGATGTCGCGCGTCGAACGGCTCTTCGAGCGCGTGCTCTTCCGCAACGACCTGGCCGGGTTCACCTTCGGTTGGCTGCTCACCTCCGTGGTGCAGAGCAGCTCGGTGACGACCTCGCTGGTGGTGCCCCTGGCCGGCACGGGCATCCTCTCGGTCCGCAGGATCTTCCCCTATACGCTGGGCGCGAATATCGGGACGACCATCACCGCGATTCTCGCCTCGTTCGCTCTGGGAAAGCCGGCCGGCATCATGGTCGCGGCGGCGCATCTGGTCTTCAACGTTGCCGGGATGCTCATCTTCTATCCGGCACGCAGCATCCCGATCGGCCTGGCCTGTCGCCTGGGCCACGCGGCCGGACGATCCCGGCGGCACACCATCCTGGTGCTCGCCACCTACGTCGGTTTCTATTCGTTGCCCCTGCTCTACATCTTGCTGCACTGAGTGGGAGGTGCGGGTCATGTGGAAGACGTTGTTCGGCCTGCTCAAGAAAGAGAGTGCGTGCGAGGTGGCGTTCGATGCGTCGCTCGAGATGCTGCAGCAGTGCGAAGCGATGTTCCGTGATGCGGTCGCGTCGCTGTGGCATGAGGGCAGCCTCGTGGTCGATATCTATCGTCGCGACCGCGAGATCAATCGCTACCAACGCGCGGTGCGCCGCGACATTGTCACGCATCTGGCGGTCTCCTCCAATCCTGACATCAATTCCGCCCTGGTGCTTACCGCGGTCGTCATAGACATCGAGCGCATCGGCGATTACACGAAGAACATCGTCGAGCTCGCCGCCGCATACAAAGGACGCTTCAGCGGAGGCGAATTGAGCGGAGAGATTCGGGCCGCCGAGGCGCTCGTCCTGCGCATGTTCCAGGGGCTGGTGCCGGCGTTGCAAGAAGGCGATGCCGATCTGGCCCGCCGACTTATCGGCGACCACCAGGTGGTGGCCGAGCGCGTCGAGGAGGGGTTGCACGATTTGATCGCGGGGCGGGTGATGACCGGCAATACTTCCGAGGCAGTGGTTGCCGCGCTGTACATGCGTTACTTGAAGCGCGTCAGCGCGCACCTGAAGAACGTCGCGACGAGTATCGTCAACCCCTACTACCGCATCGGGTATCGAGAGAAGGGCGCGCCGTCCGGGGCTCACGCGTCCGGCGGAGCATCCGACCCGGCGGGCACGGAGGCCGATTGCGGCTAGCCCCGGCGGGCTCAATCCGTCCCACCGGCCGGCGCGACCGCCCCCGCGGGCGAGCGGCATGATGCGGATCTGACCTGCGAAGGACCCAACGATGTGTGCCGGATGCGGGCCGCAGGGGTGCAGCGCACCGGCAAGCGGATCGTCCGGTAGGCGGAGGCCCGCTCCCGCCGTTCACATTGAAAGAGGGCGGCGCCTCTGCGATGCTGCCGCGGTATGGCATCGAACCGGTTTCGCAGCACGCTGCTCTGGATCGGCTTGCTCTACTTCGCCGAGGGGTTCCCTTTCGGCATCGTCAACGATCTATTGCCCGTCTACTTTCGTTCGGCCGGCGTTTCGCTGCGCGACATCGGACTCCTGAGCCTTCTGGGGCTGCCGTGGAGCCTCAAGGTCTTTTGGTCGCCGCTCGTAGATCGATTCGGCGAGCGCCGCCACTGGATTGCTGCATGCCAACTGGGCATGGCCTGTGTGCTGGTGAGCCTGCCCCTTTTCCCGGCGGGACAGATCGGCTGGCTGCTCCGGGCACTGCTGCTGGGCTTCACCGCCCTGTCGGCCACCCAGGATGTGGCGATCGACGCCTACACGATCGGCGTCGTCGCGCGGGGCCAGGAAGGGCCGGCCAATTCGGTGCGCGTCTCCGCCTATCGCGCGGCGCTGATCGTCGGTGGCGGAGGCCTCGTGGCATTGGCGGGGCTGTTTCCATGGAGCGCGCTGTTCTGGATGGGTGCGGCCGTGTTCGTGGCGCTGGCCCTGATCTCCTGGCGGGCCCCCCGGCTCACGATCCCCTCCGAGCATCGCCGCGCATTCTTCCGTCCCCTGTGGGCGTGGCTGCGGCGGCCCACCGCTCCCGTCATGCTCGTCTTCATCCTCATCTACAAGCTGGCCGATGCCAGCATGACTCCGATGGTGAAGCCGTTCTGGATCGACCGCGGATTGAGTCCCGCCGAGATCGGGCTGATCTCGACGACGCTGGGGATGATCGCCACCGTGGTGGGGGCGATTTGCGGGGGGATCTGGGTCAAGCGCCGGGGGATCTTCCATGCGCTATGGGCGCTGGGCCTGCTCCAGGCGGCATCCAATCTGGGGTACGCCGCCGTTGCGCACTTCGGTCTGTCGCGGGGATTCCTCTACGGAGCGTCGATCTTTGAGAGCTTCTCCGCGGGGCTGGGGACCGCGGCGTTTCTATCCTTTCTGATGAACATCTGCGAGAAGGAACACGCCGCCGTGCAGTATGCGCTGCTATCGGCCCTGTTTGGGTTGAGTCGGTCGCTGGCCGGAGGCGTCAGCGGTTGGGGCGCCGAGCGTTTGGGCTATGCGTCCTACTTCGGGCTGACCTTCCTGCTCGCCCTGCCGGCGTATGCGCTGCTGCCCTGGGTGCGCACGTGGATCCGGGACCCGGCGGCCCGGGGCGCGGAGAGCGGAACAGCCTCGGCGGGCGGGCCGTGAACTACCGCAGGTAGACTACGCGCCGGCTCTCCCGAATCTCCCCCGCCTGCAGTTTGATGAAGTAGATCCCTCCCGGGATCGCGCGTTGCTGTTCGTCCCGCCCGTCCCACACGATCGTATACCGCCCCGCCGCGCAGGGCCCCTCCACGAGGGTCCGCAGGCAGCGGCCGCCCACATCGTAGAGCCCGAGGCTGATCGCCTCGGTGCGCGGCAACTCGAAGCGGATCGCCGTGTGGCTCCGGAATGGATTGGGCTCGGCCGCACGCAGGGCGGTCAAGCAGACCGGGCGCTGCGCGTCGCCATCCACATCGGCGAAGCCTTCGACATAGATGAGCTGCGCCGCGTCCGCATGAGCCTGGAGCAGGCGCAGGTCCTCGCCACCGACGATCGCGAAGCAGACGAGCTCTTCCTGGCCCGGCAGCAACGCAAACGGGCCCGCCGCCACCAGCACCCCGTAGTCGTAGGCGAAGGGGGAGGCCGTCATCACGTGCGCCGGATCGGCCGCGCTCAGAAAGGCGTACTTGTCGGCGTCCAGGATGTACGAATTCGGCCAGACGTACTCGCTGTTCTTGATCAGGGTGAGATTGCTCAAGCCCGGGTCGCCCACATCCTGCAGCAGACGCGCCCCCAAGTGGACGTCCGAGCTGTCGGCCATGTAGACGAGATCGCGCGAGGCATCGACTCCACCGGTGTTCAGGTAGGGATTGGTGATGTCGAGATCCAGGAACAGTCCCGCATAGAGCGAGGGCTCCTGATTCGTCCCCTCGTTCTTGATCCGATAGCGCAGGATGACCAGGTCGTCCGCATTCGTATTGACCGCGTAGGCCCAGGATTCCTGCTCGACCCGCCAGCCGCGCGGTGAGGCTGCCGCGGAATCGACGTAGCTTGCCAGAATGTCCTGGTGCGACGTGCCGCTCTCGTCGATCTCGACATAGCCCGGCGGATCGAGCGCCACGGTCCATTCCCGGGCCGGGTCGGCCGCGTAGTCGAGATTGGCGACGTAGCCGGTCCCTCCGGACACCCACAGGCTCCCGATCCACAGGCAGTTCGTTCCCTCCAGCGGATAGACGATGCCCTCGCCCTCCGCCTGCGTCTCGTCCAGGAATCCCAGAACTCCCCGATCGGTCATCGTCACGCGGATGCTGCCGATGTCGTGGGTCGCCCAGTCGTCGGGCTGCAGGCATGGATTGGGCGCACAGGTCCCTTCATCTTCATACCAGGTTCCGCCCAGGCCGGCGCACGCGGCCTGGGTCACGAAATCACACGCCTCGCCGGTGCAACAGGCGGCGGGACACGGGTTGGGAAGACAGCTGTACTCGGTCGCGTACCAGACGCCCCCCAGCCCATCGCATTCGCTTTCGAGGGTGATCGTGCACTCGCCGGCCCGGCAGCAGGCTCCTTGCCCGGGCAGGACGGGGGGACAACAGGTGATCCCGTCGGTTCGCAGCCCCATCCCTCCCAGCGACACGGCCGCGTGGAACGACCGGCCCGGATCGCATCCGAAGGTCCCCGCCCGCATCGTCGTCGGATGCGGCGCGAGCGGAATGACTCCGGTCTGGGCATCGTCGTTGTACCCGGCGAACCAGTACAGTGGGACGTAGTTTCCGCGCAGGGGAGCCAGTTCTCCCGCCATGACCGTCACGCCTTCACCCGGTCCCGGCCAACCCGCGGTCGGAGTCTCCGTAAGCACCTCCGGGAATCCCGACCCGCACGCGACGAATTCAAATAGTCCGGCCGGGTAGTTCCCGAAGCCGAATTCAACGCCGCAGCAGGTTTTCGTCTCGGCCCACGCCCCGAGCACGTACCACACGAGCTCCGTCGTCCCCGTGTCGTCGATACGCGCATTCTGGTCGGTGCAATCGTCGATCGCATGGTGATCGCGATAGTACCGGCCCCAGCCTCCGGAGGGAGTATCCGCCGTGTACTGCAATCCCGGCGGGTGATGGACGAGCAGCACTCCGCCGGAGAGGTCGGAGGCCGCGTCGAAACCCGCGCCGCATCCCACGCCGCGCGCGCCGATCACCTGCCCGCACGGGCTGAACATCTGCGCGCAGGGGGAATTGAAGGCGAGGGTGAGATCCGCGGGAGGATCGCAAAGGAGCGGACTCTGCCAGGTGTTGGCGTTCGATCCGTACTGCGGATGGATGAGCCCCGACCAGTCCCCGCCGTCGTTGCCGTGGATGTCGCAGCACCACAGGAAGGGCACCGTCGCCGGCGTGCAGGCGATCCCTCCACCCGTGTTGCCCGAGATGAGCGCTCGATCGAGGCGCGAGCCGGCAGAGCCGAAGTAGAGTCCGCCGCCGGAGGCGGCCGCGTTGCCGTAGAACGTGCATCCGAGCGCTTCAGCGCCCAGGCTGCCGGCCGCCCCGCACAGACCGCCGCCCGATCCGCCCGCGGAGTTGCCCGCGAACAGACAGCCCTGCATCCACACCGAGGAGCCCGCGCCGCCGAAGATTCCGCCGCCGCTACCGGTAACGGCATTGTCCAGCAGGTCGCAGTCGTAGAGGGCGGGGCTGCTGGGACCGAGCAGGCAGAGGCCGCCCCCGTCATTGGTCGCCTGGTTGTCGCGAAAGACGCAGTTGGCGAAGGTCGGTGAAGCGCCGCTGCAGAAGATTCCGCCTCCCTGGGAGGCATCGCCGCCGGAGATCGTTACGCCCTGGAGTTTGGAGGACGCCCCCTCGCCGGAATGAAAGTAGAAGCCGCGCACGGCGCTGGCGGCGTCGATCACGCACTGGTCGGGGCGATCGCTCAAGGAGAGCACCGTGATCCGGCGGCCCTTGTAGTCGATGCCGCCCGTCTCGGCGCCCTGATGGATCGCCACATCGAAGACGCCGTTCTTCAATCCGATCGCCTCGTTCGTTCCAGGCAGCGGAATCGATTCGATCGCGGCCTGCAGCGTCGGTCGGCCGCCGGTCGTGTCGGGATAGACGATGTGGAAACAGGGGTTGGGATCACACGAGAGTCCCTCCGGATGCCAGGTGCCTGCCATCGAAGCACAGGTTCCCTCGGGGACGAGCGCGCACGAGCCGGTGCCGTAGCAGCAGACGGCCGGGCAGGGGTCGGGCGGACCGCAGGTCACGAAATCGGGGTGCCAGACGCCCACGATCGATGCGCACGCATCCTCGGTCATGAGAGTGCAGTCGCCCAGGGTGCAGCAGCCGGCCAGGCAGGGATTGGGACTGCAGCTCTCTTCGCCGTCCATCCATAGGTAAGCGCAGTCGCTCTCCAGGGTGATCGCGCATGCGCCTCCATTGCAGCAGGCCCGCAAGCGACAGGGATCCGGATCGCAGGAGTCCCACTCCGGATGCCAGACGCCGCCCGCGGCCACGCAATCGTGGCGGATCGTGATGGCGCAGCCCGCGTCGCTGCAGCAGACGCCCTCCTCACAGGGATCGTTCGTGCAGAAGATCGAGTCGGCCACCCACACTCCCGTGCAGCTCATCTCCCAGGTGATCGAGCAGGCGCCATCGACACAGCAGACGGCCTGCCAGCACGGACTGCCGTCGCAGCTTTCGAGCCCCGCGAACCAGGTCCCGCCGATGGCATCGCACTCCGGATGGGAGAAGTAGAAGCATGCCTGCCCGAGGCAGCAGACGGCCGAATCGGGCGGTACGCAGGGATTGGGGGAGCAGGAGCTCTTCTCGGGACGCCAGGTCCCACCCGCATCCGCGCAGTCCTGCTCGATCGTGATCGAGCAGGTCGTGTCCTCGCAGCAGGGCGCGAGCACGCAAGGGCTGTCGAGGCAGTTCGACCACTCGGGATGCCAGTCGCCGCTCGCGGTCGCGCACTCCGATGCCGTCGTGATGTCGCAGACACCGTCCAAGCAGCAGACCCCCGGGCAGGGATTGGGACCGCAACTCGTGTGGTTGCCCTGGTAGCTTCCCCCGCCCGCGATGCAAGCCGCCTCACTTCGCACGTCGCACACGGTGCCCGCGAGGCAGCAGGCCCCTTCTGCCGCCGGGCACGGATTGGCTTCGCAGGATTGCCATTCGGGATGCCAGACGCCGCCCAGCGCCGCGCAGGAGGCGCGGTCGGTGAAGAGAGAGCAGACCCCGTCCTTGCAGCAGACATAGGTCCCGCACGAATCGCAACCCTGCCCCTGCGCGCCCATATGCGGCGCGCAATCTCCGGCGGCCGCGAGGCAGGGGGAGTCCTGGCACAGGTGCAGATCGGCCGGTGCCGCGCAGTAGAGCGGACTCGCGCTGAGATTCCCGCCCGTGGCCTGGAACGCCGAGATGTTGCTCGTCCAGTCGCCGCCGGTGTTGCCGTGGATGTCGGTACAGGTGATCGCGGCCGGAGTCGAAGTGGCGTCGGAATAAACGGCGCTCCCGAAGCGACTGCCGGTGATGATCGAGCGGTCGATCGTCGGCTGGGAGTATTCCTGGCAGTAGATTCCCCCGCCGCGCCAGGCGTAGTTGTTGTCGAAGGTCGTACGAACGATCGTCGGCGATGCCGCGTACATGCAGGCCAGACCCCCGCCACCGCCTACGCCCCCCGTGTCGCAATCGCGCAGGATGCAGTCGCGGATCGAGGGCGAGGCGCCCATGCAGAGGATGCCGCCTCCGCTGTTGTCGGTGTATCCGTTCAGGATGGTGACGCCCTTCAGGACCGTGGAGTAGGTCTCGTCGTAGTGGAACTCGAAGCCGCGCCCGGCGCTCTGGCAGTCGATGATGCACTGGGAGGGATCGCCGCTGCGCGAGCGGATGGTGAGCGCCTTGCCGTAGACGGGCGAGCTTTCCCGGTGGCCCTGGAAGGTGCCGTCTTCGAGCAGCACGGTCATCCCCTGCACAGCGTCGTCGAGCGCATCCTGGATCGTATAGGTCGTCTGGCCCGGCTGGACCTTGAGCGGGTTGAACTGACAGCTTCCGTAGTCGAACAGGGCGTACATGCCGCAGGCCGAGTCGAACATCTCGTCCTTGTCGTGATGCGCGCCCGGGATGAAGGCCTGCCGTCGATCGTCGAAGTCGTTCCACCCGAGATGGATCATGTAGTTGTAGAAGACGCGGCCGCGCTCGCGCCGGTGCAGGCCCTGCATCTTCGCCTGCGCGCTCTTGTCGAGCGTGGCCTCCTGGAGGACGTCGAGCTCGCCCGAGAGGTAGGTGATCCGCCGCGACGGATACTGGGCCACGATCTGCGTGGCGCCCACCGCGTTCAGATAGGCATCGCGGGTGAGGCCGGAAAGGCCGTAGGGATAATCGTTGTACCACGAAACATAGTCCGGATCGTCGGCGGTGCTGGCCGGAATCTGGAATTCGTCGACCGTGCCGGGAATGCGGCGTTCGTTGGTCAGGTAGAGGAAGGCGGAGGGATTGGCGACGACATACTTGACCGTGATGCCCCACAGGGCGGCCAGCGTCTGCTCCATGCGGTTGGATGCGGCGTAGCGATGGACGAACATCCCGCCCGCGGAGTGACCGGCCACGATGATCGTGTCCAGATCCGCGTTCCAATAGCCCAGGCGGTAGAGAATGCTGTCCATCACCGCGAAGGAGCTGATCGCGTGGGGGCGGGGATGATTCGTCGTGCTGCGCGAGAGCCCGCCAAACTTCCAGCAGGAGTCGTTTTCGGTATAGACCGACCAACCGTTCTTCCAGAAGAGCAGATCCTCTTGACCGGCGATCGCGTCGCAGCTGTCGAGATCCTCCTGGATAAGAAACTGCGGCGCGAGCAGCAACGTGTAGGCCTCCGCGTGGCCGGCGTTGCTCGCGGTCAGCTCCAATGCGTCGTAGTAGCTGCAGGCGGTGCGATTCGTGCCGTGCACCATGACGACGGCCCGGGTGAAGCCCGGGTGGGACTCGCCCAGGGCGTGATTGCGATCGTAGGGAATCTGCAGCGTGTCCCCCGGGCCGGAGCCCAGCCGGAAGGTGATGCGGTATTCGGAAACGCAGGTGACCGC
>JAZDGX010000063.1:0-17796 GCA_043806645.1 Candidatus Eiseniibacteriota bacterium | reverse complement strand
CGCGGGAAGCACACGTTCGAGACGGGGCTGTCGGGGACCTACAACGACATGCGGCTATTCAGCGTGACGCGTCCGTATCTGAACAGCAGCGATGGGGAGATTGGGGGGGCGCGGACGGTCTATCACTACTACAACCCGGAGGGCGCGGCCTACATCCAGGACCGTTGGGAGCACGAGGGGATGGTGCTGAACTTCGGGGTGCGCTACGACATTTTCAGTGTGGGGGACCAGGTGCCCCTTTCGGACGTGACCGAGCGGGTGAAGAAGCAATGGAGCCCGCGCATCGGGATCGGGTATCCGATCTCCGACCGCGACGTCTTCAGCTTCCACTATGCCCGACTCTATCAGATTCCCGACCGGCAGTACATCTTCGACAATCGGGACACCTATGACGGCGTACGCGGCAATCCAAACCTGACCAACGAGACGACGATCCAGTACCAGGCGGCGATCCAGCATCTCTTCAGCGAGATGCTGGTGGGGCAATTCAGCGTTTACTACAAGGACATCTACGGGCTGATCACGGCCGAGCAGGTTCCGGACTGGACCTCGACCGGCAATATCACGACCTACGTCAACAAGGACTATGCCTCCTCGAAGGGCTTTGAAGTGAGCCTCTCCCGCGGATGGCAGAACTACACGCGCTGGGACGTCTCCTACGCCTATGGTGTGGCCAACGGAGTGGCTTCCGACCCCAATGCTTCCATCTCGCGCGCCTTCGTCTATTTGCCGACTGGGGAACAGCCATTGGACTGGGATGTGCGTCACAGCGTGAGCGTGAATCTGGGATTGGGGGACCGGCGCAGTTGGGGAGTGAGCCTGCTGTGGGAGTACCTAACGGGCGCGCCGTACACGCCGGAGCAGCGCAATACGCGGGAGTTGGAGCCGGAGACGATTAACTCGCGGAGGCTGCCGAGCGAGACGAATCTCAATGTGCGGGCGGACAAGTACTACCGGCTGTGGGGCAAGACGCTCTCGCTCTTCGTCGATGCACGCAATCTGATGGATGCGAAGAACATCACGTGGCTCGAGCCGACGAACTGGCCTGCGCCACCGGTTACCGACGCCTATGCAGTCTACTACACCGAGACGGGCCGGGCCGGGGGCGCCTATCTTGCCGATCACAACGGAGATGGCATCGAGGAGTTCATTCCCCTCAACGACCCACGCGTCTTCGGCAATCCGCGGACGATTCGCATGGGGGTCGGTTTCGAGTTCTAGCGCCGGTGGCAGGACCACCGCGGGAGGAGTCGGGAGATGGGTCACGCAAGGCGAAGGTGGCGCAGCCGGGGCGTGGTTATCCTGGGCACTGCGCTCTTGGCGCTGGGGGTCGCGCCGGCCCACGCGTATTGGGAAGGCCGCAGCGCCTATGCGGTCGATGAAGGCGGGGAGCCGTTGTACGCCATTCGCGCCCCGCACCTCTTCTACCACAATGTCGGGCTGCTGCAGGTGATGGTTACCAACGTGGGGGTGGTGGGCAATCCCTTCGGCACGGACAGCTACGGGGCAGGCTGGAAGGGCGGCGAGTACCTCTATGCCGCTTCGTTGTGGATCGGCGCGATCGCGCCGGACAACCTGACCTACGTCTCGACCGGTGCATACGAGAACGAAATGCTGCCGCCAATCGACCCGAATTACACGATCTATGAGAGCTTCGAAGGAATCACCGGCGGGGAACGCCAGGGATTTTCGAGCAGTCAAGGCGACGACGATGGGGATGGAGTGATCGATGAGGATTTCCACAATAATCGCGACGATGATTTCGACGGCCGTATCGACGAGGACTATGAAGCCATAGCGCAGCAGATGTTCTCCTGCGAGTACTGGGACAACACGGATGAAGCGCGCTCGATCTATCCCGATCACCGGCCGCTCAACCTGCACGTCAGGCAGCGCAGTTTCGCCTGGTCCACCCCGGGGGCCAACGAGTTCATCGGAATGGATTACGTTGTGATCAACGAGGGCTGGGAGGTGCTGCGGGAACTCTACCTCGGCTACTTCGTCGATTCCGATGCGGGCGAGAAGGCCGCCCAGGGCTACTACACGGACGACGGCGGTGCGATGGCGGAGATCGACACGACGTTCATCGACATCTCGATCACCTATCAGTGCGAGGACCGCATCAGCGGTGAGGCACGCGACTGCCGGGAGCAGGAACTGAACATCGACATCGCGTACATGTTCGACTTGCCCGGTACCGCCATCGGCGGCAACGCGGCCGATGATCTGCCCGAAGGGCAGCGCGGCTACTTCGGGGGGATGTTTCTCGGGCACACGACGGATCCCTTTGGCGAGATCGCGCCGGCAAGCGTGGGGATTCACACCCTTGCGTTCTTCTCCGGCAGCGGGACCTATCCCGAAGGGGATCCGAACAACGACTATCAACGGTATGATCTACTGCAGCGAGGGACGAAGCCCAATCGGCCCACCAGTCAGCCGTCGGATTATCGCTACTGTTTCAGCGCGGGGCCGTTCAGCGAATTGCTGCCCGGGGAGCAGTTGAACTTCCAGGTCGCCTTCGTGATCGGCAGTGAGCGCGAGGGCATGATTCACAACTCGCTGATGGCGCAGCGGGTCTTCAACGGACAGTGGAAGGATGTCGACAACAATGCGCTGACGGGCTGCAACGGCGCAGAGACATGTCTGCACATCGAAACGGGTGGAGATCCCCTCTATTGGGAGGATCCGTGTGACTCGTTGTCGCAGCCGCAGGGGCCGTTCAAGAATACCGGATGCGACCGAAGCGAATACTGGCGTGACGCCGATTGCAATTGCTGCACTCCGATCCAGGACAGCCCCAATTCCTGCCAGGGCACGGAGACGGTGATCCACTGGGTGGGGACGGTGGCGCCCCCGCCGCCGATGCTGAACCTCGACGACGAGGAGATGCGCGCAGTGGATGTCGGGATGCATGGGGATCGACGGGTGCGGGTCCGTTGGGACAATACCTCCGAACTCGTGGCCGACCCCATTCGTCAGGAAATCCTTTTCACCGGGTACAAGATCTGGCGCGTGGAGGGCTGGCAGCGGCCGATCGGCTCGACGGGCCCGGCTCCCAGCGAATGGCAGCAGCTGGCCATCTTGACCTACGATCCCGTTGGGACGGAGCTGGATCTGAATGACCACACGGATTCCGCCGTGTGGCCGAGCGATTCCGTTCCAGATCCGGAGCATGAAGGACAGATGTTGGCGCGCTATCCGGTGGGTCGCTATTTCTACGAGGATTCCCTCGGGCTGAAGAATGGGATGCTCTACTTCTATGATGTGACTGCGTACAGCTCCTGGATTGACACGGAAGGCAACCTGCAGACCCTGACGAGTCAGCCGGCGGCGATCGAGGCCAAGGGGGTCATGCCGATCTGGAAGACCTCCTCCGCGCAGAACTGGAAGAACCAGGTGACGGTGATCCCGAATCCCTGGAACGGCCGGGCGGCATGGGACCTCACGCCCAGCGATGCCGATCCGACCGGCACGAAGATCGCCTTTGCCCACCTGCCGGCCCGGGAATGCCAGGTCAGGATCTACACCCTTTCGGGGGACCTGGTCCGGGAGATCCCGAGCGACGGGCTGGGAACGGTCTTCTGGAACATGATTTCGCGCAACGGACAGGATGTCACCAGCGGGGTCTATCTGTACGCTGTGTCCTGCGGGGATGAGGCCACGGTCGGGAGATTCGCGATCATCCGCTAGGCAAAGCGTGGCCCGGATGGGAGACCGAGGATTGGGTAAGGAGGTAGAACGGTGAAGCGAGCGATCCTTGTCGCGGTGCTGGCATTGACCCTCTCCGGCCCCGCCTTTGCGGCCCGGGAGTTTGAAAAGGTCGGCACGATCGGCGGGCAGTTCTTGAAGATCGGTGTGGGCGCGCGCGCGGCTGCCATGGGCTCGGCTTTCGCCTCGGTCGCCGACGACGCCTCCTCGGTGTACTGGAATCCCGCTGGTGTCGCGCGTATCACGCGCAGCGTGATCGCGATCAATCACGCGGACTGGGTGACCGACATCTCCTTCTCGCAGGCGACGTACGTCTTCGACCCGCGGTACGTCCCCGGGATGGTGGCGCTGCACGTCCGCAGTCTGTACATGCCCGAGCAACTCGTGACCACCGTCACGCGTCCCGAGGGCACCGGTGAGAAGTTCGACTGCGGCGACATCGCGGCCAGCATGACGTATGCGCGTTCGCTGACGGACAAGTTCTCGGCGGGGATCACGTTCAACTACCTCGACTGCTCGCTCGCCGACCAACATAGCCAGGCTTATGCCTTCGACTTCGGCACACTCTATGACACGGGGTTCCAGTCGCTGCGCATCGGCATGGCGATCCAAAACATCGGCACCGAGATGAAATTCGTCGAACGGACCGTCAAGCTCCCGACGATGTTCCGCGTCGGCATGTCGATGAGCCTTTACGAAGATGCGCAATTCCGCGTCCTGTCGGCGGCGGATTTCTCGCATCCGCCGGACAACAATGAACGGGCCAACGTGGGCACCGAGGTGGGGTACAAGGACTTTCTCTACCTGCGGGCGGGCTATGGATTCGGCTACGATGCCGAGGGTTTGGGCGCGGGGTTGGGCTTCAAGGTCCCCACCAGTCTGAATTCCGAGGCGACGGTCGACTACGCTTTCTCGGATATGGGGTATCTGGGTGGCATCCACCGGATCTCGATCGACTTCCGCTTCTAGAGCGATTTCGCCTCGGTGGCGGCCGGTCAGGGCGGGGAGTCTCGGCCCCGCCCTTCGTGTTTGGGGGCGCTGCGGAATCTGTCTCGGGCTGGTGGGGGCGGCCGCGCTCATGCCCGCCTCGGCACCGGCGACGGGGGCCGCTGCACTCGATCTTCCGCGGGAGGCCGAGGGCGAGATTGCCTACTTCCTGGATGGGGTCCTGTTTCTCGATTCCGCCAACGCTCCGGAGACCTTCTTCTGCCTCGCATTGCCCCAGCCCGCATTGCAGTGCGCCGGGTCTCTGCCGGGGGAAAGCGGGCGCGTGCAGATCGAGCTGTCCCTTACCGATGTCGATGCCGCGGGGAACCGGTTGCTCGAGCGCAGCCAGCGTCTCGATCTGCCTTGTCCCGGCGGGGACAATGGGGTGCCAGAGGACGCGCTGCGCGGGGATCTCGACCGGCTCGTCTATCTGCGCGTGCCGCGCGACGGCGACACTCCGGAGTTCGAGTTGTGCGTCGAGGATCTCAACGCGGTGCGGGCCGGGCTGCTCTACCAGATGCGGGACGAGAAGAAGCGGGGCCTCGTGCACGCGCGCTACCCGGCGGCCGACATCCGCGACAGCGTTGGGCTGAGCGGGTGCCTCTTTCTCTGGCAGTTCGATCCGCAAGCCTACGAGCTTCAGGGTGGTTTTTGGATCTCGGAAGCGGAAGGTCGGCGGGCCGAGTTGATCCCGCATCCCGCGCGCATGTACGGCTTGCGCAACCCTGCAGTGCGGCTGTATCTGGAGGCCTATGGACTGGACGGGGAGGCGGTGGACGTGGTCACCACGGTAAGCCACTGGCAGCAGGAGGCTCCGCTGTACGCAGATACAACACGGCTGCGTTTGCCGGCATCCCGCAGCGCGCTCGTGCGCGAGCTCGACGTTTCCGGCCTGGCCGCGGGAAGCTACACCGTGGCCGTGGGCGTGTCTCCTCACGGCGGCGGGACGGCACTGCACCGGGCGGCCGGGGAGTTCCAGATGCTCTGGCGGGCGGAGTCATGGACGCAGTCGCAGCAGCAACTGCTGGGCAACGCATCGCTGCTGCTCACCGAGGAGGAACTGCTCCGGTTCGGGGAGCTTCCGCCAGGCGAGCGTGAAGTGCTGGCATCGCGATTCTGGGTCGGTATCGATGGACCCCAGGGCGATATGGACGGGCCGACGCAGGGGCTCTTCCGCCAGCGGGTCGAGACGGCGGACGGCCGCTTCGGGGGGCGCGTCCGTGGGAGCCAGACCGACCGGGGCAAGGTCTTCGTGCGTTTCGGGGAGCCGGACGAGGTCCACAAGGAGCTGCTTCCACGCGAGTCCGACCGGATCGCCTTTTTTCTGGAGCGCGAGATCGATGATGCGGAACGTTCGGACGCCGGCTCGCCGCGCCGGCGCAGCCCCGAAGAGACCTCTGCGTACGAGGTCTGGTACTACGTGAGCTGGGGCGCACCCCTTCTGCCCCAAGCAGAACCGCCAAACCGCGGGCGGCCGCTCGAGTTCATCTTCGTCGATGAGCTGGGCACCGGGGACTATCGGTTGATCCATACCAATGTCTTCGGGGGTATGTAGAAGCCGCATTCCGTGCCCGGTCGACGGGGGTTCCCGCTTGCATTCAGCGCCGGGATTGCGTTTGCATGGGCGCCATCCCGGGCGACGGGGCGGCGGTCGCTTCTGGGACGGGAAGGGGCATGGCGACGATCGGTACGGGTATTGAATCGGGAGGCGCGCGATGGGAATGCGGCAATTGCCTTCAGTAGAGGTACAGGGCAAGCGGGTGCTCGTGCGTGTGGATTTCAACGCGCCCCTGGCCGGAGGGGAGGTGTCGGACGACACGCGGCTGCGAGCCGCTCTCCCGACGATCCGTCACCTGGTGGACCGGGGGGCGCGGGTGATCCTCATGTCCCATCTGGGTCGCCCTAAGGGGCAGCGCAGGCCCGAATTCAGCCTGGCGCCGGTGGCTCGGCGCATGAGTGAGCTTCTCGCCATGCCCGTGCCCCTGGCGCCCGATTGCATCGGCGCCCACGTGGGGGCCATGATCGCGCAGCTTGCGCCGGGGCAGGTCATGCTGCTCGAGAACCTGCGCTTCCATGCGGGGGAGACGGAGAACGCGGCTGGATTCGCCGATGCCTTGAGCGCTTGGGCAGACGTCTACGTCAACGATGCCTTCGGAACGGCCCATCGCGCGCACGCCTCGACCGAAGGGGTGGCGCGCCGGGTTGCCATCCGGGCACCCGGGTTTCTCATGGAACGGGAGCTCAGGTTCCTGAAGCCGCTGCTGGGGGACCCGCAGCGTCCCTTCGCTGCCCTGCTGGGCGGTGCCAAGGTCTCCGGCAAGATCGATGTCTTGAGCAATCTGCTTCCCCGGGTAGACGCGCTTCTGGTCGGTGGGGCCATGATGTTCACCTTCTGGAGGGCACAGGGGGTGGCGGTGGGCCGGTCGCTGGTGGAGGAGGAGCTGATCGACACAGCCCGGCGGGTCTTGGAGCGGGGGCAGGAACTGGGGGAAAGAGGTGGTTTTGCCCGTCGATTGTGTGGCCGTCACCGATCCCGAGAGCGGAGAGGCTGGGCGGGTAGCGCGGCGGGGCGAGTTGGCGGAGCAGGAAATGGGCGTCGACATCGGCCCCGCAACCCGGCAACGCTTTGCCGAGCGGCTAATGTCCGCGCGCACGATCTTCTGGAACGGTCCGATGGGCATTTTCGAGCGCAAGCCCTACGATGCGGGGACCCGGGCCATGGCGGAGACGCTGGCCAGGGCCACGGAACGGGGCGCGATCACCGTGGTCGGGGGGGGGGATTCGGTCGCCGCGCTGCAGCAGATGGGGTTGGCGGAGCGGGTGACTCACATTTCCACCGGTGGCGGGGCGTCGCTCGAGTACCTGGAGGGAAAGACTCTCCCGGGAGTGGCGGCTCTCGAGGAATGATCGTTTCCCGCCGGGATGGCGGGTCCGTCGGGGAGGGTGAAACCAGGGATGCGTACGACTCTCATCGCCGGCAATTGGAAGATGCACATGCTGCGCAGCGAGGCCATGGCCCTGGTCGATGGCATTCTTTCCGGATCGGGGGGCCTGCCGCGGGGACGGGAGTTGCTGCTGCTCCCTCCCTTCACCCTGCTGGCTGCCGTCGGGGAGCGGTTGAAGGGCAGCCCGATCTTTTTGGGCGGCCAGGATCTCCACTGGGAAGCTTCCGGGGCGTATACAAGCGCGATCTCCGGGCCGATGCTGCGTGACGCTGGTTGCAGCCATGTCCTCATCGGTCACTCGGAGAGGCGCCTGCACTTCGGTGACAGTGGAATCATCCTCTGGAGCAAGCTGCGCGCGGCGCTTGCCACGGGTCTCGCGCCGATCTACTGCGTTGGGGAGAGTCTGGAGCAGCGCGAGGGGGAGAAGACGCGCGATGTGCTCGAGGCCCAGTTTCAAGAGGCCTTGCCCGGCCTTTCCAGAGAGCAAATGCTGAAGGTGAGCCTGGCCTACGAGCCGGTTTGGGCCATCGGGACGGGCCGGACGGCCACCCCCGGGATCGCGCAGGAAGTCCACGCCATCTTGCGCGCACGGCTCGCGGAGAGCTTCGGCGCGGAGGTTGCGGGCGGGGTGCGGATCCTCTATGGGGGAAGCGTGAAGCCCGACAACGCCGCTGCCCTGCTGGCCCAGCCCGACATCGACGGAGCGCTCGTTGGCGGGGCGAGTCTCAAGGCGGAGGGATTTCTGGGCATTGCCGGGGCTTGAGACTTCTGCCCGGCCGTGGGTGGGGGAGCGGGGGAAGAATCCGGGAGGGCTGCTTGACGGCCCGGGAGCGTGATGCTAAACTTCTGCGTTTTATGGGCGGAGGGTTCAAGAAGCCATGTTCACACTACTGATCATCATTCATCTCCTCGTCGCGCTCGCGCTGGTCATCTCTATCCTGCTCCAGCGTGGAGAAGCAGGTGGCCTGTCCGGGGCTTTCGGCGGGTCGGGCAATCAGAGTCTTTTCGGGGGGCGCGGCGCAGCCAGCTTCCTTTCGAAAGCGACCGCCTACCTGGGGGCCGGCTTTCTCCTGGTCAGTTTCGCGCTCGCGCTCGTTCAGTCGAATCGTAGCCAGCCTGCAGCCGAGGGGCGCAACATCATCCGCGAGACCGTACCTCCATCACCGGCGGCTCCGGAGGGCGCCGTTGGTGTAGCGCCCGGAGAAGCCTTGCCGCAAGGTGAAGCAGTGCCTTCCGGCGAAGGAGAGGCCGCCGAATCACCGGAGGCTCTTCCCGGGGCATCCGAGACGGGCGGCGAGTAGAAAGCAAGGACCGGGTCGCGCGGGCCGCGCGGCCGATCGTTTCGCTGATCTGCCGGGGTGGTGGACTTTGGTAGACACGCACGTTTGAGGGGCGTGTGGGGCAACCCGTACGGGTTCGAGTCCCGTCCCCGGCATGGAAAGAAGCCTGCCCGATCTCCGGGGCAGGCTTGTTTTCATCTTGCTGCCCGCTCCCTGCTCTTCGCGGGAGGAACCCAGTCGATTCGCCGAGTATCTCGATCCGCATCGCCCGGTGAGGACGATTCGAGGCGACCGTTCAGCGCCCGGGCGTATTCCCTGAGTCGCTCCCAGGTGTTTCCATCCGCCATCTGTCGCAGCGTGTTGTTCTGCCAGAGGGGTTCCAGGATTAGACGCGGCTCGCGGCCGACCATGGATCCGAAAAGCGGCGTGCCCGGAATCGGGCTGAATGCGGCGAGCGCGATGTGGATCCCGAGACCGTGGAGGCGTTCCATGGATTGGACCACCGTCTCCGGCCGCAGGCCCGGGACTCCGGCCAGGAGATAGGCTCCGAGATGACGCGGGCGGGCCCGCTCGCTTTCGAGTGCTTGAACTGCGCGCTCGACGTGCCGCATCCGTACCTTGCCACCCGTCCGTGCCTGAAAGGCGGGGTCGCAGCTCTCCACGCCCAGCCACACCGTCTCGGTGCCGAGCGCACGCAAGGCGGCGGCGACGTGACGATCCAGCCAGCGCGCATGCAGCGCGTTTGGGAAGTGCCAGCGGAAGCGTGGTGCACCCCAGCCCTCGCGCGCCAGGCGTGCCACGAGGGGCAGGAAATGCTCGGCACTGCGATGGAGCAGGGCATCGTCGTAACAGGCGAGATGCTGGAGGCCCGGCCGGCTCGCAAGAGAGCGCACCTCCGCCAGGAGCGCCTCCTGCGAACGCGGGCGCCAAGCGCCGAAGGTCCCGCTCGTGGCGCAATACGGACAGCGGAAGGGGCAGCCGAAGGAAGTCAGAATCGCCGCGTGAGGCAACGTCTCGCACAAGTCCCAGTCCGCCGTCAGCCGGTCGATTTCCTCGGGAAGGGGGGGCGGTTCCCCAATGAGGGCGCACAGGCGTGGAAGGACCTGTTGCGGGAGCCGGTGGCTGACGATCGCATCGACGCCGGGTCGAGCCGCCGCATGGTGGGGCAGCAGGGCCGCGTATCCGCCTCCCAGAATGATGGGCGCCTCGGGATGGGTGCGCGCCAGGAGGGCGAGCGTCTCTTCCAGAGCGGGATACCAATACGTCATCTGGAGCGTCACGAGCACGATGCCTGCAGGAGGGGCCGCGGCCGCTCGGCGCTCGAATTCCTCCGGCGGGACCCCATAGCGGCGGAAGGTGCGTCGATGTGCGCTCGGGGTTTCGGGGAGGATCCCCGCCGCCGGCAAGGGCGTCTCCGTGGAAGCGAAGGGGGCGGTGCCGTCCCATCGCGCGCGCTGCTCCTCGCGCGATCCGGCCAGTGCGTCAAGGAGTCGTACATCCCAGCCACGTGATCGCAGGAAGCCTCCCACGAAAAGCAGGCCGAGCGGCTGGATCCAGAAGTCGTATGCGGCGAAGTCGGCGATCCAGGGATGGATGAGCAGGGCCGAACGCGAGCGGACGTGAGGCAGACGGCCTGCGGCGCTGCCCTCAGGCACTTTGGGGTTCCCCTGCGCGAAGAGCCCGCTTCAGTGCCTCGCGGCATTCGGTCAGGAACGGATGGTAGGTCGCGCAACGGAAGTCTGGGAATGTCCAGGGCAGCACCTGCCACTCTCCCCGAGCGTAAAACAGAGTGATCTCCGCGTGGATGCCGTGCGAGAGAGGAATGCGCTGCGCGGCGGGTGTGGTCGAAGCGAGGAACAGCCCGCCCAGGGAGACATACCCTGGATCGAGGTTAACGCGCCGTCCGTCCGGACCGCTCCAATCGTGTTCGAGGCGGCCGGTGGCGAGTTTCCATGCGGGGAGCGAGAGAAAACGGGTGGGGGGGAAGGCGAAGAACGAGCGCATCAGCCCCGTGCCCATCTCCCGTTCGTAGTAACGAGTCGCGGTGAACTCCCAGGCGGGGCTGCGCAGCAGGATGGGTCCGAAGAGGGCCTCCAGGCGTGTCTCGATGGTCGCCGGGTGGGGCGGCCGTGCCAGGACGCCGACGAGCGGGAGAACCCGGTCCGTGACCGGGTCCGCAGGGATCCACGGTCCTGCATGCGGCCCGCGGTCGGTTTCGTTCCTCAAGGGTTCGTACGTCCCCTTGCCTGTCCCTGAGTCATGGTCTACGATGACAAACTATGCGTGCGATCTTCCTCTACAACCCGGCCGTTGTCCAGTACGACTACGGCGAGACGCACCCGTTCCGGCTCGAGCGCATCTGGCTCACCGAATATCTCTGCCGGCGGCTCGGTCTCTTCGAGGGAGCGGATCGAGAGGTGCGCTCCTTCGAGCCTGCCACCCGGGAGGATCTGCTGGTCGCCCACGATTCGGTCTACTTGGATGTCCTGGAGGCGGTTTCCCAGGGCATTCACACTCCGGCGCTCTTTGTGCACGGTTTGGGCTCGGGGGATAACCCGGTTTTCCCAGGCCTCTGGGACTACGCGCTGAATACCGCCGGTGGGACCCTGGAAGCCGCACGCTTGATTGCGGCGCAGGAGACACGCCGCGTGTTTCACCCTGGGGGCGGGTTGCACCATGCGCTGCGTCGGCGGGCTTCCGGATTCTGCTACGTCAACGACGTCGTCGTGGCCATCGATTATCTGCTCGCGCGAGGCAAACGCGTTTTCTACTTCGATCTTGATGCCCATCACGGGGACGGCGTCGAGCAGGCCTTCTACGAGAATCCGCGGGTCTTCACGCTCTCGATTCATCAGGACGGGCGGACGCTCTTTCCCGGCTCGGGATTCCTGAACGAAATCGGTCGCGGGGAAGGTGCCGGGTACGCGGCCAATGTGCCCCTGCTGCCCTGCATGGCCGATGAGACCTATCTCCAGGTCTGGGCCCATGTGGCGGCACCGTTGATTCAGGCTTTCGAACCGGACGTGTTGCTGACGGAACTCGGGGCAGATGCGCTGCAAGGGGATCCGCTGGCCTCCATGGGCCTTCACCTGAGGGGATGGTGGGAGATCCTGGGCCGGATCGCCTCGCTCGAGCTGCCCTGGCTGGCGGTCGGCGGAGGCGGGTACGATCTGGCCAACGCCATGCGCGCCTGGACGCTCGCGTGGGGAGCCATGGTCGGCTGGCAGCCTGGAGAGCGTCTCCCCTTGCCCGATCGGGAGCTGCCGGGAATCGCCAAGGGCATGGTCTGGCCCGCCGACCTCTGGAGCGCTCCCGTGCCGTCCGCCGGCATCCCGGTCGACGGTGAGGCGACGGCGATGATCATCCGCCAGCTTCGCCAGCAGCTCTTTCCCCATCACGGGTTGGAACCCTGACCAAGATCGGCCCGGATCGGACCGAACCCACGATCGGCCGGATCTCCGGAGGCAGGCGGTGAGGGCGCTGCCACGCGGCATAGGCACGAAGCTCTTCCTGGTCTTTTCCATAACGGCGCTGCCGACGCTCGTTGCGGCCGGCCTGCTGCTCGAGTGGCAGGCCCGGCGGGCTCTCGAGGCCGAATTGGGTCGCAGGGTCGAAGCCTTGGCCGTTGCCGTTGCCACGTCGATCCCTGAAGAAACCTGGCGCTTCGCTTTCTCTCTGGGGCCGGGTGAGGAGGAGAGTCGGACAGCCCGCCATCTGCGGGGCCGTCTCGATGCGGTCCGCGTGGCATCGGGAGCCGAGCGGCTGGCCGTATGGGATTTGCAGGGCAGGGTGGTCGTGGACAGCGAGACCCTCCTGCCGATCGGTTCGATGGCGCCCCGCGCACATCTGTTGACCGCCGAGCTCGATCAGGTGCGGGCGGGTCTTACCGCCAGTACACCCCTCTTCCAGGCCGTCGGCGGGCGTCGCGTGAAGGTCGGTCTCGCGCCGATCCACGCCCCTGCGGGCGATACGGGCCCGGCGCGCCTTCCCGACGCCTCCGCGTCGGGCGGTTCGGTCGAGTTGCGTGCGCGCGGCCTGCCGTTGGGCGTGCTTGTCGTGGAGGCTCCCTCCCAGTCCTTGGGGGTCGTGCGTGCCATGCGCGGGACTCTCGCCGCCGCGGGCTTGGCCGGCTTGCTACTGGTGCTCGCAGGCGCCTTTATCGTGTCGCGACTGATCGCGGGGCGGATCCACCGGCTCGCGGAGATCGCGGGCCGCATGGAGACGGGGGATTTGGCCTCGACCGTCCCATTCCTGGGACGAGACGAGATCGGAGACCTGGCCAAGGCTCTCGAGGCGATGCGCGGTGCCGTCCATGTGCGCGAGCGGCAGTTGCGGGCGATGCTGGGCGGCGTGGCCCACGAAATCCGCAACCCTCTCGGAGGGCTCGTGCTGTACGCGGAGATGCTGTCGCAGGCGGGGGAACTTTCACCCGCGCGGGCGGCCCACGCGCAGCGTATTCTGGCGGAGGCCAACCGGCTGGAGAAAGTGGTCGCCGACTTTCTCGTTTTCGCCCGGCCGGAGCCCCCGGAGGGTGAACGGGTAAACTTGGTGCAAGCACTTGAGGAGAGCGGGGAGAACGCTCGGGCAGCGCTGCTGTGGAGAGGGGCCCTGGAGATCGAGGCGTCGGTAGAGGCAGTCTGGTGTGACGGAGGACATCTGAGACAGATTCTGCTGAACTTGATGCGCAATGCCATGCAGGCGGCGGGGCCGGAGGGCCGTGTCAGAGTGCGCGCGGCACGATCCGGAGATGGAGGCGGGAGCGTGGCGGGGGAGGACGGGGGGCCGGAGGCCCGGCCGATCACTCGAGCGGCCCGGGCGGCAGGGGTCGTGATCCGCATCGAGGACTCGGGCTGCGGCATTGCTGCGGAAGAAGTGGAGCGGGTTTTCGAACCCTTCCACAGCACACGGGCGCAGGGCGCCGGCCTGGGCCTGGCCATCGTGCGCAGGCTGTGCGAATTGAACGGCATCGGCATCACCGTCGGCCGGAGCTCCCTCGGGGGCGCGCTCCTGCTGCTCGCGGTGCCCGCCGGGGTGGAGGGGTAGGGCCTTGTCCTTCGTGCTGGTGGTGGAAGACAACGACACGCTGCGCGACGCGCTGGCGGAAGTGATCCGCGGGGCGGGGCACGCTGTGCGCGCAGTGGCCAGCGCCGAGGAAGCCCTCTCGATCTGCAAGGAAGAATGCCCCGCGTTGCTCGTCAGCGATCTGAAGCTCCCGGGCATGGACGGCCTGGCGCTCCTGCGCGCCTTGAAGGGGCAGGATCCGCTGGCGGAAGTGCTGATCCTCACGGCCTACGGAACGATCGAGGCGGCGGTGGAGGCGATGCGCTGCGGGGCCTTCGATTTCATGACCAAGCCGGTGCGCATGGATCACCTGCGCGGCAAGGTCGCTCAGGCGCTGCAAGTGCGCGAGGATCGCCTGGCGCTTTCGCGCGAGCGCGAACGGCGCGAGTACCTCGAGGCCGAGATGGACGCCGCCTTCAACGAGGGTGAGATCGTCGGCCGCTCGAGCCGGATGCTGGAACTCTACGGCACGATTGCGAAAGTCGCCGCAGCGGCCAGCTCGGTGCTGATCACGGGCGAAAGCGGGACCGGCAAGGAACTCGTGGCCCGGGCGATTCACATGCGCAGCCCCCGCCGCGCCGGTCCCTTCGTGCGCGTCAACTGCGGGGCTCTCCCGCAGGGCGTCCTGGAGAGCGAACTCTTCGGCCATGAGAAGGGGGCCTTCACGGGAGCCTCGCGGCAGCGGCGCGGCCGCTTCGAGCTGGCCGAGGGGGGGACCCTTTTCCTCGATGAGATCGCCGACATCGGCCCCGCCGTGCAGATGCGCCTGTTGCGTGTGTTGCAGGAGCGGGAGTTCGAGCGCGTCGGCGGCGAGCACACGCTGCATGTGAATGTTCGCGTGATTGCGGCGACCAATCGGGACATCCGGGCCGAGGTCGCCGGCGGGAATTTCCGCGAGGATCTTTTCTACCGGCTCTACGTGATCCCGCTACACCTTCCTCCGCTGCGCGACCGCAAGGAGGACATCCCGCTGCTGGCCGTGCATTTCGTCGGGCGCTTGTGCCGCGCCATGGGACGTCCGGTGGCCGGGATCGCGCCCGAGGCCCTGCGCATGCTGACCCTCTACGATTGGCCGGGCAATGTGCGCGAATTGGAGAACGCGCTCGAACGCGCGCTCGTGCTCTGCGAGGGCGAACGCATCGAGGAACCGGATCTCCATTTTCTGCGGCAGGCGCAGTCCGAACGGCTGCCTCTCCCGGCCGGCGTCCTGCCCTTGAACTCGGCCCTGGCGGAGCTCGAGCGAACGCTGCTCGAGCGCGCGCTGGAAGAGGCGCACGGGGTGAAGGCGGAAGCGGCACGGCTCCTCGAGCTGAAGCCGAGCGCGCTCTACTACAAGCTTGAGAAGTACGGCTTGTTGTGATCGGCCGGAGCAGACACATCGTGCGGGCGAGCCTGATCCTCGGCCTGGGCGTGCTGCCGGTGGCGGCGGGCGCGCAGGATGCGGATGAGCTTTGGCGCGTATGGGAGGACTGCCGCCTCCGCCTCGGGCGCTTGTCGGGCGAACGCGGACGGATCGCGGCTCGTAGCGACTCGCTGGCGCGGGCGCGCGCCCAAGCGCGGGAGGCGAGAGACGCCGAGCGGGACCGGGCCCTGCTTGCGGAGGGAGAGTCGCTGGTCGATTCGTTGCGTGTCCTTTCGGCCGCCGCGCTGGCGCAGGAGCTGGTGTGCGAGGAGTTGCGGGGGGTGGTGACGGCGGCGATCGAGGATGAGTTGGCGCGGCGCCTGGCGCAACCGCGCCCCGAGGCCGGCGCGGCGCTGGATTCGCTGCTGGCGAGACGGGCGCGGCTACCGGGGGCGCCGGACCATTCCCTGCTGGCGGAATTCGAAGTCCCGCGCGGCCGGGAGGACGATCCGCCCGAGTTGCTGCGGCAGCGGGCGGACTACGCTCGCGATTTGGCGGACCGGATCGGACGCTGGCTGGAAATTGTGGCCGCGGAGCAAAGGCGACGCGCGCAACAACGCCTTGTCGCGGAGCGGGTCCGTCTTCTCGAGGAGCAGGCGATCTTCGACGAGCCTGCGACGGTCCGTGGCGATGGGCTCGCCGCAGAACCTGCAGATCTGACAGGGAGCGCATTTGGGGAGCTGATCGCGCGCATGCCTGCGTCTCTGCCCGAGGGTTCGGGGCCTGATGTGATCCTGGGGCTGCTGGAGGGTTGGTTGAGGACGAGGCGGGAGGCGCTCATGGAACAAGCGGCGGAAATGGAAGGCGAAGCGCAGCGGCGGGAGCAGGAATGATGACTCCGCGGCGGCCGCGAAGAAGGGCTCGGCGGATGCCTGCGACGGGGCGGCCCGGGGCGTGCGGGACCTGCGCCGCGCTGGCGGCGTGGGCGCTGCTTTGCATCGTGGGGAGGAGCGATTGTCGCGCGACGTGGAACGTCGATGCCCAGGCCCTCGTCGCGATGGGATGGGATAGCAATCCGCTCGAGTGGGTGGAGAGCCGCTACCGGCAGTCCGATGGCTACGCGCGATTGGAATGGGGGCTGACGCTAGCCGAGAAGTCCGGCGCATCGAGGCGCGGTCCGGCATTGTTCCTGCGCTGGGGTGCGGAACGCTACCTGCGGGAGTCCGCGGAGAATCGGCACATGGTGGTCACGGGCGCCGCTTGGCGGTGGGCCGCCCGGGCGCATTGGGTGGAGGCTTTCGCGGAAGGGTCGGCGCGCTTTTTCCCCCAGCAGAGCCCTGCAGACACACGAGAGCGGGGGAATCGCGATTTCGCTCGCGCCGAGGGGGGTGTCCGAGGGGTCGTGCGGGCGGCCCGGACGAAAGTGCTCCTGTGGCGGGTGCAGATGGCGGTGCTCGACAAGGAACGTGTGCCCCTTGAAGGGGGAGCCACGGAAGGAGGGAGCCCAGTCGCGGAGCGCTCACGCAGCGCCGCCCAGATCTCCACCGAAGGGCGTTGGAGTTGGCGGCCGGGCTGGGATGCGCTCCTGCTTCTCGATGCGGGCGGGATCCGCCACGAAAGGCCGGCGGTGGGGGCGCCCGCGGGCGATTCGCCCGCTGAGGTGGCGGGGTGCCGGCGGGATGGAACGCTGGCCCTGGGAGTGGGAGTCGCGCGCCATACGCCCATCAGCATGCGGATCGTCGCAGCCTATGAACGGACCTGGAGCAACAGCTACGGCGTCGGATTTCACCGGGTGCGGACGGATCTCGCGGCAGCGATGCTGCTGCCCTGGCAGGCGAGTCTGCACCTGCTCGTGCGTTGGCACCTCTTCAGCCGGCAGGAGGACGATGCCTTCCTGCTCGATCCCTATGAGGATCCCGACGACCCCGAATTCGGCGAGCGCAATCGAGTGCTCCTCAGCCTGACCCGCCCCCTGGGAGATGGAGTGGCCATGGAGGCGCAGCTTGGGTGGCAGCGCAACGAAGCGGTCGTGCGGCTGGAAGAGTACGAGAAGACCACGGTCCAGATCGGATTCAGATACGCAACGGGGGAGTGAGGGGACGGAGCCGTGCCTGGACCTCGCGGGTTCGAACCCTGTCGAAGCATCGGATTTCCGCCAGACTCCTCGGATTTCCGAACCTCTGCGGCGCCGAGACCCGGACGGCGCTACCACGATGATCGTAACATACTGCAGGAGGCATGGTTACAAACCAGGGCAGGCAGCAGTCCTGGCACTCTTCTTGCTCTAGTCCATCCCGGAGGGAGGCCTTGGTGCTCACACATAGGATTCGGATGCTTGGAACATGGGCGTGCCTGGGAGTGGTCCCCGCTCTCCTCGCAGGGTGTGGGATGGGTGCGCCCTCCTCGCCGGACGAATTTCGGGCGCCCTGGGACTCCCTCCAGCTCTTCTCGGTGTTGGTTTCCGACACACTCG
>JAZDGX010000062.1:0-2002 GCA_043806645.1 Candidatus Eiseniibacteriota bacterium | reverse complement strand
TCGGCGAGCGTGAGGCGCGCAGGGTTCCGGTAGGATTCGGCGTCGAAGGCGTCGCGCCAGGCGCCCGAGTTCATCCGCCGGATCTCGCTCCAGCGTTCGGCGCTCCAGAGTGGTCCGCGCGTGATCAGGCGCAGCCGCTCGCGGAACTCCCCGAGCCGCCGGTCGCGCAGGCGGTTCTCATCCGACATCACCGTCTGCAGGTAGCCCTGCGGCACGGCGCGCAGGAAGTGGCCGATGCGCCAGTTCGACTTCTGAGGCCGATGCAGCGCGGCGGAAGGATCGAAGCGCAAAGCTGGAAGCCGGGCCATCAAGGGATCGGCGAGTCCGGAGAGGTCCACGATCTTGATGCCCGGCCCCGCGTAGAAGCCGAGCTCCCCGACGGCGCCCTCGAGCACCACGCCCTCGCCCTGCCCGCGCAATTGCTCGCCCCGCTCGCGGCCGAAGATCCGCGGCTCTTTTGGCAGGGTCCGGGGCTTGAAGAGCACGCGGCCCTCGATCGCGTAATAGGCGCGCTCGTCCGCGATGCCGCTCGGTCGAATGGGAGAGGCTTCCGGCGCGGGGGGAACGAGCCGCGGCGCGAGGCCGAGAACGATCACGGCGAGCGCAGCCATGAGCGCGCGGCGGGGGAGCCGCAGGAGATCATGCTTCAGGTTGCCGAGATGGCCGATACTCTTCGCCCCGCGCCCGTCCTCTTCTGTTCCGGGCCGGACGGCCGCCAGCCACGTGTCCGAGAAGACCAGCAGCAGCGCCACGGAGGCGAAGAGCGGGGTCGTGAAGAAGCGCCCGGCCATGAAGTCCCCGCCGATCCTTGCGACATAGAGAAGATAGAGCACGACCCCCAGCGCGACCGCGAGGCCGCGGCGCTCGCGGCGGATCCAGGGCAGAGCCGTCCCCGCCGCGATCGCAATCAGTGTCACGGGATCGAAGCGCAGCGTGTGCAGGAAGTAGCGCCCCCCTTGCGCGAGCAGCTCCCCGGCGGGGATGCCGGTCGAGAGCTTCGCGTAGGCGGTGTTCGGAAGGGGAAAGCCGTAGTAGACGATCGAGAAGAGTTCCCACAGAACGAGGGGCAGAAAACCGGCGACGAGCAAGGCGCAGGCCGTGAGCCATGCGGAGGCGCGGGTGCTGCGGAGACCACGGGCGCCGCGCGGCGGGGCATCGGCCGGCCCGCCGGATGCGCTCAACCGCCGCACCGTCTGCACGAATGCGAACGCGAGCGGCGGCACGTACAGCAGCAGCGTGTCCAGACGCGTGAGCGCGGCCAGCGCGGCAAGAAGCGCGAGCATCCCGAAACGGGCGGCCCGTCCATCCTCCCGTCCGAAGTAGACGATCAGGAACAGCACGAGCCATAGATGCGTGAGCGGGTTCTCCATCCCCGCGGTCGAGTAGTCGATGAAGGCCTGGGACAGGATCAGTGCGAGCATGGGCGCCAGCGCCGCCGCCAGGGAGCGCGCGAAGCGCAGGACGAGCAGCGACACCGCGGCGATCGAGATCGCGAGCCCGAGGAAGATGGTCGTGAAGAAGGCCTCGCGCGTCAGCGCATAGAACGGCGTGACGAGGAAGAGCCACAACGGATGCGTGAAGGTCTGCACGCGGTCGGGCGGATTCCAGGTGAGGCCGAGGCCGTGGACGAAGTTGTCGACCGTACGCAGCGTGATGTAGGCGTCGTCACAGACCCAGGCGGCGCGCAGGGCCATGGCGGCGAAGATCAGCACCAGGATCGCGCGGGCGAGTCCATCTGCAGCGGCCGCCGGGCCGGCGCTTTGTGGGTGCGTGTCGGGCGTCGCGTCGGTCATCTATTGCGCAGCTATGCCTCGAATTCGCGGATGTTGAGCTTGCTCAGATCCATCTCCCCCGCCCCCAACTCGTGCGCGATGCGGATGTGACGGATCGTTCCCGGATCGGTCCAGAAGGCCCGCGTGGTGAAGGCATCGATCGCCACCGGATCGACGCCGGCGATCACCTGCCGCCCGCGCCGCACTTCGCCCGGCCCCACGGGCCCGTT
>JAZDGX010000061.1:0-13577 GCA_043806645.1 Candidatus Eiseniibacteriota bacterium | reverse complement strand
TCCTGGATTCCGACCCCATTTGGAGAACTGGCGCATGAAGCGAGAGTATAAACAGACGAATCGGCCGGGGTCGACCCATATGTCCCCCAGAACAGGCGATGACCAGGGACATTGAGCGGATGAGGGTCCGGGAAGCTGTCGCGTCCATTCTCCTGGCAGCGCTGGTCTCGCTGTGGGGCCTGCCGTTGCTTATGGGTCGCTTCGACCCTGCGCCTGCGCGTGCCTCCAATCTCCTCCCGGGGCCCCCCTGTCCGATCCTGTCCGCCACGCTCGACCCCTCCCAGCGGGTCGCTGAACCCCTCATCCGCATGATTCGCTCTTCGCTGCCTCCCGCGGCCGGAGAGAGCCTGTTCGTCGATGTCGGAAACGATCGAGGGAGCGGCTTCCATCAGTCGGCCGACAGTAGTGTGGCTCCAACCGCGGACATCCTCGAGCTTGCCGACAGCGCCCTGGCTCCAACCGCGGACATCCTCGGACTTGCCGACAGCGTCCTGGCTCCATCCGCCGCAGCCCTCGATCTTCCAGACAGCAGCCAGGCTCGATCCGACAGCGTTTCAGGCGAGCGCGTGCCTGCGGGGCGGGGCGTGCCCTACCTGATCAAGCCGATGGAGGTCGACCCGTTCGGTATCGTCGCTCTGTGGAGGGCCAGCACGACGGATACGGCCACGGTCGAGCCCCTCGCATGGTGGCCCGATGCGGAGCCGATGCGCGGGGCGTTGCTCTACCGCCTCTATCGACGGGCCTCCAGTCGGGCCTTCGCGCGCGACAGGCTGGGGCTGCGTCCCGAGTTCTTCGCCTCCTCCGACTCGATCGCCATTGAAACCGATGCGAACGCCGACTCCTTGATCGAGGCGGGGGTCGCCTCCGGTGTCTTCTTCCAATCCTCCCGCAGCGGGGGCATGCGGTATCTGCCCCCGCCCGGCCGCGATCTCTCCCGCAGCGCGTTGCTCACGTGGCAGCACAGCGTCGACCTGGAGCGGGCGGTCGTACAGCGCAGCCGCCTGCGCCTGGGCCTGGAAGTCGGCTCCATCCCGCCCGAGCCCTATGCGCGCCACCTCACGCGCCTGAGTTGGGTCCATTCCCGCTCGGTGTGGCGGGAGCAGATCAAGGAATCGATGAAACGCGCCACGGTCCAGGGGGGCCGGGCCGGACTGGTGCGCCTTTCGCTGCCCTTCGAGCTGCCCACGGTGGTCCGCTCCATCTTCGGCGAGGGAAAGCCGAACCTATCGGTGAGCGGCAGCGAACGGATCTCCTTCGGTGGCCGCAGCCAATGGTACCCGTTCCGGCCGACGACCGAGTTCCAGCGCAAGCCCTCGAAATTCCCGCAACTCGAGATGAAGCAGGATCTGACGATCCGGCTGAAGGGGGATATCGGAGACAAGCTCGATGTGGATGTCGACCAGTCCAGCCAGGCGCAGACTTCGCTGGCCAACCGCATTGGGATCCACTATCGCGGCTACGAGGACGAGATCATCCGCAAGGTAGATCTGGGCAATACCAGCCTGCGCCTGCCGGGCACCGAGTACGTCTCCTACGGCGGTTCGCACACCGGCCTCTTCGGCATCAATGCCGAGGCGCAGGTCGGGGATGTCACGTTCAACGTGATTCTAAGCAAGGAAGAAGGGGAGACGGCCGAGAAGTCGACCAGCGTCCGGAGCCAGGAACAGACCAAGACGATCCATGATTACGAATACGTCAAGGACCGCTTCTTCTTCCTCAACGATCCCAACGGCGACGCCTATCCGGAGACGGGAGGGGCCTACGACATCGTCCAGATCAGCCAGGGATCGGTGATCCTATACCTGGATGATGGAGACGGCGACATTACCGAGAGCTTCGCCACCTACCCGGGCCACGCGGTGCTCAATCTCGACGGGCCGGCGCCGCAGCCTTCCGATACCCTGGCGGGGCCCTGCTATTTCCAGCAGCTCGACGAGGGGCCCGATTACGAGGTCCTGATCGATGAGCGCAATCAAACCCATCCGATCATCATCCTCAAGCGGTACCTGGATCAGAATTCGACGCTGGGCGTGATCTACTACGACCAGGGGCGCGGCAGCAACGTCGGCGGCGTCGTCGGCGACCAGCTCTACGTCAAGATGATCCGCCCGCGCTACGATCTGGTCGGATCCGATCTGGAGTCGGGCCCTTGGGCCGCGACCAACCGGCTGATGCTGAAGAACGTCTATCCGCTGCATTCTTCGCTCGAGAACTGGACCGGGGCGGGGCTTCCCGAGAATGCGATTCTGAAGGACGGTTTCGACCTGCAGATTCGCTACAAGGGCGCGATCGGCGGCATCGAGGATCCCGACGAGCTCGACGGCACCCGGCTGATCCGCAGCCTGGGGCTCGACTACTACCAGGAGACCGACGCGGGGCTCGTCCTGGGCCAGGACAGCCAGATCGACAACGTCTGGGTCGACTTCACCAACGGGTACCTCTTTTTCCCCGACCTGCGCCCCTTCGCCCCCGCCGGCCCCGATGGGGAAGCCGACTTGCGCGGGCGGCCGGGAAACCCGTCCACCTGGGACGTATTGGCCGAAGAGCGCTGGAACACGGACATCTACGAACGCCGTTCGTGCGTTCGGGATCACGATCAACCCGGCAGCGACACGACATGGGCCTCGCGCTTCTACATCGAGGTCAGCTACCGCACGCCCGTCTCGGAGCTGAGCATCGACGCCTGGGACATCATCGAGGGCTCGGAGGTCGTCATGGTCGGCAGCCGGCGCCTCACGCGCGACACCGACTACCGCATCGACTATCAGACCGGCGTCATCCGGCTCTACGAGCAGGCCTCGGTCGGCGAGGACGAGGAGATCCGCGTCACCTGCAAGCACGCGGGCGGCCTGGGCTCGGTCAGCAAGACCCTGCTCGGCGGGGCCCTGCTCTACCAGCCCGAGGGTTCGAACTTCTCGATGTCGACCTCCTGGCTCTACGAGCGCAAGGGCAGCCCCGATCGCCGGCCGCGGCTCGGCTCGGAACCGACGCGCATCGCGGTCGGCGAGATCGCCACGCGCTATGGTCGCGAGTCGATGGGCCTGACCCGGCTCCTCGATCAACTGCCGTTTCTCGACGCGCGCAAGGCCTCGCAGATCTCCGTGGAGGGAGGCCTCGGCGTCAGCTTCCCGAATCCCAATACCCGCAACGATCTCTACATCGACGATTTCGAGGGCGTGGCCGACGACTTGTACGTGCGCTTGAACCGCATGGCCTGGCAGTCGAGCAGTCTTCCCGAAACAGGCGTGGCCGGCATCGACGAGTCCGAGCGGGCGGCCCGCAGCGGGGAGACCTGGTGGTACACGCCCTACCAGACCGTTCAGGAAGGCGATCTCAATCCGACGCTGGAGTACCAGGAAGCCAACGATCATCGCAGCGTCCTTGAGTTGCAGCTCTGGCCCTACACCGGACTGTTGGAGGAAGGCGGAGCGCTCTGCCCGCCTGAAGAATCCTGGATGGGCATCACCCAGGGCCTCTCCCGGACGAACCTCGATCTCACGCGCGCCCGCTTTCTCGACATCTGGGTGAACGACTTCGTGCCGTGGGAGGAGTTCGTCCAGGACACCTCCACGCGCGCCGGCCTGATGTACGTGGACATCGGCCAGGTCAGCGAGGACGCCCTGTGGCGCCGGCGGCCGGTCGACTGCGCGACCGGAGACGTCGCGGGTGGTCCCCAGACTCCCGCGGACCGCACCCTCAACACGGAGGATGCGAATCGCGACGGGGAACTGGATCTGAGCACCGAGACCGACGAGGACACGGGCCTCGACAACCTGGAGGGCGTGGATCCGGCGGACGGCTCGTTCGACGACTACGAATGGACCGGTGATGCGGAGGTGAAGTACGAGACCTACGAGGAGGTGTGCCCCGTCTACCGGAAGGTGAACGGAACCGAGAAGAACGGGCGACTCGACAGCGAGGATCTCGACGGGGACAACAGCCTCGACCAGTTGAATTCGTACTTCGAGTTCCGTGTGGATTTGGCGGACAGCAGCGAGTTCCTCGAGACCGACGTGCGCCGCGACTACGCCGGCAGGGAGACCAACTGGACCCTCGACACCCGCAACGGCTGGCGCCGCATCCGCATCCCGCTTTCCGACGCCTACGTCCACGAGCGCGTCGGGGATCCTTCCTGGGACGAGGTCAAGCACCTGCGCATCTGGTTCGGCGGGGCTTCCTCCTGGAAGCGGCTGCAGATCGGCGCAATCGAGATCCGCTCCAACCGGTGGATCGTCGAAGCGATCCGCGATTCGGCCGGCACGCTGGTGCCGCCGAGCGAGCTGGCGGTCTACGAAGAGGACTTCTTCCCCGGCGTCTACAACAACAAAGAGAACGCCGACGTCTATGTGCCCCCCTTCATACCGCATCAAGACGAACAGCGTGCTGATGACCGGGTGCCCGAGCGGGAACAGTCCCTGACGCTGGAGATGCGCAACTTCCAGCCGGGGCACATCGGGCGCGTCTACGAGTCCTTCCTGCGCGACCAGGACTACACCCGCTACGAGTCGCTCGAACTCTGGCTGAACAGCACGCTGCCGCCCGACAGCGAGGCCGAGTTCTTTCTGCGGCTGTGCAAGGACGCCAATGCGGACACGACCGATTTCTACGAATACCGCGTGCCGGTGCCGGCGATCCCGAGCGCGGATCGCCAGACCGCGAGCTGGCTGCCGATCAAGATCCTCCTGACCGATTTGAGCGATCTGAAGGCGGTCGAGGCGGGAAGCGACGCGGACGTCACGCGCGAGCTGGCAGACGGCGGACGGATCCGCATGAAGGGGCATCCCTATCTGATGCGCGTCCGCCGGATCACGATGGGCGTGGACTACCGCGGGCCGGGCCCGGTGTCGCAAGCCAATATCTGGCTCGACGAGTTGCGCCTGACGAACGTGCACAAGGAAGTCGACTACGCCATGCGCATGCAGGTGCGCACGGAGCTCTCCGACTTCGCCCGGCTGGACTTCAGCTACCGCCAGGTCGGGGCCGATTTCGTCAGCATCAGCGGGGGCGGCTTCAGCGGGCGCCGCGAACGCGAGACGAGCTACGCGCTCTCCACGGGCAACGTGCCGCTCGGTCGCCTGATGCCTCGGCAGCTGGATATCAACCTGCCCTTCAGCTTCCAGCAGGACTGGAGCCGGCGCGTGCCGAAATACCGCACCAACGACGATCTGCTGGTGGGAGAGAACCCGAGCGACCGGGATCTGACGGAGCAGGTGAATCGCAGCTACAGCCTCGGTCTGTCCCGCCAGGGGGGCGAGGGCGGCCTGTTGCGCTACACCCTGGATGCCCTGCGCCTGAGCGGCTCCATTCGTGAGATCAACAGCACCAATCCGCAGGCGCGCGATTCAACCACGACGCGCACCTTCTCCGCGAGCTATGCCTTTCCCTTCGGGCAATGGGGTGAGATCGGACTGTACAAGAGCTGGAAGTTGCGGTTGACGCCGACCAGCTTCGGCATGGCCTTCACCCGCAGCGAGAAGGACCAGGCGCGCTACCGGCGCGAAGGCGGCGATCTCGGCCGGCCCTTCGTCCTCGACGACCGCCGCACGGTGCGTTCCGGCGGGCTGAGTCTGGCCGCGGCGCTCAAGCCGATCAGCGCCGTCAACTACGACTTCAAGCAAAGCCGTGACCTGATGCTGCGACAGGAGGCCTCCTGGCTGGGCGGCTTGAACATCGGGCAGGAGACCTCGCGGCAGGAGAACCTGACGGCGAACTACCAGCTACGCGTGAAGACGAATTGGCTCGAACCGCGCCTGGGCTGGAATTCGAATTTCCGCGGGGGCTTCAATCGCCAGGGCAGTACCGGTGGGGGAGGGCTGGAGCGCTACAACGAACTGACCAACGGCCAGGCCCGCAGCATTGCGTGGGACCTGCCGCTACAGGGGATCCTCGACTGGCTCGTGCTGAAGGGGGCACCGGCGGGGCAACCCCCCGCCGCACCGCCGCCGGAAGTCGAAGCCGAAGGCGAGGACGAGGAGGGGCAGGAGGACAAGGAACGGCCGGAGCCTCCGGTCCCCCAGACTCCCCAGCGCAACCGCCAGGCCAATCCGTTGCGCAAGTGGTTCTCGGTCGGGCGCACCACCGCGTCCTACTCGCTATCCGACGGCAGCACCTACAATCGCGTTCGCGGAGAGCCGAGCCTTGCCTACCAGCTCGGGCTCTCCATGGACCCGGGCGTGGAGACGCTCGAGAATTTCCGCGAATCGCTTGTCAACAGCCGGCAGGTCAAGCTGGACGCCGAGGTAACCCTCATCGGAGTCGCCGTCGCGGCGCACTTCACCGATGACCAAGCCGAAACGCGCTCGACGGGGACCGTCACCGGGACGCACGACCGCACGTTTCCGGAGCTGAATGTCCGCTGGGGCGATCTGACGCAGAAATTCGGGCTGAAGGCATATCTGCGCAGCTTCAAGGCCAACACGCGGTTCCTGCGCAAGCTGCGCAGCAGCACCCGGGCGGGGGCGGCGGCACGGGATGAACTGAGCACGCAATGGTCTCCGCTGCTCGACCTCGAGTTGGGCTTCCGTTCCGGCGTGACCGCCACGATGCGCGTGGATCGCACCCTCAACCACAGCGAGGATCTGACGGCGCTCAAGCGGATCGCGGATCGCACCGACACGCGCATCTACCTGTCGGCGAAGAAGAGCCTGAGTATCGTGCGCGAGATCACGGTGCCCTTGACGAAGAACAAGGAGCGCATCACGAGCAAGCTCGACCTCTCGCTCGATTTCAATCTGGACAGCTACCGCGACGTCACGCAGCAGGTCGGCTACAATCCGCAGGTGACCGCCGACGGCCGCAAACTCGAGTTCGGCGTGGGAGGGAGCTACCAGTTCACCCGCAGCGTTACCGGGAACATGACGCTCAGGTATGGGGAGAATACGGACAACAAGAATCGCACGCGAACCATGCGGTATGCGACGGTGAATCTGGCGGCCTCGTTCTCCTTCTAGGACTTTCCAGGGGGCAGAGGACGCGGGTCCGGAAGCCGAGTCCGTGGGGATATTCGACATGCGAGAAACCGTCCGGCCATATCCAGCGACAGGCGCGCGGGTGATCGCGCTGGCCCTGGCGCTGTCCTGGTGGAGCTGGATGGCCGGGCCCCCCTTCGGCCAAGCGGGCCAGGCAGGCCAGATCGGCCAGGCCGGCCCGGCCGGCCGGATCGGCCAGGCCGGAGAGGGGGGAGGCGTCCCCGCGACCGAGAGTCCGGGCGGCAACGATCTGGGCCGGCGCGCCATGGAGCACCTCGAGGCCCAGTGCGCCCTGGGACCCCGCGCCCCCGGCTCCCCCGGCCATGCGCAGGCCCGGGATTACATCCGGCGGGTCCTGGAAGGGGCAGGCGGGCGCGTGACGCTCCAGACCTTTCGGCATCAGGCGCCCGGGCTTCCCGAGCCTGTGGAACTGACCAACATCCTCGCCCGCTTCGGGCCGTTGCGCGAAGGGGGCCTCCTCTTTGGGGCCCACTGGGACACGCGACCCTGGGCCGATCGGGATCCCGATCCGGCCCGCCGCGAGGAACCGATTCTGGGGGCCAACGACGGCGGCTCGGGGACGGGGCTGTTGCTCGCCCTGGCCGAGAGCTTCAAGGCGGATCCGCCTCCGATCCCGATCCTGCTCGCGTTCTTCGACGGGGAGGACCTGGGCCGCGAGGCGCATCCCGATGAGTATCTGGCCGGTTCGCGCTATTTTGCCGAGCATTTTCCCGGGCCTTTTCCCGAGATGGGGCTGGTCGTCGACATGGTCGCCAGCCGGACGATGGTCCTGAATCTAGAACAGAACTCTCGGGACCTGTTTCCGGAGATGGCCATGCTGGTGGACGGGATCGCGCAGGACGTCCAGGTGGACGCCTATGACGGATCCTGGGGGCCGGCCTTGATCGATGACCACATCCCATTGATACAGTTTGGCTTGCCTGCTTTGTGCCTCGTCGATTTCCGGGACCCCCATTGGCACACGCATGCCGACCGGCCGGAGAACTGCTCGGCCGTCAACCTCGGGGCGACGGGAAGGGTGCTCCAGGCGCTGATCGGCGGGGGGTTCTTCCGCTAGTCGTTGCCATTTACCAGGATTGCGCTTGCCCCCTCTTGGGAACCTGGGATAGTCTCCATCACTTGGGCGGGCGTTTCGCCCGCTCAGTTTGTGTCGGCGGGATTCGCCCCGGACCGTGGATTGTCGGGGTATGCCCGTCGCATGGCGGCCGTCGCCTACGGGCCGCAGGTGCCGTAGCATTATCACGAAAGAGCAACTGGAGGCGCTTGTTGCTCCACTTCTCCGGGAGGCAGGTGCCGAACTGGTGCAGGTGCAGATTCTGCCGGGTGGCCGACAAGTGCGGCTCCGGCTGTTCGTGGATCGGGCCGGTGGAATCACGGTCGGCCAATGCGGGGAGTTGAGCCGGCAGATCGCGCGTGAACTCGAGCGGTTTCCCGATCTGGCGTCGGGATATGCGTTGGAGGTTTCGTCCCCCGGGATGGACCGTCCGATCTCGACGCTCGAACACTTCCGCCGTTTTGCGGGGGAGCGGGTCACCGTCGATCTTGTCGCGGCGCGCGAGGGGCGCAGCCGCTTCAGCGGCTCGATCGACGCGGTGGAGGGCGAGCGCATCCGCCTGCGTCTCGACGGCGGCGAGGTGCTCGAGATAGGGCCTGCGGATCTGGCCGGCGCCCGGCTCGATCTGGATCCATGGAAACCGCGCGCACGGGCGCGGCCGGCGTGCACGACCGAGAAAGGCAGGGAGCAGGAGCCATGACCTCGCAGATACTGGATGCCTTGACGATCATCGCCAAGGAAAAAGGGGTCGAGCCGGAGTACCTGCTGGAGACCCTGGAAAGCAGCCTGCTGGCGGCCGCCCAGAAGAAATACCGCAAAGCCGCGCACGTCGAGGTGAATGTCGATCAGGGCAACGGCGAGATCGAGATCATCGTCCACATGCGCGTATCGAAGATCGCCTTCGACCCGACCTATGAAGTCGATCTTGAAGAGGCGCGGCACATCGATCCCGATGCCCGCGAAGGCGACGTCGTGCCCGTCTCGGTGCCGGTGATCGAGTTCGGGCGCAATGCCATCTCGGCGGTCAAACAGTCCCTGGTGCAGCATGTGCGCGAGGCGGAGCGCAAGAACGTCTATGAGGAGTACATTCGCAGGGTGGGGCAGGTGCTGACCGGGACCGTGCAACAGGTCGATTTCGGCAGCATCATCCTGCGCCTGGGAGGGGCCGAGGGGATCATTCCCGCCGAGGAGAACATCCGCCGCGACCGCCCCAAGATCGGCGACCATATCCGGGCCCTGCTGGTCAATGTCGACCCCAACGCGCGCGGGCCGCAGGTGATCTTTTCGCGCACCCGCCCCGAGTTCGTGCAGAGGCTGTTCGAGCAGGAAGTGCCCGAGGTCTATGACGGCATCGTCGAGATCAAGGGGATCGCGCGGGAGCCGGGCGCGCGCACCAAGATCGCGGTCGTCTCCCACGATGACCGCGTCGATCCCGTCGGCGCCTGCGTGGGCGTCAAGGGTTCGCGCGTGCAGAACATCGTCAAGGCCCTGGGAGGCGAGCGCATCGACATCGTGGCGCTGAGCGCCGATCCACTGATATTCGTCAGCCGTGCGCTCAGCCCGGCGCGGGTCTTGAGCGTGAATTTCATGGGCGATCCCAAGACCGTGCGGGCCGTTGTGGCCGATGACCAGCTCTCGCTCGCCATCGGCAAGAACGCGCAGAACGTGCGTCTGGCGAGCCAACTGACGGGGCTGGAGATCCAGCTGGTCAGTCATTCGCAGCATGCCTCGCTCGAGGGCCGCCGGGAAGGGGACGTGGTCGAGCTCGAATCCTTGACCAAGGAACTGGGTCCCCGGTTGGTGGAGCGCCTGATCCGAGCGGGCAAGGAAACGCTGCAGGACGTCCTCGAGACACCCGTCGAGGAGTTGATGAAGATCCCCGGCATCGGGGAAAAGACGGCCAGCAAGCTGGTCACGGTGGGAGCCGCGATTCTCGACCGATGGTCCGCCGAGAGACAGCAGGCCGCCGAGAAAGAGGCGCGCAAGAAGGCCGCCGAGTCCGGCGCGCCGGCGGACGCCGCATCCGCGGAGGGCGAGTCCGCTGCGGCCGTGGAGGCTCCCGGTGAATCCGGGGTCGATGCGGCCGCTCCCGACAGCGATGAAGCCGCGGATTCCGCGGGGGAAAGCCCCCCCGCTGAAGAGCAGGGCCGGGAGGTTCCGGAGCAGGGCTAGTCCTGCGGAATCCTGCGGATCGGACTGGATGTGAAAAGGGGAAGGTCTTGAGAAAAACCCGTGTCTATCAGCTCGCCCGGGAGCTGCGCGTCACCAACGAAGCCGTGCTCGATGTGGTGCGGGAGATCGATCCGTCGATCACCAACCAAGCGGCCGCGGTCAGCGCCGAGGTGGCTGAGGAAATCCGCCAGCGTTTGAGCGGAGGTGGGCGCGCCCTCGGTTCGCGCGAGCCGGCCCAGCAGACGGCGGTCATCGCCGCGGAAAGCCAGCCGGTGGCGCGTCCCGCGCCCCCGCGCCGGCCTGCGGCCCGTCCGCCCGTCGCGGAACCCGCTGCGGCGGTCTGGACGCTGCCCCGTCTGCCCCAGGCGCCCGAACTGAGCGAGACACTGGTGAAAGCCAAGGCGGCATCCGCCGCGGTGCCCCCGCCCGCCCGGCGCGTCGGCCCGGTGCTGCCGCGGGGCGGAGGCGTCCCGACGACGCCCGAATTGACCCCGGCGGCGAAGGCCCCCGGCCGCACCTACTATCCTCCCGCGCCGCGCGGCGCCCACGGCCGTGGACCGGGAGGGGACCGGGGGGTGACCGACCGGCAGCGTCCGGGATTCGGGTTCGCCCCCCCCCGCCGCGGCGGTCCCCGGTGCCCCGGGCGCGGCGGATCCCCGCGGGGCCCGCAAGGGGCGCAAGAAGAAGCGCCGCCGTCCCGAGGTCGACGAGCGGGAGGTCCTGGACAGCGTCCGCCGCACGATGGCCGCGATCGATGGATCGCCGCGCCGCCGCAGGCGGCGCCGCCAGGACGAGTCGGGCGCGGATGTCGTCGAGGACAGCCACACGATCAAGGCGAGCGAGTTCCTGACGGTGGCGGAGTTCGCCGCCCTGCTGGGCGCGCGGCCCGCCGAGGTTGTGGCCGCCTGCCTGCGACTGGGCATCGTTGCCAACGTGAATCGCCGTCTCGACCGCGACGCCATCGAAGCCGTGGCCGATGAGTTCGATTACGCCGTCGATTTCGTGAAGGAATTCGGCGAGGAGATGCTCGAGGAGGAGGCGGAGGAAGTCGAGGAAGGGTCCACGGGGCCGCGTCCGGTGGTCGTGACCGTGATGGGCCACGTCGACCACGGCAAGACGAAGCTGCTCGACTACATCCGCAAGACCGACATCATCTCGCGCGAATCGGGCGGCATCACCCAGCACATCGGGGCCTATCAAGTGCATCTGCCCAGCGGCGGGGTCGTGACCTTTCTCGACACGCCCGGCCATGAGGCCTTCACCGCCATGCGCGCGCGCGGCGCGGATGTGACCGATCTCGTCATCCTGGTCGTCGCCGCCGACGACGGCGTGAACAAGCAGACCATCGAAGCGATCAACCACGCGCGGGCCGCGCGCAAGCCGATCGTCGTCGCGATCAACAAGTGCGACCTGCCCACCGCGAATCCGGAACGGATCAAGAAGGAACTGTCCGAACAGGGTCTGCTGGTCGAGGAGTGGGGCGGCTCCACGGTGGCCGTCGAGATCTCGGCCCGCGAGGGCACCAACGTCGAGAAGCTCCTGGCGATGCTCATGCTGGTCGCGGAGATGCAGGAGCTGCGCGGCCAGAGCGACCGGCCCGCGCGCGGCACGGTCATCGAAGTGCGCAAGGACCCCGGTCGGGGCATCGTCGTGACCGTCCTGGTGCAGAACGGGACCTTACGCATCGGGGACTCCTTCATCTGCGGGACGCGCTATGGGAAGGTCCGCGCGATGGCCGACGATCTGGGCGAGCGCGTCGAGAGCGCCGGCCCGTCGACGCCGGTGGAAGTGCTCGGCTGGTCGGATGTGCCTCAGGTCGGCGACACGATAGCGGCGGTGAAGACCGAGGCGATGGCCCGCGTGATCGCCGGCGAGCGCTCGCAGATCGCGCGCGCGCACCGCATGAAGCTGGCCGCCAACCGCTTCCGCCTCGATGATCTGCATGTGCGCATCAAGGAAGGCCAGCGGGCCGACCTGCGCCTGATCATCAAGGCCGATGTGCAGGGCTCGGCGGAGGTGCTGCGCGATTCGCTCGAGAAGCTGACCAGCGAGCAGGTCAACGTCGTGGTCGTGCATACGGGTGTCGGCAAGATCAATGAGTCGGACGTGCTGCTGGCCGCGGCCTCCGATGCCATCATTATCGGCTTCCACGTGCGTCCCGACCCGAAGGCGACGCAACTCGCCCAGAGCGAGGAAGTGGAGATCCGGCTCTACAAGGTGATTTACGAAGCGATCGATCAGATCAAGAGCGCCATGGCCGGGCTGCTGGCTCCGGAAAAGCAGGAGCGCGTGCTCGGCACGGCGGAAGTGCGCGAGGTCTTCAAGGTCAGCAAGGTCGGAACGATCGCCGGCTGTACGGTGGTGACGGGCACGATCACGCGGCAGGCTCTGGCGCGCGTGATCCGCGGCGAAGACGTGATCTGGTCGGGCAAGATCATCTCGCTCAAACGCTTCAAGGATGACGCTCGCGAGGTCGCCGCCGGATTCGAGTGCGGCATTTCGCTCGAGGGCAACGAGGACATCCAGGTCGGCGATCTGATCGAGGCCTACGTGGTCGAGGAGGTCGCGCGCACCGGAAGCGGAGGCGCCGAGGCCCGCTAGCGACGGCCGCGGAATCCACGGGCCGGCCCGCTCCGCTCGCGCAGGGCGCGAATCCATGTTTCTAGCCGTTTCACGCTTCGAGATCTTCATTCCCTGCGGAAGGTCGTTGAAGGCCAAGCGCTCCGTCGTGGTGGGCCTGAAGGAGCGGCTGCGGGCCCGTTTTCATGCGGCGGTCTCCGAGGTCGACACACAGGAGCTCTGGCAGCGCGCCACCCTCGGGGTGTGTCTGGTCGGAACGCGGCCCGCGGCTCTGGCCGCGGGGCTGGCTGCGGTCCGCCGCCTGGTCGAGGAGAATTCCCGCTGCCAGTTGACCTCATGGGAAGGGCGCGTCCTGGCCTTCACCGACCTCGCGGAGCGGGCGGACTTCATCCGCTCCGCGGGCGAAACGGACGGGACGGCGGACGCGGGGTCCGACGGCCCGGCGGATCGTGAAACGGCCTGGTACGAGACGCAAGAGGGCGACGAAGTCTACGGCGCGTGGGAGCGGCCGACGCGCGAGGACGACGACGAGGCGCCTCCGGAAGACGGACAGGCGGGAGAGCCGTAGCGCGGCGGCCGTCGGGGGCAGGCCGGTCCCGGAGAGCGGAACGCCCGCCGGCAGGAGGTTGGAACGTGGCAGTGCCATTGCGCAGGGAACGCGTTGCATCGCAGATCCGCGATGAGCTGAGCGATATCCTGCAGCATCAAATGGACGATCCGCGCCTGGGCTGGATCACGGTCATGCGGGTGGAGATGAGCCCCGATCTGTGTCACGCGAAGGT
>JAZDGX010000060.1:0-15887 GCA_043806645.1 Candidatus Eiseniibacteriota bacterium | reverse complement strand
CCGTAGACGGCGGTCACGAAGGCGGTGTCCTCGATACTCTCGGATATCAGCCGGTTCACCTTGGCCAGGATGACGGAGATCGCATAGTTGTTGCGGATCTCGGCGCGCAGGCTGGCCTGAAAGGTCGCCATCAGGATGCCGGCCGGAACCCCCTTGCCCGCCACATCGCCCACGACGATCCCCAACTGGTCGGGCGTGATGCGGACGAAGTCGTAAACGTCCCCGCTCACCTCCCGCGAGGGATGGTTGAAGGCAGCGATGTCCAGGCCCTGATAGTGAGGGGCCTCCGCGGGCAGCAGGCGCAGCTGGATGCGCCTGGCGATGCCGATCTCATCCTCCAGGCGGCGTTTTTCGACGCTCTGCTGATGCAACCAGGCGCGCTGGATGGCGATGGCCGCATGCAGGCCGAAGGCGTTCAACGACTCGAGGTCTTCCTCGGAGAAGGCGTTGGGACGGTCGCTCTCCAGATTGAAGATGCCGACCAACTCGCCCTGCACGATCAGCGGCACCGCCATCTCGGAATGCGTCGCCGCACGGGCTTCCAGGTAGCGCCCGTCGCTGCGCACATCGGGGATGATCAACGCCTGCTGGTGCTGCGCGGCCCAGCCCACCGCCCCCTGCCCCAGCTTCAGACGCACCTGTTCCTCCGCACCCTCGGGGTAACCCTGGCCGAAGAACCAGTTGACCTCGTCGGTACCGGGGGGATGGAGGTAGATGCCGACCGCATCGAACTCGATCAGTTCGCCCAGCAGATCGATCATCAGGGGCAGGATCTGGTCGAGTTCCAGCGTGCGCGCCAATTCCAGCGCGACGCGATTGAGCAGCTCGTTGCGCCGGCGCTCGCGCTTCCACTGCTCCTGCGCCCCGAGGGCGGCCATGTCATTCGGCATGGAGCACCCCGCGACGGACCAGATCCTCGGGCGGGGGCACGAGCCACTCGCGGCGACGCAGGATCGCCCGCGCCGGCAGCGCCGCCGCCCCGGGCTCGGCCATGCCGGCGGGATCCCGGTCGAAGAGCACGAACCGGTCGCAGCCGAACCGCCAGGGCGATTCGCCTTCCCATTCGGTCGCGCCCGCTTCGCGCAGGCCGCCATAAACCGCGAGCCCCTCATCGGCCGTCAACCGGAATCCGGCCACGGGATGGCGCGCCGCGCCCCGCAAACCGACTGCCGGGTCCATGGGCATGCCGTCGGAACCGAAGACCAGCGGCAGTCCCGCTTCCCAGACCGACCGCAGGGGATTTAGACGCGCCCAGCGCGCGGGGCCGAGGGCGCGTTCGTACAAGCCGCCCGGCTCGCCCCAGCGGGCGATGAAGTTGGGCTGCATCGAAAGGCGCAGCCGGATGCGGGCGGCGCGCTCCAGCAAGGGCCCATCGATCAACTCCGCGTGTTCGAGCGAGGCCCAGCCCCGCGGCACCGGCCCCTGCGCCGCCGCTACGCGCTCCGCTTGGCCGATGACCTGATCGCACGCCGCATCCCCGATGGCATGGATCGCGCATGGAATGCGTGCGTCGAGACAGCGGGAAAGCAGCGCACGCAACTGTTCATCGCCCAGCAGCAGGCGGCCGCAGCCCGCGGCATCGGCATACGGCTCGCGCAGGGCCGCCGTACGTGCGCCGATCGAGCCGTCGGCAAAGGCCTTGATGCCTCCGCAACGCAGGGGGCCGGCGTCCAGCCAGCCTTCCTCTCGCAGACGCAGCGCCAGATCGAACTGGCTGGGGCGGAAGTAGAGCGAGACGTCGGTCTGCAGCGCGCCGTGCTTGATCATCCCCAGATAGGCGTCGACCGCGCCTTCGCCCCCCATTTCGGAAACGTGCACGATCCCCATCCGCAGCGCCTCGCCCTGCGCGTCCACCAGCGCCCGCTCACGCTCGGCCGGCGTGGGGGGCCAGATGGCGGCCAGCCCCATCGCCTGCTCTTCGGTGACCACCCCGGTGGGATCGAGATGCGGTCCCCTCGCCGCAGCCTGCGCGAGGGCACGGGAATTCAGCACCGCCAGGTGTCCGCACACCCGCCGCAGAATGACGGGGCGATCCGCCACGACGCGATCGAGCTCGGCGCTGGTCGGCGGCCGCAGCTCGGGCCAGACGGTCTCGTCCCAGCCTTCCCCCCACAGCACGGTCCGCTCCGGCTGCGCGTGGGCATGGGCTTCGAGGGCGCTCAACGCGCCCTCCAACGAGGTTGCGCCGCTCAAGTCCAGTCGCTGACGGGCAAGACCGAAGTGCAGCATGTGCATGTGCGCGTCCCAGAAGCCGGGATAGGCAAAGAGGCGCGGCGGGGTCTGGGGCGGGCTGGCACGGCGGCCGACGAGACGGCCCCCGCGAAAGACGAGATCGCACGCGCCGGGCGCTTCGTCCTCGATCGGCCGGACGGCCACGTCGCGGAGGGTAAAATCGAGCGTCATGGGCACCACAGTTCCCCTGCGCCGCGGGCTCAGAGCCAGTAGAGGATGCGCCCGCAGTTTTCGCAGATGGGAAGGGCGCCCGCCTCAGGGAGATTGCGCTTCGAAGAGGTGGGCAGGGCCTGAAAGCACCCCAGGCAGATGCGATTGATGACCGGCACGACGGCGCGCTCGTACTTGCGCCGGACGCGCCGGTACACGCGCAGGTCCCCCACCTGGATCTGCTTCTCGAGACGGCCGCGGGCGTTCTGGAGCTGCACCAGGCCCTCGACCGAAAAGCCCAGGGCCTCCTCCTTCTCCTTGCTCGCGGGATCCTCCACCTCGCGGATCATCAACTCCAGGTCCTGAAGCTGCGCGAGCCTCTGCACGCGATCACTCACTTCAACGCCTCCCGGACGATAGCCTCGAATTCCGAAAAGGACTTGATCTGGAGCAGTCGATCGCGCGCCGCATCCTCGCTGACGACCTCGACGATCTTGCCCAGCAGGGGCAGGTACTCCTGCTTGCGATCCTCGTAGGGGGCGACGATCAGGAAGAAGATCCGGCAGGTTTCGTTGTCGAGAGCTCCGAAATCCACACCCTTGCCGGAGAGGGCGAAGACGACCCGCGTGTCGGTGGCCGCGGTGCTGCGGCCATGCGGGATGGCGACCCCCTTGCCGAGCCCCGTGCTGCCTAGGCTCTCCCGCCGCCGGATCATCTCCAGCAGCAGCGTCGGATCCCCCCCGCCTCCGTCATCGGCGAGCACGCGCGCCATTTCCATCAGCGCCCCATCCTTGCTGCGCGCGCGCAGATCGGGCACAAAACGCTTTTCACTGAAATAGGAGAGCAGGCGCTCGGCCGTCATCTCGCCTCCCCATGAAGCCGTCCTGATGTTCTCGGACCCGCATGGCCGAACAGAACCGGAAGATTAGACCGCCTCACGCGAAAGCACAAGAGTCGGAGTCATGGAATGTGGAGTCACGGAATCCACCGGGGGGTCCGCAGTTCGGTCACCGCCTCCGCGGGAACCCAGCCCCGCATCTCATTCGACAGCCAGACCTCCCGCCACGCGCCCGCGCTGCGCCCCACCTGCAAGCGGGTCCCTTCGTGCAGAGCGAACTGGACCGTCTCCTCGGCGCGCGGGCCCGCGCGCACATCGACCTCCTCGGCCACCACGACCGCGGAGGGGGCCGAACGCACCTGATAGGCCTTGAGCGTCGCGCCCAGTCCGACCAGCAGCAACAGGATCCCCACCCCGGCCAGCCCGCCGTTGGCCGCAGTGCGCGTTCGGCCGGTCACGAACCAGCGGGCGGCAAGCAGAAAGGCGCCGGCCCAGAAGAGAACGAGAAAGGCCCGCACGATGTCCGCCGGTGCATAGCCGTCCAGGATCGAGGCGAGTGCATCGAGCACCCATGAGCCCTTCTCCTGCGGCAGCCGATCCCGCATGCGCGCAGTCGCCCGACTCAGGTTGTGGCGGATCTCCGCATCCCTAGGCGCCAGTCGCCGCGCCTCTTCGAAGTAGGCCACCGCCCACCCCAGAGCGCCCGATCTGAATGCGCTGCATCCCAGATTGTAGTAGAGCCCGGAGGAGACCCAGCCCGCCTCCAGAACCTGCCGGTAGGATTGCAGCGCCTCCTCGTAGCGTCCCTCGCCATAGGCACGCTCGGCCTGATGGGTTGCATCCGCCACCGACTGCGGAACGGCGGCCGCGGCGACCACCGCCGTGGCGAGGCACAGCCCTGCCAGAATCGAAATCAGCGTGGCTCCCGTCTTCAACCGCGCTCCGATCATCGACGCCCCGTTTCGCAGGGCACCCTCAAGCCGCGCGATCAATCCGCGGGCGGCGTCGACCCTGGCCAGGGCTTCGCTCTGCTGTGCGCCCGCGCCGAAGCGCGCTTCCTCGGACCAGTCGAGCAACTCCAGAAGCTGCTCGATCAGCTCTTCCGGCACGGACGCCTCCACCAGCGCTCCGCGCAACTCCGCGCGCCGCGTTCCGCGAACCGGCAGATCGAGCCAATCGCTGAGGTACTGCTCCAGCCCATGGGCGACTCCCGACGCGATCTCTCTCGCCGAGCTGTGCGGGCCCAGAGCGCTCACGGCGCGCAGGGCCTCGCGGCTTGCCCGGCTGCGCCTGGCGAGCCGCGGATCACGGGCAATCGCGAGGCGCCGGCTGCGGGCGAATGCCGCCGCACCCAGGAGGAGCAGCGGAATCAGGTGGATCACCCAAGACCCCGAGAGGCCCCGCGGCGCCAGAGGCGCAAGGCCGTCCGCGAGACCGGTGCGGATGTAGAGGATGTCCTCCCCGAGCGGGAGAATCTCGGTGTCCCCCCCACCCGGACCGGCCCCACCGCCCGTGAGCACGTCGATCGCCAAATGGCCGGTCTCGACCGTGCGGTAGCGCCGCGCATCCGGATCGAAGAAGGCGAATCGTACCGGTTCCCCGCTCAGGCGCCCCGCGCGGCTCGGGATGAGCACCTGCGTGAAGGTCTTCTCCCCGGCGATGCGGTCCTTCGCGGGGGCCGAGGTGACGGCCTCGCCCGAATCATAGACGCGCAGCCCCTCCCACTCCGGCCAGGCCGGCGCACCGATGGTCTGGATATGTCCCGTGCCCTTTACGATCACCTGCAGCGTCACCGGCTCGCCTTGATGCGCCGCGGCGCCGTCCCGGCGCGCTTCGATTTCGTAGCTTCCCACGCTGCCCGTGAACTCCGCCGGACGCCCCTGCGCGGGGAGCGGCAGGACGCGGATGCGCCGCCCGGGTGTGGAGATCGAGATCGGACGGCCGCCAAATCGCCCCTGGTCGAAGAAATCGGAGAACGCCCCGCGCTGCCGCCGCGAGCGCTCGGGGAGGTGACAGGTGATACGCGAGGGCCCGATCTCCAGCTCCCCGCTGCGGGTGGGAAAGAGCGCCCAGGCCATTTCGCGAACGAGATACCGGGTCCCGTCGATCTCGACCCAGTAGTCCCGTTGCGGTCCGAGGCCTTCTCTCCAGAAACCCTCTGCGGACGGGGCCTCGAACTCGCCGATATCGACGATCTGAACGTCTTCTCGCTGGTAGAGCCGGTAGCGCAAGGTGATCTGTTGATCGACGAAGGCCTCGCGGGGCTCGACATCGATCCGGGCGAAAACGCCCTCGGCCTCCGCGCCGCCCTGCGGTGCCGGCCCGGACCCGGAAGGCGCTGCCCCCGCCGACGGCAGGTTCGCCCCCGGAGCTCCCGCCTGCCCCGCGGCCACTTCCAGCGTGAGAATCTCGCTTTCGTGTCGCGTGCCGCCGTCTTCGACGTGAATCGGACCGATGCGGTAGCTCCCCTCGCGGCGTCCGACGACGATGTAGGTGAAGACGGTCGAAGTCGAGAGGTGCCCGTTCACCCAACTGATGTTGCTGCTGCGTCCGGTCTCATGAAACTCGAGCCCTTCGACGCCGGGGATCTCCGGGCGGCCCGACCGTCCCGACAGGCCTTCGAGTGAGACGCTGAGGACCGCCTGCCCACCGACGCCGATGCGGGGCCGATCCAACTCGGCCCGGATGGCCGCGGAGGCGGCCGGCACGAGTGAGGCGCACGAGACGATGGCCGCCCAGGCCAGCAGGACGCACTTCGCCAACCATGGAACCGGGTTCGACGCCTGCCTGCCCCACCGACCACTCGACGGCCTCCGCTCGATCGCTGTCACCGGGAACCCTCCTACCAGTCCTTCTCCACGCGCAGGGATCTCGAGCGTGCCCGGAACCGCTGCTTGAGCAACTCACGCTCGCGCCCCTCCAGGCCGCGCAACACTTGCAGCACCTGCTGCGCCTCGAGAGGGCTCAGGCTGTCGCCCTCCGCGGTTTCTCGCGGGTCGGCGCTTCGCTCGTCCTGCGCATCGTGAGACTCCTGCTCCTTCGCTGCATCGTCCCCGTTTTCGGGCTGCTCCTCCGTCGCGTCCGGCTGCTGCTGTTGTTTCCGCTGGTCTTGCTGGTTCTGCTGGTCTTGTTGTTCTTGTTGTTCTTGTCGATCCTGCTGCTCTTGCTGTTGCGGATTCTCTTCACCCTGTGTCTGGGTTTCCTGCTGCTGCCCCTTTTCGTTTTGCTGATCCTGCTGTTTCTTCTGCTCCTGGTTTTCCTGCTGCTGCTGCCGAAGGGAGTCGGGCTTCTGTGCCTGACGGTCGAGCATGCGTTGGGTCAATTCAAGGTTGCGTTTCGCATCCTCGTTCTGCGGATCGACCCGCAAGGCCTCCACGAAGGCATCCCGGGCGGCCTCCAGATCCCCTTTTCGAAACAGCGTGCTGCCGAGGTTGTAGTGGATGCGTCCCGCGAGGTCCCCTGCGGCCGCGGGCGATGCGTTTCGCAGCCACTGCTCCGCGGCGCTCCAGTCGCCCTGCTCATGCCACAGCGTTCCCAGGTTGTAAAGCGGACGGGCGTCCGCAGGGTGCTCGGTCCGGAAGATCTCGTTTTCCTCGAAACGCTCGCGCCACCGGCCGGCGTCCACGGCGCCCTGGGGCGCGGCGGTGGATGGACCGGCTTGGGCGGGCAACACGACCAGCGCGAACGCCAGCATGGAGAGCGCGCGCCTCAGAAACGAGGGGCGCACTGGGAACGCCTGCCGTCGCCGGGGGATCCACATCTCCAGCAGTAGCAGAATCAGGGCGGGCCAGACGAAGTAGCGGTAGCGCTCCTCGTAGAGCACCCGCATGCCGCCCTCCAATTCGCGCTTTTCCATGCCCTCGATCGCATCCACGACCCGATGTAGCCCCAGCGTCCCTCCGGCGCGCGTGTAGAAGCCGTCGGTCTCTTCGGCGACCCGCCGCAAGGGACCTTCCTCGAGACGCGTCAAGACGACGCGCCCGTCGCGATCCTGCTTGTAGCCCTGAATTCCGCCGGCGGCGCCGCGCATGGGAATCGGCTCCCCCGCCTCGTTGCCGATGCCGACGGCGAAGATCTTCACCCCCGCATCGCGGGCGCTCTTGATACCCTCATCGACCCGCCCGCCGTGGTCCTCCCCGTCGGTGATCAAGACCAGCGCCCGATAGCCTTCGCTCCCCTCGTCGAAGGCGCCCACCGCGACCTCGAGCGCGCGGCCCAGATCGGTCCCCGGCTGCGGAATCAACTCGGGCGTCATGTACTCGAGGAACATGCGCGCGGCCGAATAGTCGAGCGTAAGCGGACACTGCAGGAAGGACTCTCCGGCAAAGGCGACCAGACCGACGCGGTCCCCCTTGAGGCGGTCGAGGATGGCCGAGATCTCATGCCGCGCGCGCTGCAGCCGATTCGGCTTCAGATCCTCGGCCAGCATGCTCTCGGACACGTCGAGGGCGAAGATGACGTCGCCCCCGGTGCGCGTCGCAGTCACGTACTGCGTCCCGCGCTGCGGGCGGGCTCCGCCGAGGATCGTGAGCGCAAGCGCCAGGAGCACGAGCATGAGGCGGCGGCCGCGCGCCGCACCGGACAGATGCAGCGTCAGACGCCGGGCCATGATGGGGCTGAGCGCCTGTTCGAGCGCCCGCCGCCCCGCCCGGTAGCGCAGCCACATGAAGAACCCGATCCCGGGCAGGAGCAGCAGGAACCACAGCAGTTCGGGATGCGCGAATCGCATCGCAGTCTCTTCCCCCCTACGGCGACGTGCGCAGCCAGGTCGCGGAAAGCAGCATCTCGAGCAGAATCAGCAGCGCCGCCGGCCAGAGCAGGAGGCCGCCGATCTCGCGATACTCGACGAATTCCTCGGTCTCCACACGCGTCTTCTCCAGGGCATCGATCCGATCGTAGATCCGCTCGAGGGTCGGCAGATCGGTCGCCCTGAAATAGAGCCCGCCCGTCGAATCGGCGATCGCCTGCAACGTGCCCTCGTCCAGGTCGACTTCGACCTGGCGCACGCGCCTTCCGAAGATGGGATCGTCGAAGGGATAGGGTGCCGTGCCGCGCGTACCCGCCCCCACCGTGTGGATCTTCACCCCCAGGGAACGGGCGAGGCCGGCGGCGGTCAGCGGGTCGAGAACGCCGGTATTGTTCATGCCGTCGGTGAGCAACACGACCACCCGGCTCTCCCCCGGAATGTCCTTCAGCCGGTTCAACGCGTTGCCGATCGCCATGCCGATCGCGGTGCCGTCTTGGATGTCGCCGATCTCGATCTCCTCAAGCAGCCGCAGCAGCACCCCGTGATCGGTCGTGAGCGGGCATTGCGTGTAGCTTTCCGAGGCGAAGACGACCAACCCGATGCGGTCTCCCGGCCGGCCCTCGATGAACCGGCGCGCCACCTGTTTGGCCGCCGCCAGCCGGTCTCCGGGCGGAAAGTCGAGCGCCCGCATGCTGCCGGAAATGTCGAGGGCCAGCACGATGTCGATGCCTTCCGAGTGACTCGTCACCTTGGTGCGCCCGAAACGCGGCCCCGCCAGGACGAGAATCAGCAGGCCGAGCGCGACGGCGCGCAGCAGCGGCAGCCCGCGGGCCAACCCCGCCCGCACCCCCTCGACACGGCCGATCCCCGGGGGGGGCGAGAAGGCGAGGCCCCCTTCCAGAGAACGCCGGTAGCGCACCCAGAGCATCCCCGCCACCGGGAGGATGAGCAGCAGAAGGAGTAGCCAGGGCCGCTCGAGGCTCATGGCGCACCTCCCCGACTGTCCGCCGGCCCTTCACCCGCCGCGCCGGACGCCTCCCGCTCCCGCCTCACGAAGATCTCCTCGGTGCGCCGGACCATCGCGGCCGCCCGTTGCGCCAGTTCCTCAGCCTCCGATAGCAGCGGCTTCTCGCCCGCGAACTTGACGCGATCGGTGCGCTCGAGCCAACCCGCCAGTTCCCCTTGATCGCGCACGCACAAGTCGGTCTCCGGAAGCCAGCGGACGATCTCAGGGCGCGTCGCCTCCAGGGCTGGGCGCAGCCAGCGCCGCCCGAGATAGCGCCGCAGAACCCACGAGAGTTCCTGCGCGTAGGCCCGCATCTCCCCGCGTTCGGGCAACCCCAGCGAGCGCAATCGCCGTAGACTCTCTTCGAATTCGTCGGCCGGCGGGGGCAGTGGTATCTCCTCCTGCATGGGCCGCGTCCGCCGGCGTCGCCAGCGCCAGGCAGCCACGGCCGCCCCTGCCACGGCGGCCGCCGCGACGACCCAGATCCAGGGAAATCTGCGTAAGGCAGCGAGCGGGGCGAGCGGGGCGAGGTCGGCCGTCGCGTCGTTGCCGAGGCGCCCGCCCGCGGTGACGAGCAGCACCGGGGAGAGCGCGAGCGTGTCTCCCCCGGCGCCGATGAGCGCGGCAGGGCCCACGCGGCAGACACCGGGACGCGGAACGATCGCCCGCACTGCGTACCCGCGGCCGCTCCATCCCCGCGCTGCGGACACCGTCGTCGAGTCGCGGGCGATGACGAGCAGCGAATCGCTCGACGGCGCCCACGCCAGATGTGCGGAACCGAGGACAGCGGGCCAGAGCGCGGTGAAGCGCACCTCCAAGGCGTCCCCCACGCCGACGGAGTCGGCGTCGCACGCGGCGTTGACGAGCGCGCGGCCCGCGGGGGGCGGATCGGGCCGGCATCCCCCGAGGGATGCGAGCAGGAACGTCGCCGCAGCCAGCACCGGCCACGGGCCGCCCCCGCGCGCGCCGCGGTCCGCCGCAAGCCCGCACGAGACGCGCCGGCAGCCCGGTGTTCGCGCCACGCGCAGCCGGGCTGTCGTTCGCGCCAACTTCACGACGATCAATCTCATTCTCTCGCCAGTCGCCGCGCCCTCAGGTGGAAGAAGGCGAGCAAGGGTTCGACCGGATCATGGCCCACGCGCAGCGTGACCAGGTCCACACCCTGACGCGCGAGCATCGCGTGCAGGCTCTCCTGGCGCGCGGCGCCGGCGCGCGCGAGACGTTCGCGCACCACGCGATCGGCCGTGTCGATCAGGAATCGCTCTCCCGACTCCGGGTCCTCCCACTCGATGAGGCCGATCCTCGGCCAGCCGGCGCCGGCGGCTTCGGCAGCAGGCACGGGGCGGCCGCCGGCAACCGGTGCGCCGACATCCTCGAGGGGATCGCGAATTTCGATAGCGATCAGGTCGTGCTTGCGCGCCAGCGTTCCGAGCGGGCGTTCGAGAGCCACGGCTTCGGTCAAGAAATCGCTCACCAGAAACACCACGCTGCGGCGCTTCAGGGCATGCACGATGTGCTCACAGGCGCCCGCTATGTCCGTCCCACGGCCCGCCGGACGCCGGTAGAGGATCTCGCGGATCAGGCGCAGGCCATGGGCCCGTCCCTTGCGCGGCGGGATGAAGATCTCCGGATGATCGGTGAAGGTGAGCAGTCCCACCTTGTCATGGTTGTTGATGGCCGAGAAGGCGAGCAGCGCCCCGATCTCCGCGGCAAGCTCGACCTTGCTGCGCCCCGCGCTGCCGAAGTTCTGCGAGGCGCTGGCATCCACGGCCAGAAACACCGTCAGCTCCCGCTCCTCGACATGCTTCTTGACAAAGGGGGTGCCGTAGCGGGCCGTGACGTTCCAGTCGATCGTGCGTATGTCGTCGCCGGGCACGTATTCGCGCACCTCCGCGAATTCCATGCCCCGCCCCTTGAAGACCGAATGATACTGCCCCGCGAAGACCTCGCTCACGACGGCCCGCGTGCGGATCTCCAGCCGCCGGACCTGGCGCAGGATCTCCCCCGGCAGGATCCCCGCGCCCACCGCCGCCGCTCCGGGATCCTCGAAGCTCCCGCCCGCCGCCCGCGGACGGGTCCGCTCCGGTACCGCGGCACTCCGCAGTCCGGCTCGCAGACGCTGTGGCAGCCAATTAAGTGTCATGTCGGTTCCACCCGCTCACGGGACGCGCAGCTGGTCGAGGACGCGCCGTACGATCTCTTCGGAGGTCACCTCGCGCGCCTCCGCCTCGTAGGTGACGAGCACGCGGTGGCGCAGGACGTCCAACGCCACTTCCTTCACGTCCTCCCCGTAGACGGAGCCGCGGCCGGCGAGAAAGGCCATCGCCCGCCCGGCCATGGCCAGACCCAGGGTCGCGCGGGGCGAGGCGCCATACGCGATCAGGTCCTTCAAACCGGCGAGGCCCGGATGCACCCGCTCCGGTTCACGCGTGGCGATGACGAGATCGACGATGTAGTCGCGCACCGATTGGGCCATCGGGATGCGGCGTACGATTTCCCGCGCTTTCAAGATCGCCGCGCAATCGAGGACCGGCCGCGCCTGCGGCAGCCGCTCCGCGGTCATGCGCTCCAGGATGAGCATCTCCATGCCGCGATGCTCCTCGAGCCGCTCCGGATAGCCGACGCGCACCTTCATCAGGAAGCGGTCGACCTGGGCCTCGGGCAGCGGATAGGTGCCCTCCTGTTCGATCGGATTCTGCGTGGCCAGCACGAGGAAGGGGCTTTCCAGATCATGGGTCGTGTCGCCGATTGTGATCTGCCGCTCCTGCATCGCCTCCAGCAGCGCGCTCTGCACCTTGGCCGGCGCGCGGTTGATCTCGTCGGCCAGCACGATGTTCGCGAACAACGGGCCCTTGCGCGGGGTGAAGGTCGCCCGTTGGGGGTCGTAGATCATGGTTCCGGTGAGATCGGCGGGCAGGAGATCGGGGGTGAATTGAATGCGTGAGAAGCGGGCCCGGATCGTGGAGGCCAGCGAGCGCACCGCCAGGGTTTTCGCCAGGCCCGGAACCCCTTCGAGCAGGATGTGCCCATCGGCCAGCAGGCCGGCCAACAGCCGGTCGATCAGGTCCAGGCGCCCGACCAGAACGCGGCCCATCTCTTCGCGCACGGCCTTGAACGGCGCCGCCGCCGCTTGAACTTCCTCGCGCGAGCGCGCGACGACATCCGCGAAATCCATACTCTCGCCTGCCATCATTCCTCCCAGTCCCGTGGGTCGAGGGTCTCCGGCGTCGTCCCGCCGGTGGAATGGACCGCCGGCCTGCACCGGCGGCGAAGACGTCGCAAGTCCTGGAGCAGGAGACTATCCCGGCGGCCACCCGAGCGCGCGGCCGCCCAGGATGTGGACATGGACGTGGAAGACGGCCTGCCCCGCGCCGCGCCCGCAATTGGCGATCAGCCGGTACCCGTCGGCCAGGCCCTCCGCGCGGGCCACCGTGGAGGCGGCGCGCAGCAGCGCCCCGATGAGTGCGTCGTGCTCGGGCGTCAGATCGTCCAGCGTGGCGACGTGCGCCTTGGGAATCAGCAGGACATGCGTCGGCGCGGCAGGGTGGATGTCGCGGAAGGCGAGCAGCCGGTCATCCTCGTAGACCTTCTCGGCCGGTATCGCGCCGGCGACGATCTTGCAGAAGAGGCAATCTCCGCGCATCGTCCCCTCCGTGCTCGGACCCATCCCGTTCGCCTCCGCATCCATCTTACGCACCCGCCGCTCGTGGCGGCCCCCCTCGAACGAAGCCTGCAGCCAGGCTTCCAGGATCGCCAGATTCTCCTGGGTGGACGCGTTGTCCGCGCCCAGAACCAGCACATTCGCGTCATTGTGACGGCGGGCCTGGCTCCCCATCGCCGGCGTCAGACAGAGCGCTGCACGCACCCCGCGGACTTTGTTCGCGGCCATCGACATGCCGATCCCGTTCGAACAGATCAGGATGCCCTGGGTCTCCGGCGCGGAGGCCACGGCGTGGGCCACGCGGAGGGCGAAGTCGGGATAGTCGCAGGCCTCATCGCTGTGGCATCCGTGGTCCTTCACCGCGTGGCCCCGTTGCGCGAGCCACGTGGCAATGCGCCCCTTGAGCGCGTAGCCTCGATGATCGCTGCCGATCTCAAAACGCATGCCGCTCACTCTCCGGCGTGGCCACCATCATGGCCTGATGGCCTGCGCGTTCGGTCCACCAGTCGCTCCCAGACACGGTCGAGAAGCGTGCGCAGGAGATCCCGCGTCTCGCGATAGCTTGCCATCCCTTGTCCGATCGGATCGGGTACCTCGAGATCCTCTTCGCCCAGGGCGAACTCGCCGAGCAGATGAATCCGCGGGGCCGCCTGCGGCGCGAGGGCCAGCAACGACAGGCGATGACGCTTTTCCATGACCAGGACGAGATCGCTTTCCGCGATCATACCGGCATCCACCTGGCGGGCGCGGTGGGAACCGATGTCGATACCCATTTCCTCACTCACCGCCCGCGCCTCCGGAGTCGCCGTGTGGCCGGCCGATGCCATCGTGCCGGCCGAGGCGACGTCGGACCCCGCCAGATCCGGCGGCGCGGCCGCTCCGGCGAGGCGCCGTAAGATCCCTGCCGCCATCGGACTGCGGCAGGTATTGCCGGTACATACGAACAGAACGCGCACCATCGTGCCTGAGGCTCCCCTTCGCCCGGTCCACCACCGAAGACGAACCCCGGATTCTAAGAAGCCGCCGGGGTCGCAGTCAACGCTTAGCGGGAACGGAACATCCACGAGCACCTCGCCGCGTCTGCCCCGGACCCTGCCTTGACCATCGGTAGTACTAAGACCATAATCAGGCCAAGGAGGTTCCTATGCGGGTGGCACGTTGGGTTTCCGTGGTGCTCCTGGCGGGGCTTCTCGGGCTGCCCTTCTTCGGATGCTCGGATGACGGTCCGTCAGAGCCCGACCCCGTCCAGCCATCGGGATACCGGATCCAAGCCTGGCTCGGGACGCCCCCCCAACTGAGCGCCGGATGCGAGGCGCGCATCGTTCGACTCGATCCCGCCGACAGCGCCGCCGCCACTGCCTCGGTCGAGGTCAACGGCGTGTCGCTGCCGCTACTCTCCGCGACCGAGGACGGGGACACCGCCACCTTCCGCCTGAGCCTGTGCAGCTACGCTGCCGGAACCGACTACCTGTTCGTCGTGAGCCTCTCCGATACGAGCGACACCTGCCGCTTCGCCGCACCGGCGCTGGGGAACATGCAGATCACCTCCCCGGGCGACGAAGAGGAATTCACGCCTGGATTGCCCCTCGAGTTGGCTTGGCAGTGTTTCGGAACCGCGCCCGACAGCGTCTGCGTCGTCCTCGAGTTCGCCAAGCGGAGCGCGGCGGGGCGCGGGGAGAAACCGGAACTCTCGACGTCGTGGTTCACTGTCGCCCCCACTCCGGCCGTGGCGACCATTCCCGGTGAGACGACCGCCGCCTGGGTGGATGCCGAGGTCTATATCTCGCTCGGCCCCGCCAAACTCGTCGGCTCCTTCCAGGGTTCCCTCGCCGCCGGCGACAGCTATGTCGGCGCGCGCGCCTATCGTGACCAGGTCGTGGTTCTGGCCGGCCAGCCGTTGCCGCCGGGCGTCGTGCTTGCCGATCGGATCTCCACCGCTCCCCCCGGAGAGGCCAACGGCCATTCCTTCGCGCGCATGGTCGTGCTCGATCCCGACACCATCTACGTCGGCGGAGCGAGAATCGAGGAGGACACCTGCATCCGCGGCGAAAGCGCGAGAATAAACCTCGCCGGCCAGTCCATTGTGGTCGTCAATGCCGGCTCCGGGGCGCCCCGTTTCGACATCGATCACTGCCTCATCGTGGGCGGCAGAATGATCCCCGGCCATGCTTGGCTGGGCGGCGGCATCATCTACTTTGAATCCACCCGCGGGTGGGTGGTCAACAATACCTTCTACAACAACCGGCCCTTCGCCCTTTACTTGCACCCGCTGAACACGGCCGGCGACGCTGTCAAGGTCATCAACAACATATTCTACACCAATGGCTGGGGACTCGTGCGCAATGTGGAGCAACCCGACCTCTATATCCGCCACAATGATTGCTACAACTATCCGATCGGCATCGGAACCTACGGCAGCCACACCGGGTGCGGCGCCTGCGATCCGGACCCCATTGCGCCCGGCGAACTGCTGCACGTGTCGAACAAGAGCGAGGCACCGGGATTCGTCGAGCTGCCGAGTGACAAGCGTCCCGGCGATTTCCATCTGGCTCCCGGCAGCCCCTGCATCGGCACGGGCGAGGACCCTTTGACCGGAACCGCGGGCCAGAGGGACAAGGGCGCTTTTCCGTACCTGTCGCTATGAGCGCCAGAGGCCCTGTCGCAGAATCGTAAGGCGGCCGTCGGCCTCCGGCCGCACGAGCGTTGAGCCCTCCCCGGGCAGCACTCCCCCGTCGACGGCCACGGCACATTCCTCCAGAATCTCTTCCGCGATCTCCTGAATGCGCTTCGGCGCGGGGAAACCGGCCTGATTGGCGCTGGTCGAGACCAGGAACCCGGGCAGCAGGAGGGCAAGATCGCGCAGCAACCGGCTTGCGGGGCAGCGCAGCGCGACCCGTCCTTCCCGGCACAGTTCGGGTGGGACCCAGCCGGCCGCGGGCAAAACGAGGGTAAGCGGACCCGGCCAGGCCTCCTGCACCAGTTCGCCCGCGCGGCCTGGCAATTCCGCAGCGAAGAGGGGGATCTGCTCGGGGGAGCCGAGCAGCACGATGAACGCGCGCTCGGGAGGAGACCCCTTCAGGCGACGCAGCCGCTCCAGGGCGACCGGGCGGGCGCCGTCGACATGCAGGCCGTAGAGCCCTTCGGCGGGGAGAGCGGCGATTCCGCCCGCCAGCAGGGCCTGGCCGGCCGCATCGAGGGCTGTTTCGTAGGCAGCGCCACGATCGGACAGTTCGTAGATCCTGGGAATGGTCTG
>JAZDGX010000059.1:0-31670 GCA_043806645.1 Candidatus Eiseniibacteriota bacterium | reverse complement strand
AGACGCACGAAGATCTCCTGAGCCAAGTCCCGCGCTTCCTCGCGGTCGCCGGTAAACTGGTAGGCAAGGTTGAGCATCCGGTCTCCATGCCGCCGGACGATAGCCTCCCAGGCCCGGGCGTTTCCCTGGCGGCACTCCAGTGCCAGTTCTTCGTCAGACCTCACCACACCCCCCGTCACGCCTCACGGGCGGCTGCCCGAGTCGGCCCGGCATTGCATCGTTCGCCCATCAGTACGGGGCGCGGGATGCCGCGGTTCGGTCCCGGATTCGGGACGTCCCTGATCGGCTGCTCCAACTGCCCTTTCTGCTGAGACCTGCACGGATCCTCCGTCGGACGGGACTTCCTGCACAAGTCCTTCTTGGCGGCCGGAATCCGGGATCGAGGCCCATGATCCGCTCGAGGCGATCGTCTTGGCCAGGGCTGGCCGGCCGGAGCCAGGATTCCGCTGAGTCTTCCTCAGGCCGATGATTCCAGCAAAGAAAGCAGGGGCATCTTCCGATGCTCATGGTGTTGGGCCGGGGGCTCGATGGCCCGGCCGTGCGGGCAATGTGGGCCTTCCCCGCCCGAGGGTGTGCGTGATCTCGTGCCCAGGCGGAAGGTGCAGAACCTCAAACAAGGAGGAGTGCTTTGGAGAACAAGACCAACTTCCAGCAGGGACCCCAGGGGTATTGGCAGCAGCAGCCGCCTCAGGGTCCGCAAGGTCCCTTCTACGGGACGCCCTGGGGATACCAGGGCCCGTGGGGATGGTGGAATCAGCAGACGACTCCTGAACCCAAGCCCCAGGATGAGAGTCCCGAGAACAACGAGAAGACCGAGACGAATCCCCCGCGGTACGACTTCAACCAGTCCTACGGGCAGTACGGTCCGCAGGGCCAGAACGCGTGGTGGCAGTACGGGCCGTCCAACTGGCAAGCGCCCATGGGGCCCTGGGGCTACCAGAGCATGCCGTGGAACTACCAGCAGACGACGATGCCTTGGGGGTACCAGAACATGCCCTGGAATCAGCAGCAGACGACCATGCCCTGGTGGGGCTACCAGAACATGCCGTGGAATCAGCAGCAGACGACGACACCCTGGTGGAATCAGCAGAACTACATGCCTTACGCGCAGACCGGCACCGACACCTACAATCGGTACTGGCAGTACAACCAGTGGATGAACAAGTACGGATACGCTTACGGAACGCCGGGCTACGCGCGCTATTCTCACCAGAGCCACCAGCCCTATCCATACCAGAACTACCAGTTCCAGGGGTATCCGTACCAGAACTACCAGTTCCAGCCCTACCCGTACCAGGACTACTCGTATCAGAACTACTATCAGGGTTACCCCTACCAGAACGTGCAGCATCACGGGTATCCGCACTACGGCTATCCGAACTACGCGTACCGGCCGACGCCCCGGTGGTCCAGCGAGTACTGGCCTGCGCCGGGGTACGGTTACGTCGACGCGGCCTGAGAGGCAGAGACAATCCGACCGGCGATAGGGCTTGGTGCTTCCTCGACATGACCCGCTGACGGTTGCGGGTCGCGAGGAAGCCGCGCTCGCGCGAAAGCCCGCCAGGCCGGCCGTTCCCTTGGGGAGGCTTGCGCAATCAGCGAGCCTCCCTTGTCGTTTTTCTCTGCAGATGCTGTCGCGGGGCGTCCTCGCGTCCGTCGCCGCTTCCGTCGACTCCTCTTCGGCGTTGCCGCCGCGGCTGTTTTCGGAGATGCTCTTACGGGGATTGTGGAATCAAGCGGGAGGCAAGGGATGAGCGCGGTCAAGACGAACGTCTCGGAGTGTCGCTGGTCGGGCGCGGGGACCTTTGCGCATGTGGCGGGCAGCGGAGCGGCCTATTCGAGCGACGCCCTGCTGTCCGAGGAGCCGGCGCGGCCGCTGAAAGGCCCTTCGCCCATGGAGATGTTGCTCGGGGCCGTGTGCGGCTGTATGGGCGTCGACATCGTCAGCATTCTGAGCAAGATGAAAGTCGACCTGCGCGAATTGTCCCTGGCGGCCGAGGGTGAACGGTCGGAGGAGTACCCGCGCGTCTTTCGGCAGGTTCGGATCACCTGCCGCGTGGTGACCGATCCGCCCGATCCGCGCAAGGTGCAGCGCGCAGTCGAGCTGTCGGCCGGGAAATACTGTGCGGCCTCGGCGACGTTGGCCTCGGCGGGGGAGGTTCGCTATAGAGTCTTGAGCGGCGGTCAGGAGTTCGAGGGCGTGATCGAAGGCGTCGGCGCGCGTGCTGCGGCCGGCGCACCCGCCCAGGATCCGGAGTTCGCCGACTCCCTCGACCTGCATGCCTTCCATCCACGCGACACCGCGGTCGTCGTCGAGGAATACCTGCGCGAGGCGCGTGCGCGCGGCCTGCGGGAAGTTCGCATCATCCACGGGAAGGGGCTCGGCGTGCAGCAGCGCAACGTCGCCGCGGTGCTTGATCGCCATCCGGACGTGGAATCCCACCAGTTGGCGCCGGCCGATCGGGGCCACTACGGCGCCACGATCGTCAGGCTGCGGCCGGCGGCTGCCGCAAACCCATGAGCGAACAGCTCCGGCCGGCGATCGAACGGGCCGCTCAGGGTTGCGCCGGTTCGAAGGCGGCGATCGAACTCTCCAGGAGTTGTTTGGCGTAGGCGTGGTTGTGCGCTCCCGTGCTGCCGTCGCGCAGCACGAAACGCAGATTGAACTCGGCCTGCCGGAACACTGCGGTGGAGGAATCCGCGGCGCTCGCGCCGCCCAGTTCGTTATCCAGGGTGGCCGCCAGCGCGGCGATCTCCCCGCGCGCCGCCGCCGCCCAGGCAAAGTCCGCTCCGCTCGAAACCGGATGACACCCGGCGCAGCTGGCAGGATCGGCGGAGAAGCTGTGGCTGCCTCCGTGCTCCTCGCCGGGATAGTGGCATTCCGCGCATCCCCGGCGGATCACGTTCGGATGGGGCGTCGAGAGCGCCGCGCCCGCGAGGAATTCCTCGACGCCGCCGGTGCCCGCCAGCATCTGGCCTTGCGGCGCGTGCGGGGCGGTGGGATAGCCTTGCGCTTGATCGGTGTGGCACTGACTGCACACGTCCCCGTGCGGGCCGCGGCGCAGGTCGGCGGCCCAATCGCTGCCATGGGGATCGTGACAGGCCACGCAGGTGATCGGCTGAGGAGTCGCGGTCATCGGCGTCGGGCGTCCGTCCAGCAGGGCGATGAACCCGCGTGCGGTGTGGCAGCGGATGCAAGCGGCCGCGTCCAGATCGACGCCGGCGGGGATCTCCGCATGGGCCCCCGACTGCCACTCGCTGACGTAGGCCTTTCCTTGCGCATGGGCGGCGCTCGCATAGTCTTCGTGGCAGGTGCCGCAACCCAGCGGTGCCTCCGGCGTGCCCGGGGTGTAGAGCGAATCGTTGAGTCCGATCGATGCGTGGCCGGGCAGGAGGTTGCCGAAGCGGTCGGACATCGGGCCATGGCAGTTCTCGCACTGCACGCCTTCGAGTCGCGCGACCTGAATCTCGTCGTACCCGCCGTTGTGACGGTCCCAGCCCTGCGCGTTCACATCGCCATACCCGACCGTATGACAGGCGGCGCAGGATTCATCGTCGTATTGCGGATGTTCCGCGGTGGCCGGGAAGGTCTGCGCATGGGTGGTCGTCACCCAGGTGTCGTAGATCACTCCATGATCCGCGTGGCATTCGAGTCCGCAATAGGAGGCTCCCGTGTAGGCGGGGGTGTGACGCGGGAGGTAGACCGCCACCGCGATGGTGGCACCCAGGGCCTTGCTCTCCGTCTTGTCATTGACCGCCGTGACGGTCAGGCGCACGAGCGCGGCCTGATCCGGAGCCTTCCACAGCGCGTAGTTGTCCTCGCGATATTCGAATACCCCGCCCGTCGCGGTCCACGAGTACTGCTGATCGTCAGCGCCGGGCAACGCCCACAGATCGACCCTCCCGCCGATGGCGACCGAGTCGGCCGACAGGTAGATCGATTCGAGTTGGACGCCGGAGACGGGGCCGGAGGGACAAGATGGATCCTCGTCGCATCCGCCCATCAGAGCCGCGATTCCGGCTCACAGCAGCGTCGCCATGGTGGCGGCCCGCAGGCGCGGGCGCCCGTTGCCACGAAGACCCGAGACGAGACGAATGGAAGTCATGGATTCCTTCCCCGACGTTGATGCGTTGCGCTGCCGGCCCGGCCGGCGGCCGGGTGCTGCAGAACGAGAGCCCCATCTTGACAGGGCGATCGGTCGATCTCAAGGGCGGGATGGGCGAATCGTCCCTGGAGCAGGCCGCAATGCCTGCGCTACTATGCCCGCGGCCGGCTGTTCGATGGAGAGGGCGGCGATGGTGAGTGAGCGCAACATCGGTGCGGAGGGCTTCGAGAGCGTCGACCACACGGCCGACGTGGGGTTGCGCGTCCGGGCGCGGAGCCTGGAGGCGCTTTTCCTCCACTCCGCCGAGGGGCTGGCGGCGCTGCTGGCCGGGCCGCGGGCCGTGGGGCGTGGAAGAGAGCGGGTCTTCTCTCTGCGCGGGATCGATCTCGAGGAGCTGTTGATCAGCTGGCTGAACGAGATCCTCTTCTGCCACGAGACCGAGCGCGTTCTGTTCGGCCATTTCGAGATCCTGCACATTCGCAGGGTGGAGGATGGATTCGAACTGGGGGCCAAGGCGGGGGCAGAGCCGTACGACCCGGCCCGATCCTCGGGTGGGACGGAAGTGAAAGCGGCCACCTATCACGATCTACGCATCGAAGCGCGTGGCGACGGTGGCTATGAGGTGACGATCATCTTCGACACGTAGAGTCGGGCGGTTTGCCTCCCGGCGTGAGCTGGAGCGGTCCGGGCCGAGCGTTCCCGAAGACAACCGGAGGGTCCGACCGGTTGCTTCCCGCGTGAGGAGCCGGAGCGGGGGTGAATGGAGCCGGCGGAGAGGACGCGCGCCATGGAAGAAGGCGGGAAGATCGAGGTTCGCAGGCTGAGCGAATACCTTTGGGAAATCCCCCGCGAGGGCGGGATGCGTGTTCCCGGCCGTGTCTACGCGACCGAGAAGATGCTCGCCCAGGTGCGCCACGAGGGCGGTCTGGCTCAAGTGCGCAATGTGGCGCACTTGCCCGGCATCGTCGGCTTCTCGCTGGCGATGCCCGACATCCATTGGGGCTACGGCTTTCCCATCGGAGGCGTGGCGGCCACCGATCCCGGCCAGGGCGGGGTCATCTCGCCCGGAGGCGTGGGGTACGACATCAACTGCGGCGTGCGCACCCTGACCACGCAACTCGAAGCGGGAGCGGTCCGCGACAAACTCGAGCGGATGGTCCAGGCGATGTTTCAGCATATCCCGACGGGAGTCGGCTCCTCCGGCGCGATTCCGAAGTTGTCACGGCAGACCCTCGAGGATGTCATGCGCAAAGGGGCGCGCTGGGCGATCGAGCAGGGGTATGGCTCCTCCGCGGACCTCGACCACACCGAAGAGGGCGGGGCCCTGCCCGGTGCCGATCCCGATGCCGTCAGCGAACACGCGCGCGAGCGCGGGCGCGAACAGCTGGGCACGCTGGGGTCGGGGAACCATTTCGCCGAGATCGACGTGGTCGAGGAGATCTTCCACGAGGAGGCGGCCGCGGAGTTCGGTCTGCGGCAAAACCAGATCATCGTTCAAATCCACACCGGGTCGCGCGGGTTCGGACATCAGATCTGCGACGATTACCTGAAGGTGATGGCGCGGGCGGTGCGGCGCTATGCGATCGACCTGCCCGATCGCCAGCTGGCCTGCGCACCCGTCGAATCCGAGGAGGGACGCCAGTACCGCGGGGCGATGGCCTGCGCGGCCAACTTCGCCTGGGCCAATCGTCAGACGATCATGGCCCTTGCGGAGCGGGCACTGGTCACCGCTCTCGGTGCCACCCCGCGCGAATTGGGCCTGCGCCTGCTCTATGATGTCTGTCACAATATCGCGAAGATGGAGGAGCACGAGGTCGACGGAAAGATGCTCCGGTTGTGCGTGCATCGCAAGGGCGCCACGCGGGCCTATCCTCCGCACGGGGCGCCGAATCCCTGGCGGACAGGGCAACCGGTCCTGGTGCCGGGAGACATGGGATCCGAATCCTTCATCTGCGTAGGGCAGCGCGCCTCGCTGGCGGCCACGTTCGGCTCAACCTGTCATGGGGCGGGACGGGTGATGTCGCGGCGAGAGGCGACACGGCGTTTCCGGGGCCGGGACCTGATCGGAGAGTTGCGCAGCGAGGGCATTTTGGTCATGGCGAAAGAGAGGGGCACGGTAGCCGAAGAGATGAGGGGGGCTTATAAGGAAGTCGGCGAGGTCGTCGACGTGATGCATGTCGCGGGCATCAGTCTCAAGGTGGCCCGCGTGAAGCCCCTGGCCGTCATCAAGGGATGATCGATCGGACGCGGCAAAGAGGATCTGACCTGTAACGGGGGAGGAACGGTGAACGAGCGAGCATTCGGAGTGGCGGAGCAACTGGCGATTCTCATGCGAGGCACGCGCTTCGCCGATGAGACCGACGACTGGGGCCGGCTGGAGACGGGTGAACGGAACCTGCGCACCCAGATGCAGGCGGAGTTGGCCGAGAAGCTCAAGCTCGGCCGGCCGCTGCGCGTCTATCTCGGCGTCGACCCGACTGGCACGAATCTCCACGTCGGGCACTTCGTGCCGCTGCAGAAGCTGCGCAAGTTCCAGGACCTGGGCCATCAGGTCGTATTCCTCATCGGCGACTACACCGCGACCATCGGGGACCCGAGCGGACAGGCGGGCGAGCGCCGCCGCTTCCGTCACGATGAGGTGCTCAAGCTGGCCGAGACCTACACGAAGCAGGCCTTCCGCATCCTCGACAAGCAGCGTACGGAAGTGCGCTACAACGGCGAATGGCTGGCCAAGCTCACCTTCGCCGACTTGATCGAGCTGGCGAGCATCTTCCCGATGAAGCAGATCATCGCGCGGCGCGACTTCCAACAGCGCATGGAGCGCGGAGAGTCGCTGCGCTTCCACGAGGCGCTTTACGCAATCATGCAGGGCTACGATGCCTATGCGCTGAAGTGCGACGTGCAGGTCGGCTCGTACGACCAGCACTTCAATATGCTGGCCGGCCGCGCGATCCAGGAGCACTTCGGCGATGCGCCGCACGCGATGATCACAAATCCGATCCTGATCGGGACCGACGGGCGGAAGATGTCCAAGTCCTACGGCAATACGATCGACATCAACGACACGCCCTTCGACATGTACGGCAAGACGATGCGCATCGCCGACGAGCACATGCCCGAGTACATTGAATTGGCCAGCTCCCTTTCCGGCCCCGAGATCGACGCCCTGCTCGCGGACCTGCGCGCCGGCGGCAATCCCATGGCGGTCAAGAAGCGCCTGGCCGGGAATCTCGTTGCGCAATACCACGGCCCCGAGGCCGCGCGCGAAGCCGAGGAGCAGTTCCGCCAGGTCGTGCAGCAGAAGGAAGCGCCCGAGGAAGTTCCGGATGTCCGGGTGCCCGGCGAGTTGGCGAGCGCTTCCTGGGTCGACCTCCTGGCCGGGCTGTCGCTGACCAAGTCCAAGGGAGAGGCGCGGCGGCTGATCCAGCAGAAGGGGTTCTACGTGGAGCAGGAGCCGGTCACAGACCCCGACGCGCCGGCGGGGATCCCCGCGGAAGGCGTGCTCATTCGACTCGGGAAGCGGCGGTACTACCGGCTGATGAAGTGACGGCTCCTTCACCCGCGGGCCCGGTCCGAGAGTCCCACTCCCGCAGCGGATCTAGAACGACACGACGACACCCAGCTCGATCTGCAGGACGTCGGTGCGCGATTTCGACACGGTGTAGATCGGGTCGTCGTCTTCATCGAGGGTGATGTCGCCTTCCGTCAGATACTCCGCCTCGCTGCCGAAGACGTAGAGCGCCTTCATGTCGATGTGGACGCCGGGCCCGCCGTCGTCGCCCGCGATGTTCGGATCGGCCTCCCGCGGGTCGACGATGCGGAGCATCAGCCCGCCTCCTCCGCCGTAGCAGAAGGCGAAGTCATCGTAGTTGACCTTCTCGCCGACCTCGTCGTCGTCGAAGATGTCGTCGTCCTCGAGCTTCGACTCCGTCCAGAGGTAGCTGCCGCCGACGCGGCCCTCCAGGTAACCGGTCAGCCGCGCCACGCGCCCCCGCAGTTGGGCCATCAGATAGATGTTCGCGGCGTTGTAGTCGGTGTTGAGCTCCACGTCGTCGTCCACCAGCGGGATGTCGATCTTGCGGCTGTCGCTGCCGAAGATCATGTAGGTCCCGCCGATGCCGACCGCCAGAGCGGGGGTCGCCGCATAGGCGGCATGCAGGGCGAAACCGGGCCCGAGCTTCTCGTTCGAATCGGCGAACTCGTCCATCGGTACGCCCAGCGCGAAGCGCAGCCCGGCCTCGCCCTGAGCGTGGGCGATCGCGGCAAGACCCGCGGCGTGCAGGGCGGCCAGCAATGCGGCGACCAGGAGAACCCGGTATGAGATCTTCCGCGGCGCAGAGTTCATTATGCTCCTCCCTCGCGTGTCCGGGGTGGCAGGCGGGCGTTCCCCCAGGCTGCCACCGGCGCTTCATTCACGGACCGGATGATCGGGCTGCCGCTCGGGATGCGGCGAATCTAGCGTCGCCTCCCACGCTGCGGACGATCGAAGTCCATGGTCCCTGCCGCGCGGTCCACGAAGATCCCCCGATTGCGCGCCCGCTCGTTGTCGCTGCCCGGTTCGTCGGTCTTGACCGCATCGTCACCGAGATCAGGTGGGTAGAGATCCGCTCCGCCGGTATCGAGGAACATACCGATCGACACCGGTTCCGTCCAGTAGACGGAAGTGCCGGATCGATCGAGGAAGCGCGGATCGAAGGTGGCGCGGCCCGGCTGCTTGCCCGCGGTGGTGAAGGCATAGGTGTCGTCGCCGCCACCCTCGAGACAGAGGACCACGCTGCGATTGATCGAGTGTCCGACACCCTCGTTGCCGCATTCGTAGCGGTCGTTCCCGGTTCCATCGAGCAGCAACGCGACGGTGAAATCATGTCCGAAGGCGGGGCCCCAGTTCTGAGCGACCGCGTGGAGATCGTCGCCGGATTCGTCGATCACGGCACCGATGCAGAAGTGCGCGCCGGAGGCCGAGGCCCAGCCGTTGGCGCGGTAGGTGTCATTCCCGGCGCCGTCCCACAGCAGGCCGGTGCCGAACCAGTAGCCGCAGCCTTGGGCCCAGTTGCCCGCCTCGTAGCGATCGTCGCCGGCGGCGTCGAGCAACGCGCCGATCCCTGCCGCCCACGAGTGACCGTCCGCGCCGTCGCCTCTTCGCCCCATGGCACAGCCCTGCGCATTGCTGACGGCGATCTTGCCCTCGCTGTGATAGGAGGGCCGGCCCGTGATGGCGGGGTCGGGTTCGGCGCGATAGACGTCGTCGCCTTCCCGATCGCCGAGCACGCCGACTCCGGCGACGCCGCCGAAACCCTGCCCGTCGCTCCATACCGTGTAGCGATCGTCCCCGCCGAGATCGAGGAGCACGCCGATACCGAAGAATCCAGCGCCCTGACCGCTGTACTTGACCCGATAGACATCATCGCCGGCGAGATCGATCAGCGCCCCGAGGCCGAAGTGCCCGACCCCTTGGCCGACCGTCCCCGCATCGTAGGTATCGCTCCCCGCCGCGTCGAGGAGCACGCCGATGCCCGTCACCCCCGCTCCGAGAGCGGCATCTCCGCCGGCGTATACGTCGGCGCCTTCGAGATCGAGTGCAGCGCCCAGCGGCAGGAGCGGCGAGGAGGCGCCGACAGGCCCCGTGTAGCGATCATCGCCTCCCAGATCGACCACCAGAAACGCCCCCGTCGCGGGAATCGCGATTTCGTTTCCCCGCGTCCCATCGACCCTCACGCGACCGGCCGGGGTGGGGATGTCGATATGAATCGATTCGAGCGCGAAGTCGTGGGCCGCTATCGTATCCGCGAGTGCGAGGCGGGCGAGATCGAGGGCTTCGACCGCCTTCAGGCCCGCGTACCACACGCTCGACTCATCCCACAGGCGGGCCGCATCATCCATCGCCGGCTCGTACTCCAGCGCGTCGGTCTCCTCGGCGCCGAGATCGAGTCGTGTCGCGATCCGTGTGCGTGTTTCCAGCGGTACGTTGCGAAAACCAAGCCGGGCCCAGTGCCGCGCATCCAGAAGATCGAGAACCAGCTTGCCCAGGATGGCACTCACTTCAGGAGGCAGCCCGTCGCATGATGCGGCGAGGTCGCGGGCGAGAAGCGGATAGGGCGACTCCTTCCCGAAAGTGACGTAGCGAGTCGCCCGGTCCTCGGCCTTCCAGGTCTCGACGAGCGCGACGTCGAGGGGCGTAGGTGCGGCGATGAGGTTGGCCGAGAAGGCCCGCGTCGCGCCGTAGCGCTTGTTGACGCCCAGGTCGTGTACCGCTCGGTAGAGCGCCCCCGCCCCGCGCTCACCCTGCTTGCCCGCGACTACGTCCGGATCGAGCGTAAGCCGCAGCGTGCCCCCCATGTCGCGCAGGAATGGGACGATGGCGAGCGGCTCGGCGCACAGGTCGTCGAAGTGGCGCAGTTTGTAGGGGATGTCGGCCGGATAGCGCTCCCACCAGCCGCGCGCCTTCCAGCCGAGATCCTCGCGGGCCATCCCAGCGACGGCGAGAGCCTCATCGAGCGCATCGAGTCGGATCCCGGCGGCCTCGGCTTCCGCACCGGGAACGCCGGCAGGCGCGACTTCCGCTCCGGGCGCGACGGCGGGCGAAACCGCCAGGAGGAGCATCGCGAATGGGCCCCCAGGAAGCAGGCGTGCCATCACGCCCGCAGGGTGCACGCGACGGAATCCTGGGAACCGGTGCATCCCTCACCTCCGCTTCCTGACGCGACCACGCCTGACGCGCCGGAAGATCCCGGCTTTCAGAGATCCTTGAACGCTCGGATGATCTCGCCTCCGCTCTGCGCTTCCATGAGCATCCGCGTGGGATCCCGATACGTGAAAGCTTCCGCGATCTGCTTGTAGACCCGCAGATACATGGTGTCGTCGTAGGGCGGGGCGACCAGAACGAAGAACATGTGCGTGGGATTCCCGTCGAGCGAATCAAAGGGCAGTCCCGGCGTCGAGCGAGCGAAGCCGAGCAGGAATTCGCGCGCCTCGCGCGTGCGCACGTGCGGCACGGCGACGCCGAAGGCGAGTCCCGTCGTCGCCTTCTTCTCCCGGTTGATCAGATCGTTGCGTAGACGATTGATGTTCCCGATGCGCCCCGATTCGGCCATCACTTCGGCCAGCTCACCGATGACCGCATCTTTGATCGCCCAGACATAGCGAGTCCGGTCGAACTCGCCCTCCGGTTCGGGAGGAGCCGTGGTCCGCAACTCCAGGAGAATGCACTCCGGTCTGATCAAGCGAGCCAGATTCATGAGCGCCTGCTCGTACCGTGACGATCCCGATCGCGGGGCGGGCGTCCGGGCGACGCTTCGCAGACGCGCCCGGCCATTCTCCCTTGGCCCGCCCCGGCAGTCGAGTATCGCGCGACCCGGGCCGGTTTCCTAGCTGAAGCGGCCGATCAGCCGCTGGACATCGATCTTGGGGTCGGAATCGTCCACTTCGCGGCCCCGCGTGCCGCCCTGCTGCTGCAGCATGTCGACCAGTTCGGGACGCTCCTCACGGTAGAAGATCCCCGTGTAGACGTGATCGGGATCGGTGGCCAGCATGTAGGCGGCACGGGTATCCTGGAGGTCGTGCGTCTCCGGCACATCCTTCACGCTTCCGGCGATGACATCGAAGCCGCAGCCTTTACCGAACGTCACGCAGGGAGTCAGGATCTGCACCAGCGAGAAGCCGCGATGGCGGATGGCGGCTGTGATGATCTCCTGCAGCTGCTTCAGCTGATTGCTGTAGCCGCGCGAGACGAACGTCGCGCTGTAGCAAAGCGCCAGCGCGGCGGGGTTCATCGGGTATTCGATCACTCCGTGGGGCGCCGTCTTGGTCCAGATGCCTTGCGGAGTCGTCGGCGAGGTCTGCCCTTTGGTCAGGCCGTAGATGCGATTGTCGAGCATCAGGTAGGTGATGTCGATGTTGCGCCGCGCGACGTGCGGAAAGTGCCCCGCTCCGATCGAGAGTCCGTCGCCGTCGCCGCCCGCGACGATGACCGTCAGGCGCGGATTGCCCAGCTTGACTCCCAGCGCGACCGGGAGGGCCCGGCCGTGAACGCCATGGAAACCGTAGCACTTCACGAAGCCGGGCAGGCGGCTCGAGCAGCCGATGCCCGAGACGACCGCCAGTTGCTCGGGGGGGATGCGCAGATGGGCGAGCGAATTCAGCAGGGAGTTCAAGACGCCGTAGTCGCCGCAGCCCGGGCACCAGATCGGCTTGATCCGTCCCTTGTAGTCTTTCGCGGTGAACGCAGCGGCATCCGCCGTCTCGGTCGTGGCGGCCTCGTGGGCCTCCCGTGCGGAGCTAGACATAGTTGGCCACCTCCTCGATCCGGGCGAGGACTTGATCGGGCGTGAAGGGCAGTCCGTCGTACTTGTTCAGCAGCGTCGGCTGGAAGTGATAATGATGCGCGAGGAAGCGGGCATACTGCCCGGTGAAGTTTTCCTCGACGACCAGGATGCGCTTGTGTCCCTCGATGAAGGGACGGATGGTCAGGTCGTTGTGCGGGAGGATCATGCGCGGGAAGATCGCCGCCGCGCTGATGCCGCGGCGTTCGGCCCGCGCGACGGCTTCGCGAACGACTCCGGCGGTCGCGCCCCAGCCGATGATCCCCACCTCGCCGCGAAAGGCCTCTTCGACCGACGACAGCCGCCCCGCCTCGTCGTCGGTCGTGGCGTGCAGGCGCTGCAGGATCCCGTCGCCCTTGAAGGCGAAGACACCCCCGTACTTGCGATCGAGGTTGCGCAGCTTGCGGAAGCGCTTGCGCACCATTTCGGCGCGGTTCGCCGGATCGTGGGCCGGGCCGCCGAAATCCCAGTGCTCGAGCCCGGTCACCATGTGCATGCCCCCCGGATCTCCGGGCAGCGCGCGCGGCGAAATGCCGCTGTCGGTGAAATCGAAGCGACGATAGCCCCCGGCCGGCCATTCCTTCACCGGACGGGCGACCTCGGCCATCGGCGTCTGCTCGAGCAACGTGCGGGGAAGCGTCGCCCGGCGGTGCCCCAGGCCCTGTTCCGAAAGGACGATCACCGGAACCTGGTAAATCTCGGCGATCTCGAAGGCCCGGCGCATCACATTGAAGCAATCGCGGATCGAAATGGGCGCCATCACCACCCGGGGGAACTCACCATGGCCTCCGTAGAGGGCCATTTGCAGGTCCGACTGCTCGGTCTTGGTCGGCAGCCCCGTGCTGGGACCGCCGCGCTGGACGTCCACGATTACGACCGGGATCTCCGCCATCGCGGAAAGACCCAGCAACTCGGCCATCAGCGAGAGCCCCGGGCCCGAGGTGGCGGTCATCGCGCGCACGCCGCTGAACGAGGCGCCCAGGGTGGCGGCCAACGAGGCAATCTCGTCCTCGGCCTGGTACATCGTCCCGCCCACGAGCGGAAGCTCTTCGGACAGCAGTTGCATGATCTCGGAGGCGGGTGTGATCGGATAGCCGCTGAAGAAACGGCACCCGGCATACAAAGCGCCCAGCGCGATCGCATCATTGCCGCTCATGACCAGGTGTCCGTGGCCGGGGATTTCGGGCACGGTGAGCGAGTCGCGCTTCTGCACATGCGCGAGGACATATTCCCGGGCTGCGGCGACGGCGGCCACATTGGCCTCGATCACCTTGTCGCCCTTCTGGCGGAATTGACGCCGGATGAGCTCCTCGGCGTGCTGCGGGGGGAAGCCGAGGATGCCGGTGATCATGCCCAGGGCCACCATGTTCTTGGCCCGTTTCTCGCCGATCTGTTCCTGGGCGATGCGGGTCATCGGCACGACGTAGATCGGCCCACCGCTCCAATCCGAGAAGCGTGCGGCCTTGTCGGTCTGTTCCGGATCGCCATCGATGATCAGGATGGCCTCGCTGGAAGCCGTGCCCTTGTATTGGTGATAGGCGAGGTCATTGAAAGCCACGAGCACGTCCAGGCGATCGCCGGGATTGAAGACGTTATCGACTCCAAAGCGGATCTGCACATAGGACTGCCCGCCGCGCACTTCGGCGGGGAAGGTCTGCGTGCTCGAGATCTGGAAATTGGCGCGCGCGCCCACCTGAGTCATGAGATCGCCGGTGACGACAACTCCCTCGCCGGCGTCCCCGCTGATGCCCATGACGAAGTCTTCGCGGTTCATCTTCTCCTGTCCTGCTGGTGTTTCAGGCCACGGACCTCCCGCGTCGCTCCCACTTCGCGAGCGGCCGCGCGACTCTGCGACTCTCAACGAAGAGGGGCGGCCGGGCGCCCCATCGATTGGGAAACCGACGAGTATACCGCAGAATCCGTCGGATTCAAGCATGTCGGACTCAGGTCCGCGCCTTCGAAGCCGTCCGAACCGGGGGAGACGCCGACCGGTCCGAGCCGGGGGGGGCCGACCCGTCCGGGCGGGGAGCCGCCGACCCGTCCGGGCGACGGTGCGGCCGGACAGCGAGGCCCGATCCGGGAACTTGCACGCCGGCCGCCCGTTCCCCGTTCGCGGACACAGTGTCGTGCCCCCCGTACGCGCTTATCCCAGCGAGCGACGAGGCATTCCCCCGATGGTCCGATCGGCCGGACGGGCGCACTCTCATTCTCGGTGATGGATTCATCCGGGAAGGGGCTGAAGCGCCGGGCGGAGTACGCTGCGGCCTCTCGATGCTCCTCGGGCGGGAGGGCTTGTCGGGCTTCTCCTGCCCCCATCTCGGGTCGGACTCTCTCCTTCGGAGGGGCCGTTGGAAAAACGCTTGCTCGAGGCCCTCTTCAAACACAGCAGCTCCCCGATCGCTTTCCTGGACCGGGAGTTCAATCTCGTGCAGGTCAACGAGGCCTACGCGGAGGCCTACGCGCGCGCGGCGGTGCACGGGGCGGCGCACGGGGTCGAGAAGCTCGTCGGGAAGAACCACTTCCAGATCCATCCGGACGAGGAAACCCGCCGCATTTTCGAACACGTGGTCCAGACACGGCAACCGCATCGGGCTTTCGCCCGCCCCTTCCCGCATCCCGACCGGCCGGGATTGACCGACTATTGGGACTGGTTTCTCACGCCCGTGCTCGACGAGGCGGGCGAGGTGCAGTTCCTGGTGCTGAGCATGGAAGATGTGAGCCAGCGACAGATCGCGCTGGAGCAACTTCAGAAGCGCACGCGCCAGCTGCAGGAACTCACCTTGAAACTCATCCAGGCCGAGGATCAGGAACGGCGCCGCCTGGCGGAGCTGCTGCACGACGATCTGCAACAGCTGCTGGTCGGGTCCATGTATCAGCTCACCGTGCTGGACGGTCGCCTGGACAACGGGCAGGCCGCCCGGGACATGATCAGGCAAATCAAGGTCACGCTGGAAGATTCGATTCGCAAGACCCGCCAACTCTCGCACGACCTCAGTTCTCCCGTGCTCGACCAGAGTGGACTGGTTGAAGGCCTGGGGTGGTTGTCCAGATACATGAATCAACGGTTCGGCCTGGATGTCGAGCTCGACGCCGGGCCGGAGAGCGAGCCCTGCGGCGAGACGCTGCGCACTTTCATTTACCGCGCGGTGAGGGAGATGCTGCTGAACGCGGCGAAGCACTCGGGAGTCAAGCGGGCCGAGGTGCGTTTGCGCCGCCGCAGCGGGCGCATCGTCGTCATGGTGGTCGACCAGGGGATCGGGTTCGATGGCCGCAACCTCCATCTGGACAGCGGCGGCGGTCTTGGTCTGCTGAGCATCCGGGAACGGGCTCAATCCATGGGTGGACGACTGCGCATCTTCAGCCGGCCGGGAGAGGGGAGCTGCATCGCACTCGTCGTGCCCGATGGGGTCATCGAGTTCGATCGGGCGGTGGACCGGAACGCGCCGTGCGCCGCACAGGCGCGGCCGAAGGTCCGGCGCAAACCGTCGCGCCCGCGCAACGCCCGCCCGCGCGTCATGCTGGCCGATGATCACAAGGTGTTGCGGGATGGGTTGGCGTCCCTGCTGGCCGAGGAAGCGGACATGGAAGTCATCGCCGAGGCCAGCAACGGCGCGGAGGCGGTGACGCTGGCCGACCGGTTGCGTCCGGACGTGATCATCATGGATGTGGCCATGCCGGGAATGGACGGCGTGGCGGCGACGCGCGCGATCAGCGCCCGCCATCCGGCCATCCGCATCATTGGGTTGTCGATGTTCGAAGCGGCCGACATGGCCGGTACGATGCTGCGGGCGGGGGCCGACGCCTTCCTGTCCAAGGCCGGTCCCTCGGAGCTCTTGCTGGCCGCCATTCGCGGTGAAAGCCCGGTCTCGGTCGGGCTCAGGGGCGAAAGAGATTGACGGGATTGGGGCGGGCCGGCTCGGAGCATCGATCCAGGGTGGCGACGATATCGGCGAAGGTTGTGGCCTTGCCCAGTCGGGCGAGGGATTCATCGATCTGCGATAGGATCTGGTCGATCTCGTAGGCGGCCGGATCATCCGCTCGCGGCGCGGCAGAGCTTCCGGTCTCGTGCACGCAGCGGATCACATCCAGGACCGTCAGATTCTGGAGATCCCTGGCGGGCACCAGCCCGCCCTCTCCGCGATCCTGGGTGCGAACGATCTCGTGCAGGAGCCCCCCGCTCAGCAGGTCCCCGACTGCCGAACGCGCGAGCCGCACCGCGATGTGCAGGCGCGAAGAGAGCCGGATCACGTTGGGTGTTCTTTCCCCGCGACAATAGGCACGACAGATCTCGGTCATGCAGAGTAACGCCGCCCGCAGGCGCTCCCGGAAACCGGCGGTCACCGCCCCTTCCTCGACCTGAAAATCGTCCGCCGCCTCGCGGGCGAAGGTCAGGAGCGCTCCGAAGAGGACCACCACCCAACTGAAGTGCACCCAGAGAAAGAGCAGCGGAATGGCGACCAGGGGGCCGTAGAGCGTCCGGTACATCGTGGCGGACGAGAGATAGAGCCCATAGCCCCATTTGCTGCCTTCCCACAACAGGCCTGCCACCAAAGCCCCGCCCATCGCGGAAAGAAAACTGACACGCGTGTTCGGCATGATCCAATAGACCAGCGTCAGTCCGAGGAACGTGACGCCCAGCGGCAGCAGCCCGAATGTGAAGTCCAGCACAGTACTCACCGGGGCCCAACCCTGGAGCCGGACGAAGAGATCCGCGTTCTGGATCGACATGGTGAGCGTCACGCTGATCGCGGTGAGGAATGGCCCGAGGACGGCAATCGTCGTGTAGGTCGTCAGACGCTGGCCCAGACTGCGGCCGCGCTTGATCCCCCAGATCTGGTTGAACGCATCCTCGATGGTCGCGAGCAGCCCGAAGACGCCTCCCAGCAGGAACAGGATGTTGATCCCTTGGAATGCGCCCGCGCCGTGGAAGTAGCGGCTGAGGAAGTTGGATACCTGTTCCTGAACGCTGGAGACCAGATTCTGGAGGATGAAGCGCTGTAGCGCGGCCTGGAGATTCTCGAGACCGCCGAAGGCGCCCAGCAGGCTGAAGGCGAGGACGACCCCCGGCACGAGGGCGAGCAGGGTGGCCAGGGTCATGGCGGCCGCGCGCAGGGGAATCTGCCCGCGGGGGAGGCTGCGCCCGACGACGACGATGACGCGCAGTTGATGATAGAGGAAGCCGCGCAGCCCGCGCCGGCCCCGGAAGTCCTCCTCCCACAAGCGCTCGCCGAGAAACTCGGCCATCCAGCGGACGCCGCGCCCCAGGCGGGATGTGCGACCGAACAACGCCATCATTTGTCTTCGCCCTACCCAAAATCGAGCATAGCACCGGTCATGCAAGGGTCAACGCGTCTCGTGATCCGGCCCCGGCCTTTGCTCGGATGCCCCTTGCTCGGATGCCCCGGCCCGCCTTCCGGACGGGCCGGCCTCCTCCGCTCCTTCTGCAGGGATTGCGGCAGGATCGACAAACTTCAGGAACTCGTGTGCGGCAGTCCTGTCGATCCCGAGCAGGGTTGCCATCTGGTCCACCGAGACGAGGCGCTTCAAGTACATCGCCATCCCCAGATTGACGAACCGCGTGGGATGGTGGCTGGGCGATCCCGCCGGCGCCTGCGCCCGGCTCGGCGGCGGCTCGGTCGGGACCACCTCGGGGAACGAATTCGTCGCATGTCCGATCTCGCGGACGGCCTCGGCCGAGAGCGCTCCGAGATCGGCGATCCGGGTGAGAGCAACCCCGGTTTCCACCCCGTAATAGAAGGCCAGGTCGGCCAGGCGGGCAAGGTTCAGATCGCGAGAGGGAGAGATGTCGAAGAGCTTCAGGCTGCTCAGGAAGTGGGCGGGGGGCAACAGAAACGCCCGTGCGAAGAAATCGGCACGCATCTCCGAGACCGTCAGGCCCCCGGCCGCCGCATGGAGCAGCGCGTCGGCCTCGAACAGCCGCCCGCCGCCATGAGTGTCCGATTCGTCGAGGGCGGCTTGCGGGCAGAACCGGTTCGCATAGGGATCGACATCCACGAGGAGATGACCGTACTCGTGGGCCAGAATGAACCGGCCTGCCGCGGACTGCTCCGGCGCCATGGAGAGCAGGGCGGGGCCGGTGCGTTCATCGAAGAGAAACGCGCCCGCGCGCCGCAGCCCGGGTGCCAGGGGCCACAGGATGGTCTTGATGCCGCGATCGTCGAGCAATTCGGCCAGATCCTCGATCGGCCCCTCCGGGATTTCCAGGGCCTTGCGTTCCCGGGCGGCCAGCCGCTCCGCCTCTTCCAGAAGACTGGGAGCAGGCTCGTTACGGATCACGAAGGGATGCGTCGACAGCTCGAAGAGGATCTCGCCCTGAATGCGCTTTTCCATGTAGGCGAAACGCAGGCAGAGGTGAATGAACTGCTCGAGCACCACGCGCTCGCTTGCGAGGAGCTGCGCCGGCGAGAGAAAGCTGTCGGCTAGACCGGATGCCCGCGCACACCAGTCCTTGGGAAGAGGTTCGAACTTCCCAGGCTGACCATTTTCCCGCGCGGCCTGCTCGGACATTCAGTCGCCTCCGGATCGTGTTCGCGGGCCCCGATTGTTCTTCAGCAGCCGGCCTCTCTCGGCGACGAGCGCGCGCACCCTGGAGATGTCCACGGCGGCTCCCGAACGACCGCCCCGCTCGAGGGACGTGCCGACGATGAAGCCGTCGGCGAGGTGCCAGTATCGCGCGAGCTCGCCCCTACGGACACCGCTGCCGACGATCCATGGCACGCCTCCCACCGATTCGCGTAGCCTGGAGAGAAGAGCCGCATCCGCCGGCTGTCCCGTCCGGGACCCGGTGACGATCAAGCCGTCCGCCAAAGCGCGTTCCTTGAGATCCATCGCGGCGGCGACGGGATCGGTCTCCCGCAAGGGAACCGCATGCTTGACCAGCAGATCCGCCCAGACCTGTACGCTCGCGCCCAAGTCCGCACGGCGGCGCAGGATGTCGGCCGCCCGACCTTGGATCAGGCCCTGATCGGTCAGCATCGCTCCAGCGAAGACGTTCACGCGGATGAACTGGGCTTCGGCGGCCATGGCCACGGACAGCGCACCCAATCCGTCGCAGCGCAGCACGTTCACGCCCAGGGGAAAACGACCCAGGCGCCGGATCTCCCGGGCGATCGCCGCCATCGCTGCGATCGTCTCGGCGGGAACCGCTTCGCGGAAAAAGGGGACATCCCCGTAGTTCTCGACCAGCAGGGCATCCATTCCGCCCCGCAGGTAGGCCTCCGCATCCCGAAGGGCGCGACGCACGATCGCCGGAAGAGATCCGCGATACCCGGGGGATCCCGGGAGGGGTTGCAGATGCACGACGCCTATGAGCGGCTTTGTCAGTCCCCAAAGTCTCATGCGCGGTCTTCCCCGTGCGGCCATCGATCGCCCCGGAAACGAGCCGAGTCTACCGCCCCGAAAACGAGCTGAGTCTACCATTCGGGCGGACGGGTCGATAGCCGACGTTGGGGCCGACCCAGGGCCTCGGGAAGCAAGAAGGGCCGGGCAAGCGCCCGGCCCTTCAGAGGTCGATCTGAGACATATCCTACTTGACGTCGATCTTCCGCCGGCGGGCTTCCTCGGCCTTCTGAAGCGAGATCTCGAGGACGCCGTTCTTGAAGACCGCCTCGATCCCCTCGGGCTTCACGTCACCGGGGAACCGGAGAGAGCGCGTGAAGGTGCCGAGGAAACGCTCGGTGCGATGGAGGTGCGAGTTGTTCTTCTGCTGCTCCTCCTTGCGCTCGCCCGAGATCGTCAGCACATCACCCTCGAAGCTCAGTTCCACCTGCTCCCGCTCCAGCCCGGGCAGATCGACTTTCACCCGGTAATGACTCTCGTCCTCGGTCACATCGAGCGCCGGCATCCAGTCGCACGAAGTAGCCGGGGCCAAGCCGAAGAACTCATCGAACATGCTGTTCCAGCGATCGACCGAAGCGTTCTCGCGATCTCCCGTCCAACGCCCCGGGATTCTTGGAGTCCATCTCACCAACGTCATGATTCATCCCTCCTTCCAAGGCTGCCGGACGCGCATTGCTCGGCCGGCAGGTTTCATCGATTCCGAGGGCCCGAACGACGATGCAACTTCTGTTCGAGCCGGCCCTCCCTTGCTTCCGCCTTACGGCCGGAGGTAATGCAGCACTCGTGCCAATCGGCTCGGCTTGGCTGCCGGGGGAGGGCCGGCCCGTGGATCGACAGCAAGGAAGGAGGGACGACTCGATCCGAGAATCCGGGTTCGGAGTGGATAACCACTTCAAGTGTCGCCAGTAAGGTCATACGCTCGGGCCGCGGCTGGCCGATGCCTGAGACGGATCGGTCTCGCCGCGGCTGGGGGCGAGGGGCAAAGCTAAACAGAAGGAATCCAACTTTGGTTTCCATGTGCAACATCGCCGTTTCGCAATGAAACAATCAGCAGGCCCCATGCCATTGGTCGGACGGCTTGACGCTCCCAAGCGCCGACTCTATCGTTCCCGATCGGCGGTCATCCGGACCGCGGCACCCTTCGACGATCAGGGGGAGAGATGACCGGGGCCGATTCACGACCAGGAGTTCCGGCGAAGGTGAGGCCGGTCGTTCTGGCCATTGGAGGTTCGGATCCGAGCGCGGGAGCCGGCGTCCAGGCGGATCTGAAAACGATCCACGCCTTGGGAGGGTACGCCCTGACGGGCGTTACCTCCGTGACGGCACAGGACTCGGATGCCGTCGGCCTTGTGCATGACCTGCCGCCGGAAGTGGTCGGGGCGCAACTCGAGATGCTCCTGCGGGATTTTCCCGTCGCCGCTTTCAAAACGGGAATGCTCGGAAACGGGCGGATCGTCTCGCTTGTGGCCGACATCGTGGCCGGCCGCGGACTGCCGCTGGTCGTCGATCCCGTGCTTGCCTCGACGGGGGGCCGCTCGTTGCTGGACGAAGCGGGGTTCGAGCAGTTGGTGAAGAAACTTCTGCCCCTTGCCACCCTCTGCACACCCAACTGGTCCGAGGCTCAAGCGCTCGCAGGGCGTCCGGTGCGGACCACGGAAGAGGCGATTCAGGCGGCGCAGATGATTCGCGAGCGGGGAGTGGAGGCGGTTCTCGTGACGGGCGGTCACGCGCCGGGTGAGGAGAGCATCGATCTGCTTGTCAGTGGAGTCGGAGTGCGGAGCTTTCGCGCGCCACGGATCTCCGGTCCCACGGGAACGATGCGTTCGGTTGCAGGTGGGCCGGGACGGAGCGCGATGGATGCGGCTGGGGGCGGTGGAGTCGATGCCCACGGGACCGGCTGCATCCTGGCGGCCGCCATCGCCTGCGGCCTCGCGGCAGGGATGCCGCTCGAGGGCGCGATCGAAAGGGCCAAGCAGTACGTCAGCGCGGCGATTCGCTCGGCCTTGCTCCTGGGGCAGAAAAGACCGATTCTGGATCACTTCCACGAGAACGATCCGCCGCGCTGTCGCGAGGAGGCCGGTCCGGATCCGCGGTCGTGACGCCGCGATGACCCATCCGGCTCGAGGAGCGGACCCATGAGAAACGTGGGACGACTGCATGTCGTCACCGATGCCGCCCTGCCGGGCAGCCCCGGCCATCGGGAGATCGCCCGCATGGCGATCGCGGGCGGCGCCGACGTCGTGCAATTCCGCGAGAAGCGCGTCATCACCACGCGCGAGCTGATCGAGGAGGTGCGCGCGCTCTTGCGCCTGGCCTGCCGGGCTTGTGTGAAGACGATTGTCAACGATCGCGTGGATGTTGCGCTCGCCGGAGACGCGCAAGGTGTGCACGTCGGCAGTGACGACTTTCCCGTTTCGGTAGCCCGCCGGCTGCTCGGACCCGATCGCATCATCGGTGCCAGCGCGCGATCCGTGGAGGAGGCCCAAGAAGCGGCGTGGGCCGGGGCGGACTACCTGGGGGTGGGCGATGTCTTCGGCACCTCCAGCAAGCCGGATGCGGGGCCGGTGCTGGGAATCGAGGGACTGCGCCGCATCGTCGCAGCGGTGGAAATCCCCGTGATCGCGATCGGGGGCATCGGGGCCGAACACGTGGAGCCGATCCTCGCGGCGGGGGCGCACGGCATCGCTGTCCTTAGCGCGGTGGCGCTGGCGGATGATCCGGAGGCGGTCACACGGGATTTGCGCGCGCGCATGGAGCAGGTGCTCGCGGCGCGCCTGCTCTCCTGGTAGTCTTCCCTCCCGGCCGCCCGCGGGCGATCCCAGGCAGCACCGATCGAGCAGGGAAGGCATGGTGGAACCATCCGGCAGTGCAAAAGAGGTCTGGCGGACAGGGCCGCCGGTCAGCGAACTGGGTGAGTTCGGACTGATCGACCGTATCCGCCGCCGGCTGGAGCAGGCGGCCACGGATCGCACGCCGGGTCCTCTCGACGCCGCGCTGACCGACATCGGTGACGATGCCGCGATCTACCGGCCTCCCGCCGGCTGGGACCTTCTGCTCACCTGCGACGCATTGATCGAAGGGTGCCACTTTCAACCCGCGTGGATCACTCCGCGGGAGGCGGGCGCGCGAGCTGCCGAGATCAATCTGAGCGATATCGCCGCAATGGGAGGCCTGCCGGAAGGCGCGCTGGTTTCGCTTGGGCTTCCGCCCGGACTGTCCATTGCGGCGGTCGATGAGATCTACGAGGGGCTGTTGCACTCGCTTGAGGGCCACGGCGCGCGGATTCTGGGTGGCAACATCGCGACCTCCGATCAGTTGTTCCTCGACATCACGCTGCTTGGACGAGTGGAAGCAGGCAAGGCGCTGCGGCGTAGCGGCGCCCGGCCGGGAGACGTCGTGTTCGTGACCGGCTCGCCCGGTGCCGCCGGCGCAGCCCTCGCCGCCCTGCGGGCCGAACCGGCCGCCGTGACTGCGGGCGGATTGCGGGAACGGATGCGCCGGCATCACGCGGCGCCGCGCGCGCGCATCGACGTCGGCCGCTACCTGGTGACCGAGGATCTCGCCTCGGCGGCCATCGACCTGAGTGACGGCCTGGCCGGCGACATGCGTCACGTCTGCGAGGAGAGCGGTGTCGCGGTCGTGTTCGAGGAGCGGTTCCTCCCGCTCGATGAGGATCTGCTTCTGCTTGCCGAGAAGTTGAAGTCCGATCCGTTGCTGTGGGTGCTGGGGGCGAGTGATGACTACGAGTTGCTCTTCACCGCTCCGCCGGCGAACGCCGATCGCGTGTTTGCGGCGGCGGGACTATGCGGAGTGCGCGTGACGCCCATCGGGTCGGTAGTGGCGGGCTCGGCGGACGTGCGTTTGCGAAAGAGAGAGGGAAGCCTCGTGGATCTTCCGGGCGGCTGGGATCACCTGCGCAGCGCTCCGGGGTGAAAGGGGATCACTTGCGCTGCGCTCCGGGGTGAAAGGGTTCACCTGCGCTGCGCTCCGGATTGAAACAGGATCCTCCGCGCGAGGCCGTGGGATGATCAGGCCTCCCATGCGCGGTGCACGAAATGCATAGAGCGGAAGCAGGAGGGGCGGACGAATGATGACCGAAGGACTCGTGCCGGATGCCGGCGCTCTCGAGCGGGTCAGGCCGGAGGTGCGGGAGATGGCGGCCGATCTTGTCGCGCTGCGCCAGGATTTCCATAGACATCCGGAGCGCGGCTTCGAGGAAGTCCGCACCGCGGGGCGCATCGTGGAAGAGCTTCGCGGCTACGGCGGTTTTCGTCTGAGAACGGGGGTGGCCAAGACGGGGGTCGTCGCCGATCTCGAAAGCGGCGATTCGCGCGGCCCGGTGGTCGCCCTGCGCGCGGACATGGATGCCTTGCGGGTGCAGGAGGAGAATCCCGAGCTAGACTACCGGTCGGTGAACGCGGGGGTGATGCACGCCTGCGGGCACGACGGACACATGGCGATTCTTCTGGGCGTGGCACGGGTGCTCGCGCGCCATCGGGACCGGATCCGCGGCGGCGTGCGGCTGCTCTTCCAACCGGCCGAAGAAGGGCCCGGAGGTGCGGAGCCGATGATCGCCGAGGGCGCGCTGGAAAACCCGCGTCCCGACGCCATCTTCGGCCTGCATCTGTGGAGCCGGCTGCCGACCGGGTACGCCGCCGTTCGGGAAGGGCCGATGATGGCCTTTACCGACGAGGTCTACTTCCGCATCCGCGGCAAAGGGGGTCACGGGGCCAGCCCGCACGAGGGGATCGACTCCATCCTGGCCGCCGCGCACCTGATCCTCGCGCTGCAGAGCATCGTCAGTCGCAATGTCGACCCGGTGCAGTCCGCCGTGATCAGTATCGGGAAGATCCAGGGCGGGACGGTGATGAACGCGCTGGCCGAGGAGGTCGTGCTGGACGGGACCCAGCGCGCGTTCACTCCCGAGGTACGCGATCTGTGCACGCGCCGGGTCAAGGAGGTCGCCGCCGGGATCGACGCGACCCTGGGCACGCGAACGGCCGTCGAATACGTCGCCCGCTATCCGGCGCTGGTGAACGATCCGGAGATGTCAAGGCGCGCGCATGAGCAGGTGGCCGCCGTGCTGGGGCCCGGGCGCGTGATCACCGACTTTCAGATCATGGGCGGCGAGGACATGTCCTTCTTTCTGGACATGGTGCCCGGCTGCTTTCTGTTCCTCGGCTCGGGAAATCCCGCCAAGGGGAGCGACTGGCCGCACCACAATCCCCACTTCAATCTGGATGAGGATGCCCTGGTTTTGGGGGTGGAGATCCTGCTGCGCCTGACGGAAGGCTTCGTCGGACAACTGGGGGCCTGATGAAACGATTCATGACCACCGTCGCAGCGGTCATCGCCGCGCAGCTTCTGCTGGGCGGGATGGGCGTGCTGGGCCTGTTCATCTTCACCTCGGCATTGATCGGGCAGGCGGCGCGACCGCCCGTCGTGCCCTCGCGGGCGACGCTGGTCCAGGAGATTCCAAGTTCGCCGCTCGAATTCGATCTCCCCCAACGCTTGCCGTTCGGACATCGTCCCACGACCCACACCATGATTCTCGAGAATCTCGAAAAGGCGCGCCGGGACGAACACATCGCGCAGGTCGTCCTCAAGTTGGATCCCTGCGTGCTGGGGTGGGGCAAGCTGGAGGAGATCCGCGAGCGGATCGCTCAGCTGCGCGATGCGGGCAAACAGGTGCATGCCTACACCTGGTTCGTCAACAATCGCGCGCTCTATCTGGCTTCCGCCTGTGATTCGATCCATGTGGCTCCGGAAGGATTCGTGCTGTTCACCGGGCTGATGGGCGAACGGATGTACGTCAAGGACCTGCTCACCAGCATCGGCGTGGACGTGCAGCTCAGCCGCATCAAGGAGTACAAGTCCGCCCCCGAGATGTACGTGCGGACGGAGATGTCGCCCGAGGTTCGCGCGAACGCGACGCGCGTGCTCGACGATCTTTATTCCAATCTGCGGCTGACGATCGCGCGGGACCGCGGGGTCGATCCGGCGCGCGTGGATGAATGGATGGAGATCGGGCAGTTCGATCCGCTCGATGCGCAGGCGGCGGGGATGATCGATGGGGTGCTCGTGTGGGAGGCGCTGGTGCGCCGCCTGCAGGGCAGCGCATCCGAGTTCGCCGCAGTCGACGGCGAGGACTATGCCAAGGTTGCGCGCGCCCAATTCGGGCAGCGTGGGCCCAAGGTCGCGGTCGTCCACGGCCAGGGCACGATCGCAACCGGCGAGAGCGGGAATGTCTTCCCCTTCGGGCTGTCCATGGGCGAAGAGACGATGGTCGCGGCGATCGACGCGGCGGCCGATGACGATGCGGTGAAGGGCATTCTGCTGCGGCTGGACACCCCGGGCGGCATGGGGCTGGCCAGCGAACGCATCGGCCAGGCGGTCGAGCGGGCGGCGGCGGCGAAGCCGCTCGTCGTCTCGACGGTGGACATGAACGCCTCGGGCGGGTACATGGTCTCCTACCGCGCCGGTACGATCGTGGCCCCCGGGGGCGCCATCGTGGGCAGCATCGGCTCGTTTTCGATGCGTCCGAATTTCGCGGGCCTGATGGACAAGCTGGGGATCACCTGGGACCGGGTCACAATCGGGCCGCATGCCACGTACTTCTCGAGCGTCATGCCCCTCACGGAGGAAGAATTCAGGCGTTTCGACAGCGTGCATCGCAGCGGCTACGGCCGCTGGATCGCGGGGGTGGCGCGCTGCCGGGGGTTGAGCGTCGAGCAGGTGGATTTCCTCGGGCGCGGCCAGGTGTACACGGGCCGGCAGGCGCTGGCGAACGGGTTGATCGATCACGTCGGGGGCTTCGACACGGCGCTCGGGCTCTTGAAAGAGCAGATGGGCTTGTCGCCCGATGAACAGGTCACGCTGCTCCACTATCCCGTGCCGACCAGTCTGCTGGATGAGTTGCTCACGGGCGATTGGCCTGACTTCGTCGCGCGGGTGGGGGCGGGGCTGGGATGCGGGGCGCCGCTCGCCGAGCAACTCGCGGGCGCGAAGGGGTTTTGGGAAGCTTGGCTGCGGGCGCAAGACGATCTGCAGTACTGCGAGTGGCGGTATTGAGGCGATCGCCGGCCGCGGAAGTGCCCCGTCACCGCGTGGGACGATCAACAAGGAGTGCGCATGCTGAGTCGCGACACCTCCGTGCTCGTGGCGGTCGATTTCCAGGCGAAGCTGATGCCCGCGATCCACGACGTGGACGGGATGCTGCGGCGCACGATGCGACTGATTCAGGGCGCCCGCCTGCTCGGTCTACCGATCCTCGTGACCGAGCAGTACCCCAAGGGAATCGGCGCGACGCACGCGCAGATCATCGTGGCCCTGGGCGAACACTATCGTCCGATCCAGAAGATGACCATGTCGTGCATGGGGGAGCCGGCCTTCTCCGCGGCCCTGGCGGCGACGGGGCGCAAGCAGGTGATCCTCTCCGGCATCGAAGCGCACGTGTGCGTGCACCAGACGGCGGCCGATCTCGTGCGGGCCGGGTATGAAGTGCACGTGGCCGCCGATTGCATCTCCTCGCGCACGGCTCGCGATGCCGAGCTGGCGCGCCGGCGCGCGGCCCAGATGGGCTGCCGCCTCACCGGTCATGAAATGGCGATCTTTGAAATCCTCGCGGTGGCCGGCACGCCCGAGTTCAAGGAGTGGATCCGGATCGTCCATGAGGTGATCTGAGAAGCTCATCCCTCCCGCAGGCGAACATCATCACGCGCGGCAGGCGCTCCCGCGCCTGGCGGATCATCTCGCCCGCGAGCGCCCGGATATCCCATTGGGCGTGCTCGTCGAGGCGCAGGCGCGCGATGTGGTAGAGCTCGCGCGCATTCACCTTGAAGAGCAGGCGCCGCCGATGGCCATTGGTCAAGGCGTAGGCCGCGGCGGGCGGGTGGAGCGCATGGACGCGGGCGAAAAGCGACTCCGCGGCGCGGCAGGTTTCAGCGTAGAGGGATGTCAGATGTGCCTGCGCGAAGCTTGGAGGGACGGTGACCCCGAGCGCGGGCTGGTAGGGCTGGGGCAGCAGCGTGGCCAGCCGGTGCCGCTTCAACTGCGCGAAGCAACTCGCGCTGAGGATGAGCTCGTAGGCGAGATCGATCATCTCGAAGGCGCGTAGCGGAGGTTCGTGAGGCGACAGCCGCGCCAGGCTTTCGGTGATGAGCGTCTCGCGCGCGGCGGGATCGAGGCGGGCGACGTGGCGCTGCGCCTCACTCCAGGAGATCTCCGCGCATCCGTGGATCAAAGCCGCCAGAAGATCGGCTTCCCCGGCTATGGGATCGAGCAGTCGCACGGGCACCGCGTTGCCGCCCGGATGCGCCGAGTCTCCCGCAGCCGACTGTACGTCCGATCCCACCGCTTCGGGACAGATCCTCCGCAGCCGGTCCCGCAGAGCTTCCTTCGTCTCCGCGCGGTAAGGGCTCGCGGATGTATAGCGCAGGAGCGAGGGCGCGATCGGTGCGACCGCGTCATGAAGGCGTTTCGCGAGTTCGCGGACTTCCTCGAGCGGATCGGCGGCGAGACGGCGGACGGTCGCCTCGAGGGCTCGCGCATTGAGCGTCGCGCCCAATTGGCCGGTCGTCGCCAGGCCCAGGAAATAGCGGGCATCCTCGCGGGCCGCGCCCTCGAGATCGAGGCGGCCGCCATCGTCGGCCCACTGCTGCGGCCGCGTCTCGGCATAGTGCGCGGAGAGGCGTTCGTAGGCCGCCAGATACCCGGCCTGCTGCATCTCGATCAGCCGGCGGAAGTCTCCCTCCAGAGGACCGCCCGCGATTTCGGGCGGCAGGATGGTGTCGCGTTCCAGGAGAATGTAGCGCTGGGACTTTTCCGTATAGGAGCCGAGGCGCGAGCCCTCGAGCGCTTCCACCGCCAGCCGCGAGATGCCGAGGATGTCGAGATTGAAGACCGCGTGCTCGGCCACGCTCGCGTGACCGAAGCCGAAGACGATCTGGCGATTCGAACGGCGCGCGCGCGCGACATCGTTGCGCGCTTCCTCGCGGAGTTGCGGGATCGGACGGGGGTCGCGACTGATGCGCGCGTACGCCGCGGAGAGGGTTTCGGGAGTCAGGGAGTCGGGATCGATCGCCGGCGGATCGGTCGCGCCCGCATGCGCGCCGCCGGCCCGGCCGAGCTCCGCAATCAGCGCGCGGTCGATATTGTGCCCGGCAAGGAGGACCTCCATGGTCCCTCGATGTGCGCGGTCCTACCCGAGTGGGCGGCCGGTCGCCATGTCGGCATCTTGGGAGACGAAGTGGAAGTCGTATTGCCGTTCGCCGATCGTGAACCCCTTCTCGCCCGCCTTGGCCGCGCCGATGATCTCCTTGAAGACATCGTTGTAGTCGCGAAGCTCCCCGGTGCGCAAAACGGCCGTCTCGGGCGGATCTTCCACATTGGTGTATTCGGTGATGACGACGCGGTCCATTCCCGGCGTTTCGAGGATGCCGTCCAGATTGCCGTCATAGAGGTCTTCGCGCTGCAGACCGACATTCCACTGGGTGCGGTTGATGTAGGTCTGGATCGAGACCGCGGAAAAGTCCTTGCGGACGAAGATCGTGTGATCGTAGTGCCATTGATCGACGGGGTTGCCCCGGGTATGGTCGTAGCCGCAATCAGTTACGAGGATCCCGAGCAGGCCGACCGATCCGGCGAACAGGATGATGGCGCTCTGCCGGCCCACCCGTCGAATGCCGTGAGAAGCGATACCGAGCATCTCTTGAAACCTCCATGCATGAATGGGACCTTGGAAGTATCCCCGATGGCCGTTGTAGTTTCAAGCATTGTCAAGTTTGCGACGGGCGGCAAAGGGTGGTCGGGGGGGGGGCCGAGGGGGCAGACGGACGATTGGGCCCGAGGGGTCGGATGAGTCGAGCGGGCGGAGGGGGCGAGAGGGCGCGTGGGGCGTCCTCGCGGAAGTCGGGAACCGCGGTCGCTAAACCGCTTGGACTTGCCGGCGCCGGGACCCTACTCTTCGCCCGTCTTGCCGAGGGCGCAAAGCCATGCCCGAAGTGTGAGTTAGGGCGCACGCTGCTACGGCCGGTTCGGCGGGGGAGTCTCGGGATCGGGGAGGTCGGATGAACGCGTACTTCTTCCTCGTCATCGCTCTCGTTCTGAATGCCGCCGCCAATCTTCTGATCAAATACGCCGCGGTCCAGAGGGGGGCCGCCGCGCCACCCGCGACCGGGATGTCGGCCGCGCTGCGGGCGTACTTTTCCGTGCCCTTCGTCTTGGGGGTGATCTGTTTCGGCTTGAACCTCCTCGCCTACACCCAGGCCCTGCGGAAGCTACCCATCTCGAGCGCCTATCCGATCATGGTCTCGCTGGGTTACCTCATCATCCTTCTTGTGTCGTGGTTCGTGTTCCAGGAGCGGCTCGGGCCGCAGCGCTATGCCGGCGCGGCATTGATGATGATCGGGCTCTGGCTGCTTTTGCGGTGATCCTGGCCGCCGGAACTCTTCCCGCGCGCAGTTCCGCGACAATCCCCGGCCCACAGCTTGCTTGCTGTGCGAGTGGGGGGAATCTCCGTTCAAAGCCGAACACGGCGTGTCGGCCGTCAACTCGTTCATGACCCGCAACCGCCGCCGAGGCGAGGCCGGATGCTCGCGATCGTCAATTCGTATGCTCTGCTCGGGATCGAAGCTGTCTCGGTGCGGGTGGAAGTCGATCTCGCCACGGGCGCCTTTCCTTCCCTGACCCTCGTAGGCCTGCCCGACACGGCGGTTCGTGAGAGCCGCGAGCGCATCATCGCCGCGCTGCGCAATCAGGGCCTGCGCTACCCCGACCGCAAGATGACCGTGAACCTGGCTCCCGCAGGTTTGCGCAAGGAAGGTGTCGCTTTCGACCTTCCCATCGCGATCGGCATCCTCGTCGCTTCCGGACAGGCGCCGCCGGAGCGTCTCGCCGAACTGGTGTGGACCGGGGAGCTCTCCCTGGATGGGCGCATCCGCCCAATACGCGGGGCTTTGTCGATGGCGATGAGCGAACGAGGCCGGCGGCACCCGCGTGAACTCGTGCTGCCCAAGGGCAACGGGGTCGAAGCGGCGGCGGCCGATCGGGTCGCGGTCAGCGAGGTCGGGTCGTTGAAGGATGTCGTGCGCGTCCTGTTCGAAGGCCCGAATGGATTCCGCTTCGATCCGTCCGCGGGAGGGGTGGGCCCGCGCGATCCGCAGTCGCCTGCGTTGCTCGACGCCGACATGGCCGACGTGCGCGGGCAGGTCGCGGCCAGGCGGGCGATCGAAGTCGCCGCCGCCGGCGGGCACAACCTGCTCATGATCGGCTCGCCCGGGACGGGCAAGTCGATGCTGGCCGAGCGCATGTCGGGCATCCAACCGCCGTTCAGTCGCGGCGAGCAGCTCGAAGCGACGATGGTCCACAGCGCGGCCGGTCTGCTCGCGGCGGGGGCGGGCCTGCTCGGGCAGCGGCCGTTTCGCGCGCCGCATCACACGGTCAGCCGCGTGGGTCTGGTCGGTGGCGGCCGGCCGCCCTGGCCGGGGGAGATCAGCCTGGCGCATCGGGGCGTGCTCTTTCTCGACGAGCTGCCGGAGTTCTACCGCGATGCACTCGAAGGACTACGCCAACCCTTGGAATCCGGGACGGTGACGATTGCGCGAGCGGGGTGGCGGGTCGAGTTTCCGTGCCGGTTCCAGTTGATTGGGGCGATGAACCCCTGAAATTGCGTTGCCTTTTCGTCGCGACTTCGGAGCCGGAGGGGAGATAGGAGAGGTGGATCTCGACGTCGCCCGATCCGATTACGATCCTTTCCACAATGGTTTCCACGATCTTGCGCTTGTCTTCGGCCGAAAGTGACGGCCAGCGGGAGTACAGGTCCCGCGCCTCGGTCATGATCTCGTCCCGGGACAGGTACTGGATCTTCCGGAAGTCGATCTCTCCCTGG
>JAZDGX010000058.1:0-15104 GCA_043806645.1 Candidatus Eiseniibacteriota bacterium | reverse complement strand
CATGGCGGCCATGTGCTGCTCGGCTCGCGCCTCGGCTTCCGCGCGGGAAACGTTGCCGATCCAATGAAAGACCCAGCCGGACAGGATCCGGTGGACCTCCTGGCGGGGCTTCAAGTGGCCCTCCGCGTCGGAACAATAGCGGCAATAGCGATCCGTGGCACCATGATGATGCGAAGCAGCCAGCGAGGTGGAGCAGGAGCGCGGCCGCGATTCCTGACCCCTTCCCGCCCGCCCACCTGCTACAATCTCCTGGCGCCGCGAGCGCATCTCCCCCTCGGTCAATGCAGCGGGCCAACGATCGGGAATCGCGAAGGGCGGAGTTGCGCCGGAGGTGAAGGCATGGAACGACTCGACCTGCTCACTCCCATCCACAAGGGCATTCGTGCGCTGATCTACCACCTGGGTTTCGACCTGCAGAGGACCGATTTCAGCGATCCGCCGGCCAGCGCGGAAGTGGTGCGGCGCCTGCTGCACGATCTCGACCTTCTCCACCGTCATGGCCGGGACGAAGAGAAGTTCATCTTCCCCCGCGTAGGCCGTTTCGAGATCGGGCTGGTGGGTTTGCTCCGCAGGGAGCATGAGGAAATCGAAGTACGAATCGTCGAAGCCAGAGAGGGCGGACGGGAATTGGAGACCCTGGCGGTGCCGGAAGCGAGGCCGGCCGCCGGAGCGAGGTTGAACCGGGTGTTCAATGCGCTGGCGGCGTTCTACCTGGCCCACATGAATCACGAGGAGGCGATGCTCCTGCCCGTGAGCTGGCGGCACTTCACCGATGCAGAACTCGGCGCCATCCGTGGCGAGATCCAAAAATCGATGACGCCCGATGTCCTTAGGGAATGGATGCGCTGGATCTTCTCGGCATTGAACGATGCGGAGCTCGCGGATCTTCTCAAGGGCATGCGGTCCAGCGCCCCGCCGGAGATCCTGGAGGGCACGCTCGTCCTGGCCAGGACAGTGCTGGGGGCCGAGCGCTGGCCGCATGTGGCCGCGAGGGCCGGGTTGCCGTGAACCGGCCCGGGCCTGAAGCGGCCGCGCGAGGGGAATGGAGGGGGCATGCAAGAGGAACGGATCTACCAGGACCTGGCGGATGCTCTGGATCGGCTACCGAACGGCTTCCCTCGCACAGCGACCGGTGTCGAGTTGCGCCTGTTGCAGGAGATCTTCCCCCCACCCGATGCCCGGCTTGCCGCGAGCCTGGGTCGCGAATGGCAGGCGGCCGAGGCCGTCGCGCAATGTGCGGGCCTGACCCCCGCCGAGGCGCAGGCGCGGCTCTTCAGCCTGGCCGAACGCGGCCTCGTCTGGCCGATGAAGCGGGAAGGCGTGCTGCATTTCAGACTCGCGCCCTTCGTCATCGGGATCTACGAGGCGCAGCTCGAGCGCATGAACCCCGAACTCGCGCGTCTGATCGATGAATACATGGATGCGGGCGGCGCACTCGGCATCATGGGCGCCGGGCCCGCGTTGCATAGGGTCGTTCCCGCGTACGGGGCCATCAAACCCGAGTGGATCCTGCCCTACGACGATGTCCGCGCCTTGCTGGACGGAGCGCTGTCTTTCCATGTGCGGGACTGTGTTTGCCGGGCGCAGATGCAGAAGCTCGACCGACCCTGTGCATTCCCCATGCGCACCTGCATCACCTACTACACCAAGCCCCGTCCCGCCGCGAACCCGGGGGTCAGTCGCGAGGAGGCCATCGCGGTCCTCGATCAGGCTGAGGAGATCGGGCTTGTGCACACGGTGAGCAATGTGCGGACGGGCAGCCTGCTTCCCGAAGGCGTCGGCTATATCTGCAACTGCTGCGGTTGCTGTTGCATGGTGCTGCGCGGAGTCAATCGTTGGGGAATCGCCGATTCCGTGGCCCACGCCGCGTACTGGGCGGAGATCGACGCGGAAGAATGCAGCGACTGCGGCACCTGCATCGCGCGCTGCCAGGTGCATGCAATTTCCTTGGAGGGCGACGAGCCGCAGGTCGATCGCCGGCGCTGCATCGGGTGTGGCCTGTGCGTGACCGGCTGCCCGGTCGGGGCGGTGCGCCTGCGCCGGCGGCCCACGAACGAGATCGCGGTGCCGCCGCTGGACTTCGAGGCCTGGCAGGATGAGCGGGCCCGCCGCCGGGCGCGGAAGGAGAGGCGCTCGACGTCGGCTATCGAGCGTGACCCAATCGCGGACGAAGAGGTCTGACGGGCCGAGGCCGCAGCCCCCTCAGGATCCCCGCTCGGTGGCATCCGACCGATCCGGCTCGGCGGCGAGGATCCGCAGGGGTCCGATCGGAATGAATCCCGGTTTGCTTTCTACCAGCGGCAGGTCGCCTCGAATGCCAGGCTGGTCTGCGTATCCTTAGCGACCCCATCAGGGTCGATGAAGGCTTTCTGGTCGCTCAGGTCGATCCGCAGCTCGAGAAGAACCCCCACGCCTTCGTCCAAGGCGAGGGTCGGCGCGACCGTGATCGCCTGACGCGTCTGTGTCGTGCCCACGGTCGAACCAAAGACGAAGCTGTCCTTGTCGTCCAAGTAGTCATAGCGAACGGTCAGACCGACCTGCGTGTTGAAATCGCGATGAGCCATGGCGAGCAGCCCGACCCAGGTCTGGCGCTCGCCACCCGCGGACTTCACGCCTCCCGCATTGACCTCCGCACCCAGAACCCATCCCGCGGGCCGCGCGCTCAAGTCGATATCGAACACGGTGCGGTCGAGTTCCGGCTCGCTGCCTTCCCGCCCGGAAATGATGGATAGGCCGCCGGCGAGCATCCCGCGCGAGAGGCCCAGCCGGCCGCCCCAGGTGGCGAGACGATTGTCCTCGGCGTTTTGATCCCAACCGTTGACGGCGTAGGCCAGAGCGCTCAGGCCGCCCGCGAGGGAGCGCTCGACCATCAGGCCGGTCAGGTTGGTCGGAAGGGCATAAGTGAACACGAGCGCGTGGCTGTACTGATACATGTCGGGAGCATCGAGCAGCTCGAACCCGATGGGCGCATTGAAACGGCCGAGGGTGAAGCCCCAGCCGCGGCCCTTGTAAGTCAGATATCCCTGCTCGACCGCCAGGTTGAACTCCTCCCCGCTCTTGACCCATTCGAGATCCGCACGCGCAGAGGTCCTGTCGCCGGCCGCATGCAGGAGATCCAACTCGACCTGATCCAGACCGAACTCGCCTCGTTCGGCATTGGCATCGTATGCGTAGCTGGCATCGACGAACCCCTCGATCGTCGATTTCGAGGCCTCGGCGCAGGCGGTCGCGCCGGCAATGAAGGCCGCCAACATGAGCGCTCGCTTCATGGTTCTTTTCCCCTCCTGTGGGGTCCCGCTCCGCGGCCCCACGGCTGCCGGGCGGGCCGATCCCGGTCAGGATACGTAGGCTTCCTCGCCATGCAGGGCCTGGTCCAGTGTCTGCTCCATCTGCTCGGTGGTCTTGACCAAGGTCACACGGTTGATCAGCCAGAGCATTCCGTAAGTAAAGACGAAGGCGTAGACCGATGAGGCGACGACCGCGGTGAGTTGCTTGAAGAAGAATCCGCTTCCGCCATAAAGCAGCCCGTTCGCTCCGGCGCTGTTGACCGCGGCGCTGCCCAGCAGACCGAGCGCCACGATGCCCAAGGCGCCGCCGACTCCATGGACGCCCCAGACGTCGAGGGCGTCATCCCACCCCAACCGGTTCTTGAGTCCGACGGCGACATAGCAGACCAGGCCGGCGACGATGCCGATCAGCGCGGCGGCCCAGACCGGCACATATCCGGCCGCCGGAGTGATGGTCGCCAGACCCGCCACGGCGCCGGTCAGCAGCCCCACGAAGCGCGGCTTGCGCACCCGGCTCCACTCGATGACCATCCAGGTGACGGCGGCGAAGCTGGCGGCGACATCGGTGTTGAGGAACGCCAGCGCGGTGATCTGATCCACTTGCAGCTCGCTGCCGGCGTTGAATCCGTACCAGCCGAACCAGAGCAGCCCCGTGCCCAAGGCCACGAGCGGGATGCTGTGCGGACCCGCATCGGCCACCCGCCGTTTGCCGACGTAGAGCACGGAGGCCAAGGCGGCCATGCCCGCAATGTTGTGCACGGGAATACCGCCGGCGAAGTCGAGGACACCCCAGCGCTGCAGGATCCCGCCCCCCCACACCATGTGGACGAAGGGGAAGTAGACGAGGAGCAGCCAGCCCACCAGGAACAGCAAATAGGCGCCGAAGCGGATGCGGTTGCTGAATGCACCCGTGATCAGGGCGGGGGTGATGATGGCGAACATCATCTGGTAGGCGATGAACACCAGCAGGGGGATGCGGCCTATGCCGTAGGGCGTGGACGGATCGATGCCGCGCAGAAAGGCATGATCGAGGTTTCCGATAATCGGTCCGGTGCCGCTGAAGCAGAGCGAGTAGCCGGCGACGTACCACAAGACGGTGGTGATCCCCATCGAGACGAAGCTCTGAATCATGATCGACAGTACGTTCTTGCGACCGACCAGGCCGCCATAGAAGAACGCCAGCCCCGGAGTCATCAACATCACCAAGCTCGTTGCGACCAGCATGAAGCCGGTATTGCCGGTATCGAACATGGCCCTTCTCCTCCTGCGGAGTCCTCTCAGTCCGGACGCGGGTATCCCCAGCTCACGGTCAGGTTGCCGCGTCCCGCGGAGGGCCGCCATTGGGCTGATCCGCCGGCCACGGCAGGGATTCCCTGATGCCCCGACAAGGGAAACCCCTATACGATGGGCGGCCGGTTGTAGCCCTCGTACGGCGCCAGGTATCATCATCCGGACGGCCAAGCAGCAGGGGATCGGCAGGTCATGCGCGACACTCTTCAGCACCGACTTCAAGAGCGGGTCAAGGAACTGACCGCCCTGCACGGGACGGCCCGCCTCTTGCAGGAGACCGGCCGCCCGCTGGGCGAGGTCATGTCCGCGATCGCCGCCCTCTTGCCCGCGGCCTGGCAATACCCCGAGGTGACCGAGGGACGCATCACGCTGGGCGGCGACTCCTGGACCACGCCCGGGTTCGCGCCCTCCCCTTGGAGTCAGCGCGAGGAGTTTCATCTGCTGGACGGAACCCGGGGTTCGATCGAGGTCGCCTATCGCGAGGAGCAACCGCCCGCGGACGAAGGCCCGTTCCTGCACGAGGAGCGCGAGCTGATCCGCTCGCTGGCGGAGATACTGCGCGCCCACTGCCAGCACCGGCAGGATGATGCGCGCGTGATGGAGGCCAACGAACGGCTCGAGCAGGACGTGCTCGCGCGTACGCGGGCCCTGCGGCGATTGGCGAGCGAACTGTGTCTGGCCGAGGAGCGCGAACGGCGCACGATCGCGGAGGATCTGCACGATCATCTGGGCCAGGGTCTGGCCTTGGTGCGCGCCCGGCTGCATGTGCTGCGCGGGGACGCCATCTTCGCCGGGCACGGCGCCGAGATCGACGAACTCCTGGTGCTGGTCGACCAGTCGATCCGCTACACGCGCACCCTCACGTTCGAGCTCAGTCCCCCGGTGCTCTACGAACTGGGACTGCCCGCGGGACTCGACTGGTTGAGCGAGCAGATCGCTCGCAAACATGGCCTGCGGGTCCACCTGCGCAGCCGGGGCAGCGCCGAGCTGCCGGACGACGTGCGGGTGCTCCTGTACAAGTCGGCGCGTGAACTGCTGCACAATGTGGTCCGGCACGCCGAGGCCCGCGAGGTCCGGATCAGGCTGGCCATGACGCGTTTCGCGGTCGGTCTGACGGTCCGCGATGACGGGCGTGGCTTCAGGGCGGATGCCGGCGAGGGCGGCTTCGGCCTGTTCAGCATTCGTGAGCGGTTGCACCAGCTCGGCGGGCGGATGCGGATCGATTCACTCCCGGGCCGTGGCACGGTCGTTCGCCTGCGGGCAGAGTTGCCCGCATCGGAGCGCCCATGACAACGCGTATCGTGTTGGCGGACGACCACCGGATGTTCCGGGATGGCCTGCGGCTGCTGCTTGAAGCGCGGCCGGAGTGTGCGGTTGTGGGTGAGGCGGAGGATGGCCCCACTGCGCTGGAATTGTGCATCTCGTTGCGACCCGACCTAGTCATTCTCGATCTGTCGTTGCCCGGTCTGCATGGTCTGGAGGTGGCGCGGCGCCTGGCGCGCGAGGCGCCCGGGACCCGCGTGATCGTGCTCACCATGCACAGCGACCGCCGATTCGTGATCGAGGCGCTGCGCGCCGGAATCGCGGCCTACGTGCTCAAGGAGTCCGGCTTCAGCGAATTGGCGCACGTCCTCACGGAGGTTCGCGCCGGGCGGATCTATCTCAGCCCGGCCCTGAACGAGCAGGTCCTGCGGGAGTACACGCAGATGGCCGATCCCAATGCGGGCACAGCCTTCAGCATCCTGACCGGCCGCGAGCGCGAGGTCCTGCAGCAGGTCGCCGAGGGGCGGGCCACGAAGGAAATCGCGGCGGCATTGGGTCTGTCGATCAAGACCGTGGAGGCGCATCGCAAGCAGATCATGGAGAAGCTCGATCTGCACTCCGTGGCTGAGCTGACCAAATACGCGCTGAGGGAGGGGCTGACCAGGCTGGAGTGACGGCGGGCGGGCCGCTCCAGCTTCCGCGAGCGCGGGCATCGGTATTGGGCCGCCCTCCGCAGCGGAATCCGCCCGGTCCGCGCCCGCGGCCAGCGACCTCGGTTCAGATGGTCGCATTCAACCCGGACCGCAGATGGCCGCTTTCGACGCGGGAGACGCCGTGGAGCGATCCCGCATCCGGACTTTCTCGCAGAAGCCGTTTGACCCCGGGACAAGGTGTGCCGATAGTACCTCCGAGGCGCGGTCCCGGATCGGCAGGATCCGGGTGGGGGTAGTCCTTCGACGCTCGAAGCGAGGGGGCTTGCCATGCATCGCGCCGCATTCATCCTTGTCCTCGCCCTGGTCCTGGTTGCCCAGGCTGCTCACGGAAGACCCTCGTTCACGATCGGCAGCGATCCGTACGAGACCGTCTTCGCCTATCCGCACGACATCCTGCAATGGCCGTCGCGCACGTTCTATCTCAGCTACACGCCGCAGACGGCCCCCTGGCAGGGGGATGTCACCCATCCGCAGAACCGGCCCTCGGCGAGCTACACCAGCAACTACCAGGAGGTGGAGTTCGCGCCCCCTCACGGCTACGAGGGCGATCCGGCCGCGGTGCATTCGTGGGTGCACATGTCCTCCTATCTCCATCAGCACAACTACACGGCCGGCGGGCTGGCGGAGACGCGCTACGGGCGCTTCCTGATCGAGCTGGGCGCGACCGCGATCGACATGGATCTTGCCGCCCAGGGCGTGGCGCGCTCGGAGCCTTCGGCGGACAACTATGTGCTCATTCCCTTCCAGAGCGCGACGGAGGCGCAGCGGGACGACTACAGCTTCAAGGTCATCCACGCGCGGCAGTTCTTGGGCAATCCCCTGGGGGCGAAGGTCGAATACACGCGCAAGACCGCCGGTCGTCCCGAGGGCTACCTCAATTTCAACCGCGAGGGAACCGACTACCAGGTGCCGCACCTCACCTGGGGCTGGGCGACGCAGAGCTGTAACCACATCTTCGGATACGGGAATATCAACGTCGACGCCTTCTATCAGAACAGCTACACCGTCTTTGAAGGCCGTCAGTGGGACATGCAGCTCAGCTACGAACACGCGGGCAACTGGAAGTCGGGACTCCGCTACCGCACGGGGCGCCAGGACGGTGACAGCTACGCCTGGAGCTACGACGAGGGATCCGAGTTCGTGGGCGACTACGAGGTCGATCCACATTGGAAGAACCGCGAGTCGACCAAGCTGCTCCGCGCCTACACCAAGGCGAGCTTCCTGCGCCGTGGGGACCTGGATGGAGGCATGCTGTTTCTGCTGCAGTACGACTCGGATGCGGACACGCGCGTGAACAAGCAGGTCGAGACGGAGTCCGATTCCAGGGAGGGCCGCTCCGGCTACGCCCTCGAGGCCAACCCGTATTTCAATTTCCGAATGCCCCAAGGCTTCGTCGACTTCGGCCTGCTGCTGGAAGTGGGGCGCAGCGGGATGCGCAACAGCGAGACGCGTTGGAATCCGGCCAGCCATTCGGAACAAGATGATGTGCTTTGGTCGACCGAACCCCTCCTGGGATGGAGCGAGTACTGGGAGAACTTCTCCCAGGGGCGTGAGTGGTTCTTCGCCACCGGGGTGGAGGCCAATACATCGGTGGCGGTCTATCGGGGGCTTTCGGCGCTTCTGCGCGTCACGATCCTGCGCAAGGACACGCACACCAAGAAGCTCTACGGCAATTCGGAGATCCCCGCAGGGGGGTATTCGTACGAGTTCTATCAGACTCACCGTCGCGACAACTTCCGCCGCGAGACCTGGATGACGGGCATGGTCGGCTTTTCGTGCCAGGTGGGGCCGGCCAAGCTCTACCTCACGCAGGACCTGCCGACCTCCTACCTGCTGGCGCAGAGCACCAAGCTGGCCGACAACGACGAGTTGCTTTTCGATCACGAGCAGCGCCAGATGTGGCAGGTCCAGCAGCCTTCCGGGTCGCGGATCTTCGTGGTCTACGCGCTACGGCCGTAGGACCGAGGCGGATGGCTGCGGCAGGCGCAAGGCGGCCTGGAACAGGTCGCTCGGCTCCGGCTATTCCGGGGTATCCGCTCGGCCAACCCATTCCGGGAGACATCCCCCATCGCCATTCCGTCCCTTCCCCCGGGTCGATCCAAGTCGCACCCGGATGGTCGGGCGGGGCCCATGGTCACAAGATCCGGTGGAATTCGTATTGGGCCACGCGCGGTGCACGGCGCAACGGCAGAGTCGAGGGGGGTGTGTCTTGAATCCATGTGCTGCGAATCCACGTGCTGCGGAAACGCTCGGCAGGCGCCGTTCTCCGGACGCAGCGGGCCGCCAGGGGACGTCGGGCAGGATCACGGTCAAAGCGGCGCTGGGCTTTCTTTGCCTGTTCCTGTCGTCGCAGATCCTGGGCGAGGCGCCCGCGCTCGGGACGGCGAGGGTTGTTTCGGACCTCGGCTATCCCGTCTATCTGACATCTCCCGCAGGCGATGCCCGGCTCTTCATCGTGGAGCAGGGGGGACGCATCAGGCTCTTCAAGCTGGGCGCGCTTCTGCCCACGCCCTTTCTCGACATCGACAGCCTGGTGACGGACATCGGCGGGTCCGACGAGCGCGGGCTGCTCGGCCTGGCCTTTCACCCCGCATACGGCACGAACGGATTCTTCTACGTGAACTACACCGACATCGGCAGCAACACCGTCATTGCTCGTTACCATGTTTCAGCGGATCCCGACGTCGCCGATCACAACTCGGCGCAGATCGTGCTCACCCTCGATCAACCCTACACGAATCACAACGGCGGCATGATGGCCTTCGGCCCCGACGGCTGTCTCTACATCGGGACGGGAGACGGGGGCAGCGGGGGGGATCCCGGGAACCGCGCCCAAGACCTCTCGGTGTTCTTCGGCAAGATCCTGCGCATCGATGTGGACTCCGGATCTCCCTACGCCATTCCTCCCGACAACCCCTTTGTCGGCGTGGGTGGCGCAGCGGAGGAGATCTGGGCCTATGGACTCCGAAATCCTTGGCGCTGGAGCTTCGACCGCACGCTGGGCGATCTTTGGTTCGGGGATGTCGGGCAAGGACAATGGGAGGAGATCGACTTCCAGCCGGGCTCGAGTGGGGGTGGGGAGAATTACGGCTGGCGCCGGATGGAGGGCGCCCACTGCTACAATCCACCGGCCGCCTGCGACCCGGGCGGTCTTGTCTATCCGATTCATGAATACAGTCACGACGCCGGGAGATGTTCCGTAACGGGGGGATACGTCTATCGCGGGCCCGAGATGCCTTCTCTGGCCGGCACCTACTTCTTCGGCGATTTCTGCACCGGCGAGATATGGTCCATGCGCTACGAGAACGGAATGGTCGTGGACCTCCAGGATCGGACCGCCGAGTTGACGCCTCCCGCCGGGCTGTCCATCAGCAGGATCGCGAGCTTCGGTGAGGACGGCTTAGGCGAGCTGTACATCATCGATCGTGCGGCGGGAACGGGGGAGATCTACAAGATCGTGGCCGATCCCGGGCAGGTGCACGAGCCCGAGCCCGACCCGCGCCGGCCGCGGCTCGAGCTTGGGCGGCCGCAGCCCAATCCGTTCACCGAGTCTGCCCGATTCCAGCTCGCCCTCGATGGGCCCGGATACCTGGTCGTGGCCGTGGTGGATGCGACCGGACGCCGGTACGAGCGACTGGCGGCCGGGAACTACGGCGCGGGCCGACATGACTTCCTCTGGGATGGCCGCGACGGCGCGGGGCGGAATCTGGCGTCCGGAATGTACTTTCTCGTCGCTCGAAAGGACGGGATGGAGGATCGGAAGCCCGTCCTTCTCGTACGCTAATCCCGGCCGGGGCGAACCCTCCCACGCATGCGGCAGGCAGCGCAGCCAACGGAATGCCACGATGTTGCGCGGCCTCGTTGATCAGGGAAAGTCCGGCGATCCACGGGGGCCGGCGCTGCGGCCTGAACTCCGGGGAACCCTTCGCCCGCCCACTGGTTGATCATATTGTTGGCGATCGGCTAGACTTTCGTTGCGAGCAGGCATACCGGGCCGGTGGCTTCGGACCAAAAACCCTGGGATTGTAAGCCGGAAACGAGGAGAGCGCGAATCACCGCATGTTGATACTCCTCCCCGACAAGTTCCGATGGTTGCGCGGATTGATCGTGATCACCCTCCTGGCCGGAGGGTCTCATCTCTGTACGTCCTCTGCATGCCTGTCTCTGGCCTGCTCTGAGGTCTCGTGTGCTCCGGATGTCCGCTCTCCGGGCGCACGTTCTTCGAGTGCATCCTCTTCAGATGCGTGTTCTTGGGATGCGTGCCGCTCCGATGTCTTCCCACTCCATGACGCTGCGGCGGCCGGACCTGCGGCCGCGGATTCCGACACGGACCGTCCCGTTTCCTCGCGGGGCGGAGATCGCCCGGCCGGTAAGGACCATCCGGAGGGAGCCTGCGGGTGCCTGTGTCACACGCCGGCCCGGATTGCCCCGTTTCCCGGTCTCTTCATTCCATCCGCCATCGTCTGGATCCCCGCCGTGGAATCAAGCGGCCGGGAGATCGAATTCGCCGAAGTCCTCGACCGACCACCCCGTTTGCAGGCCTAGGGGTGTCGGGCCGGGCATGATCGCCTGAGGTCCGACGCCTCTCTGCCTCCCATTCGCCACTCATGACGGATCTCATGGTTTGCGGGACATGGCTGCCCATGTCAACCGAGGTGGATCGATGATTGCATTCATACGCTTGTCCGCATTGAAGAGCAGCGGCGGGGTCGCACGGGCCGCATGCCGGGTCTTGACGACCGCGCTCGTTCTTGTGTGTGGGGCGGGAGCGGCGCTTGCAGTTCGGGCGACCGAGCCCTCGCCGCAATCCACGCTGCCTGTGGGGCCGCGCACGATCGACGAACTCCGGTGGGAAGATCTTCTCGGCGTCCTCGAGGATTATCCCGCCCTGCTTGCCGCGGGAAAGGGGACCGAGGCGGCGGCGGCCGCGATATCTACCGCACGGGCCTATCCCAATCCTGAAATCGAACTCAGTGTCGGACGCGCAGAGGAGAACGAGGGCGATGCCCGCGCGGAGATTCGCTCCGTGGGGCTGTCGCTTCCGCTCATCTGGCCGGGCCTGCGGGGAAGCGAGGCCGCGGCTGCCGGAGCCGAGCACGAGACCGCGGTGCACATTCATCAAGAAGCGAGAGACGCCCTGTGGCTGGAGCTGCGCCATCTCTTCTGGCGTCTCGCCTACCACGATCGTCGGCTGCAGGCGCTCGAGCAGAGCCGCGAGCAGGTGCGCAAGCTCGTCGCGGCGGGGAGCGCGCGGGTCGAGAGCGGCGATGCCCGTCCCTTGGAGTTGAAGCGCCTCGAAGTCGAACTGATTCGCGCGGATCTCGCGGTCGAACAGGCACGCGCCGAAGCGCGGGCCGATCGAGAAACGCTGCGGCGGCGCTTCGGGCTCGCGCTCTCCGATGGCGGGCGCGTGAGGGCCGATCTCGAGGACCTTCGACAACCTCCCGCGCTGGCCGAGGCCGTGGAACGGGCGCGCGTCCTCAATCCATCGTTGCTGGCCGCCGAAGGGCGCGTCAAGGCCGCCCGCGCCCGCTGGCAGATCGAGCGCCAACGCCGCATTCCCGAGTTGAGCATCGGCGGCTTCTACGCGGAAGAACTGGATGCGCATGCGGTGGGCGCAACGGTCACCTTCGAGTTGCCGTTGTGGAACTGGAAGGGCGGTGCAGTGAGACAGGCGCGGGCCGCAGCCGAGGCTGCCCGCCTCGAACGGGGCACGGCCGGGTTGGAGTTGGAGGCCGAACTGGCCGCGTTGCATGCGCAGGCGACACAGGCCCGCGCCCAGGCGGCGGCCTATGGCGATGACATCCTGCCGCGTGCGCGCGAGGCGGCCGTTGCGCTCGAGAGGCTTTACGAGGTGGGAGAGGTGGGAGTCTTTGAGGTCATCGACGGCCGCCGGACGCTGCTTGAGGCCGAGGCGGACATGGTGAACGCATGTCTGGAATACCAGGTGGCCTATGCCGACCTGAATGTCTTGATAGGAGGGATGGACGATGAATAGGTCCGCGGAAGTTCTTTCGGCGAGGGGATCTCGCATGCGCGCGCTGATGGTACTCGCGGGGACCGCCCTGGCGCTGGCCGCGATCGGGCTGCTCGCCGGACTCCTCACGGGATGCGCAACGCGATCGGAAGGCGCAGAAGCCGAGTCGCCGAGCGGTGGACACGAACATGCTGAAGAGGCAACGCCGGTCCGCGCCCGGACGGACCTGCCGGGCGAAGACCACGACCACGACGAGGAGGGGATCTCCGACCTCGTTCGCCCCGTCGCGGAGCTCTTCGCGCTGCGCTGCGAGCATGAAATCCCGACGGTCGAGTGCGACGAGTGTCGCTATGAAGTCGGCGTCGTGAAGGTGTCCGAGCATCTGATCGGGCAGGGCTTGATCGAGACCGCGGTCGTCGCGCGGCGAGAGCTTGCGCAGCCGATCGAGCTGACCGGAGAGGTCCAGTTCGATGAACGCCGGCTTTCCCGCCTCGCGCCTTCCGCGCGGGCCAGAGTGCGAAGCGTGCGCGCGGGACTGGGGGAGCGGGCCGCGACGGGCGAGATTCTCGTGGAGTTGGATTGCCCGGATCTGGCGGAGGCCGAGGCCGCGTACCTGGAGGCCCTGGCCGCGCGGCGTCTGGCCGACCAGGCCTTGGCGCGCCATGAAGCGCTGCACAACGACCGCATCACGAGCGAGCGTGAGTTCGACGAGGCGCGGGGGGGGGCAGGAAGCGGCTTGCGCGCGAGCGCAGGCGGCACGGCTACGGCTGCTGCGTCTGGGCGTGGCGGAGGAGGAGGTGGCGGGACTCGAGAGCGGCGGGCGGTCTGCCGCGGGCGTCCTCCTCATGCGCGCGCCCTTCGCCGGCGAGGTGGTCTCGATTTATGCGGCGCCGGGGGAGTGGGTCGAGGAGGGAACCGCGGTTCTACTTCTCGCGGACATGAGCAAGCTCTGGATCTGGGTCGACCTGTACGAGCGGCATCTCACCGCGGTCGACGGCCGTCTGGGGGGTGGCGATGCGCATGCCGCGCCGGCGCCCGGCGCGGACGGGTCGCCCGCCGGGTCCGGGCGGATTCCCGCGGAAGTCCTCGTGCGGGCCTACTCCAATGAACGCTTTCTCGGAGAGATCGACTTCGTCGAGCGAATGATGTCGGAGGAAACGCGCACCATCCGGGGCCGGGTGGTCATCGACAACCCCGACGGGCGGCTGAAGCCCGGAATGTTCGCATCCGTTCGCGTCGCGATCGAGCGAGGGCCCGCGGGGCTCACCGTACCGGCCGGTGCGGTGTTGAGTGACGAAGGCCGTGACTTCGCCTTTGTGCACGTGCGTGACGACTACTTCCTGCGCCGCTGTGTGAAGACCGGCCGCGCGGTCGATGGGGTCGTCGAGATCGTCGACGGCCTCGAGTCCGGACAGACGGTCGCGGCTGCGGGAGCGTTTCTTCTCAAATCCGACGTGCTGCGCGAGAAGATGGGCGCGGGCTGCGCGGATTAAAGGCGCGGATGAGGGTCAGCGTCCATCCTGGAAAAAGCCTTGCGGATTTCTCAAAGGCTTCGGAGGGACTCATGAATTCCGCGATCTCATTCGTCCTGCACCGGCGTGGTCTGGTCCTGCTGGGCCTCGCCGTGCTCATCGTTCTCGGAGTCGCCGCCTGGCAGCGGCTGCCCGTGGACGCCTTTCCCGACGTGACCAGCCAGCAGGTGATGATCCTCGCCGAAGCCGAAGGCCTCGGGCCGCTCGATGTCGAGCAGCAAGTGACGCTGCCGGTCGAAACGGTCATGGGCGGACTGCCGCACGTGCGGCTCGTCCGATCGCTGTCGAAGCCGGGGCTTTCGCAGGTGGTCGTCGTCTTCGAGGACCACGTGGATACCTACTTCGCGCGGCAACTGGTCTTCGAGCGCCTGCAGATGGCGCGCGGTCATTTGCCCCCGGGCATCGAGCCCGAACTCGGCCCGCTCAGCACCGGGCTGGGTGAGATCTTCCAGTACACGCTGGCCAGCGACAGGCACGACCTGACCGAGCTGCGCACCGCGCAGGACTGGATGGTGGCCCCGCGGTTGCGCACGCTTCCGGGGGTCAACGAGGTCAACAGCTTCGGCGGCCGGGTGCGCCAGATCCAGGTGCTCGTCGATCCCGAGCGTCTGCTGGAGTACGACCTGGGTTTCCAGGAGGTGGCGGCGGCGCTGGCGGCGAACAATGCCAATGCAGGCGGGGGCTTCATCGTCAAGGACTGGGAGCAGGAGCACCTGCGCAGCGTGGGACTCTTCGGATCGCTGGCCGACATTCAGGACGTCGTCCTCCACAGCGCGGACGGCACGCCGGTCTACCTGGCCAATGTCGCGACGATCGTCGAAGGGCACATGACCCGCCAAGGAGCCGTGTCCCGGGATGGCCTGGGCGAGGCGGTGGCCGGCATGGTGATCATGCTGAAGGGTGCGAACTCGAAGGACGTCGTCGAGCGCGTCAAGCAGGCGTTGCCCGCGATCGAGCGCTCGCTGCCGGAAGGGATGCGCTTCAATGTCTTCTACGACCGTACCGAACTCGTGCGCTCGGTCATCGGCACCGTCTCCTGGGC
>JAZDGX010000057.1:0-11984 GCA_043806645.1 Candidatus Eiseniibacteriota bacterium | reverse complement strand
GGATCTCCTCCAGCGTCTGGGGCTGGCGGATCGGATGGACCACTTGCCGCGAGAACTCTCGGTCGGTCAGCAGCAACGTGTGGCGATGGCGCGGGCGTTGGGCAATGACCCGCAGGTGATCCTGGCCGATGAGCCGACCGGGAATCTCGATCCGGCTCTGGCCGCGGAGATCTTGAACATCTTGCGCGATCTGAACGTACGCGAGGGGCGGACCGTGGTCATGGTCACGCACAGCCCCGCAGCGGCCCGCATCGGAACGCATCGGGTGCATCTCGAAGAGGGATGCTGCGACCCGGCCGGCCCCGCGCCGGTCGCCCACTGATTTGCCGAGGTTCTCGACTCGAGGAGGATTCAATGCGCCGGTGGTCGCTGGGTTGCCTCTCTGTCCTGTTCCTGGCGGGATGCGCCGGTGGATTCTCCGGCCTTCCGGTCGACACGCCCGTCCACACGCTCACACTGCGCTGGCAGCGGCTGGTCGATGCCTCAGACGAGACGTGTCCCCGCTGCGCCTCGACCGAGCGGGAGGTCCACAAGGCCTTCGAACATCTGAAGACTTCGCTCGCCCCGGCCGGAATCCGCGTGGCGCTGGAGACGGAACGCCTGGACGAGGCAGCCTTCCAGGCGGCGCCGCTCGAATCGAATCGCATCTGGATCGGTGGGCGTTCGCTGGAGGAGTGGCTGGGGGCGCAGGCCGCGTCGAGCCCGTGCTGCGCTGCGTGCGGGGATGCCGAATGCCGCACCCTCGCAGTCGGCGGAGCGACCTACGAGGCGATTCCGGCCGCGCTCATCGTCCGAGCCGGATTCATGGCCGCGGCCGGAGCCTTGCAGGCGGGCACGCCCGCTCCCGTCCCGGGGAGTTGAGAGACGAGGCCCGGGGGCACCCCGGAGTCAGCTACCGCAGGTTGTCGAGCATGACCTGGAGCGCGGTGAAGCCCACCGAGTCGCAGATGTCCTCGATCATGTCGGTCTGGGCGGCGTCGGGGCCGATCAGCGCGTCCTTGACCATGAAGACCTTGTAGTCGAGATCCTGCGCGCCGTGGTAGGTGGCCAGCACGCACCCGGTCGAGCTAAGCCCGCAGAGGAAGACGGCGTTGCACCCCTTCTCGCGGAGCAGCGCGGGCCGCAACGAGGCCGCGGGCCGTGGTGGGCGCGCCGCATTCCCGGCCCTTCGGAACTGCTCCTTGCCGTTATCGCGTTTCGGCGTATCCTTGGATTCAGATGCGCGGTTTCCTTCAGTCGCACGAACGCCGGCCCCATCCAGCGCATCGCTTCACGCGGCCATGCCGGAGCCAGAGTCTGAACCAGCGGGGGGGATCGATCCATGAAACGAATCTTGTTGCCGGCCTTCCTTGCCGCCTTCGCCACGACCTCGCCCCGAGCGATCTACGTGACGCAGGGCGTTGTCCACGACGTTCACCGGATGCATGTGGGAGCGACCAATATGGGTGTTTTCGCCGATCCCTTCGGCGCTCCGGATTTGGGCTGCGAGTGGCCGGCCGGGAGCGGGCATGACTACCTCTATGGGGGAGCCCTCTGGGTCGGGGCGGTCGTCGACGGAGTCGCTCACGTGTCGACCGCGTTCTACGAGACAGAGCTGCTTCCCGATGCCGTCGATCCGATCGACACGATCTATGAAAGCACGCTCGGGATCGCGGGCGGCGCCCCACGCGTCGACGACGATCAGGACGGGCAAGTCGACGAAGAGCGCCGCAACGGGCGCGACGACGATGGGGATGGACAGATCGACGAGGACTTCGCGGCCGTTTCCGACGAGATGCTAAGCTGCGAGTACCGCGACGACCAACCCGCGTCCCAAGACATGTATCCCGACCATGTTCCCCTGCATCTGGCGGTCTATGAAGAGAGCCATGGCTGGTCCACCCAGCGGGATTTCTACATCTACTCCTATCGCATCGCCAATGTCGGAACGGAGCCGCTGGAGGAACTCGTGGTGGGCATCCTCCTCGACCCCGATATCGGAACCGGGGCCGGCGCGTACTACGTGGACGATTGCGTCGGTTTCGGCGAGTTCAATCGGTTCGGGCGGTCGCTGTCGCTCGCCTATGCGTATGATTGCGCCGGACAGGTGCCGGGGTACATCGGGGTGCTGATGCTGGGCTATGGAACGGAGCGTCCGCTTGCCCCGAATCCCTCGTGGGACGCGACCTCCCGTTTCTCGGGCGCTCTCCAGTTCCCGAATGGAGATCCGGTGAACGACGCCCAGCGCTACGCCGCAATGACCGCGAATCTGGGCGCGGTCAGCGGCCCTGCGGACATGCGTCTGCTCGCCTCGGTCGGTCCGCTCGCCAGTCTGGGTCCCGGGGAAACGGCGCGCTTCGATGTGGCGCTCGTCATCGGGAACGGTTTCGATGGCATGTTGACCGCGGCCGCTCGTGCGGCGAAGGTCCATGAGCACGAGATCGGTGTGGTGCCGACCGTCACGCCGGCCGTCCTCCTTGGCCCGCCGACGCGGCCGGCGGGCGGCTCGCTCGTCGCTACAAGCCCGCGGCCGCCCCATCCGGCCGGCAAGGGCAGCGGAGAGAGTACCCGGCACGCGGTCCTGTCGTCCGATCGTGCCGTGGCGCAAGCGTTCGGACTCGACCTTGCCTGCGACGGCCCGTTGATCGACACCGCGCGCATCCGGTTCACCCTCGAGCGGGAAAGCGCCGTCGACCTGGCGGTCTACGACGCGACCGGGCGCTGCCTGCGCCGGATCCTTTCGGGAACCCCGCGGGCGCAAGGTGCGCAATCGGTGACCTGGGACGGGAGGGATGACGCGGGGCGGCCGCTTCCCTCCGGGGTATACCTGGTTCTTCTGAACGCGGGCAAGACGGCGGCGACGACGAGAGTGATCGTCGTGCGGTGACACAACCTTCCTCGCGATGTCCGCCGAACGATATCCGCCGGGGCAGGTCGCCGCCTCGGCGGATTCGCTTTCCCGGCCGCCGCCGTGGGCAGAAGGCGCCGGGTCCTTTCCTCTGGCCTCGAACCTGGAGGAGGCCTACTCTCTCCCGGCATGAAACGCGTGAGAGGCTCGCGACCCCGACGGTGCGCACGTTCCATTCGCCCTGGGATCGTTCTCGGCATCGCATTGCTGCTGTCCGCCGCGGCCTGTGAGCAGCGGGAGCCGCGTGGGAGCGGGGGAGGCGAGCGCGCGACATCGATCGCAGACGGCGCGGGTGCGGTCGAGCGCGGAGCCGCTCCCGAGTCGGCCATCGTTCCCGCAACAGGATCGGTCGCGGAACCCTCTTCCGTCCCCGCGACCGAATCAACTGCCGAGCCTTCCTCTATCCGCCCCCTGCACTATCGCCGCCGGTTCATCTCGGGTTTCCCCGAAGTGAGAGTCTTGCGCGACTCGCTGGGGCTGGCCGGATTCCGGCAGGTTCTGAAATTCAACCGCATCGACCAGGATCATGTGCGCCGCGACGACTTCCTGATCATCCCGAGCGGCCTCCGAGAGGCCGGCGCACTTCCCGACTCGCTCTTCGGATCCCCGTTCCCCCGCGCGCTTGCCGCGGCCGAGTCGCTGCGCAAGCTCGTCATTGTCTCAATCCGCGTCCAGGCCTTTGCCGCGTACGATCATGGGTGGCTGATCCGTTGGGGCCCGGCCAGCACCGGGCGCAAGGCGACCCCGACTCCCGCCGGTCTCTACCACGTCAACTGGAAGGACGAGGAACGCGCGAGCACGATCAACGAAGAGTGGCTGCTGAAGTGGTGTCTGAACATCGACAACCTGCTCGGGGTCTCTCTCCATGAGTACGCGCTGCCGGGATGGCCCGCCAGCCATTCCTGTGTGCGCCTCGGACATGAGGATGCGCAGTGGCTCTACGACTGGGCCGAGCAATGGAAGCTGAGCGCGGACGGGCTCGCGATCGTCGAGCCGGGGACTCCCGTGCTGGTCTTCGGGGAGTACCCCTGGGGTCGGCCGCCGTGGAAGCGCCTCAACGAGGATCCGGAGGCGACGACGGTTTCGGCGGGGGAGATCGCGGCAGCGCTTAGGTCGCCGGCCAAGTCGTCGGGCAATGGACCGTGAGATCGGCCGGCCCTGGACCATAAGGTCGATTGGCATTGGACCGTGAGATCGGTCGGCACTGGGCGTGAGGACGCTCGACGAGTCCCCCTGCCTTTGGTCTAATGCCGGTGTCGGTGGTGAACGTCGTGCACGTGTCCATGCATGTGCGTCAAGATCTCATGGCGATGTGCATGGGCATGAGGGTGCTGCGCGAGCTGATCTGGATCATGCGCGTGCTGGTGGTGGTCGTCATGCGTGTGCTCATGGGCGTGGTCGGCGGCCTCGTGCTCGTGCAGGTGGGCGTGTCGGTCGAGCACGAGCAAGAGGGCGCCCGCGGTCATGACGAGTAGCGCCGTCAGACCCCGGACCACGATTGGCTCGCGAAGGAAGATCCAGGATAGTATCGCCGCGAAGCCGGGAGCGAGCGCAAAGAGCATCCCGGTCTGAATCACCCCGAGGCGGCGCAGCCCGCGCACGAAGAGCGCGATGGAGAGTCCGAACGAGACAGCTCCGATGGCCGTCGCAAGAGCGAGGCGACTGCCGTTCCACTGGCCGAATCCGCCGCAGGCCGCGGCGAGCAGGAGGCTCAGGAAGCCTCCAGCCAGGCCCTTGACCGCGGTGATCTGCCTGGCGTCCCGCAGACTGACGCGCTGGGTGAGGTTGTTGTCGAGACCCCACAGGGCACAGGCACCGACGACCAGCACGATCCCCGTCCAGCGGTTCGGGACCGGCATGGGGCCTCCGCCGGGGAGCGACAAGAGCGCGGCGCCCCCGAACACGGCCAGCGCCCCGACCCAACCGCGCCGGCCGAGAAGCTCGCCGGAGAGGATGACGCCTAAGCCGACGGTGAACACCGCCTCGAAGTTGAGCAAGAGGCCGGCAACGTGGCCGCTCACCTGCCGCAGACCCAGGAAGAGCAGAAACGGCGCGAGCACCGCGCCCGCGAGGGTGGCACCGCCAAGCCAGATCCACTCGGCGCCCCGGATGCGTCTACCCTCGGCTGCCGCGCCGGTCCGCTGCGAGATCCCGACGAGGGCGGCGCTGAGGACTCCCGCGGAGAGGTAGAGCACGCCGGAGAGCGCGAGCGGGGAGACGTCGGCCAACAGGATCTTCGTCGCGGGCACGCTGGCGGCGAAGGCGAGCGCCGCGACGATGACCTCGGTTTGTCCGCGGCGGAGATCCCCGTGTGTCTGGGCATGTGACCGCAATCTGTTCATCGTTTCGTGCGTCCCTTGCTGCGGCGAGGGCATCGGGCTCCTGGGCGGCCGCGCACCCGCGACAGGGCCTCCTCCAGCTTGCCTGTTGACTATACCCTACCGGGGTATAGTAAGATAGGGGGGAACGGAATCGGATGAAGGAGGTATCGGCATATGGCTCACACTCTCAGAGACAAGGCGAAGCTGCTCCGGCGCGTGCGCCGCATCCAGGGTCAGGTGGAGGCGATCGAGCGGCTGCTCGACGAGGAGCAAGACAGCTCGCGGGTGCTTCAGACGATCGCCGCCTGCCGGGGCGCCATGAATGGTCTCATGGTCGAGGTTCTCGCGGGACATGTTCGGTTCCATGTTCTGGACCCGCGCCGGAAAGTCACCGCTCAGCAGTCCGAGGCGGCCGACGAGCTGATCGACCTGATCGGTTCCTATCTGAGGTAGCGACGGATGCTCACGGCACATGGTGTCCGTTAGCGGCGCGTGGCTGTGGCGGACGACGAGGGAAGGGGGACGGTATCGTCCCACCAGTCATCACGGCGGCCGGAAGGCCATAGGGGGAGTCCGTGAAGAATGCAGGTGGCAGCGGTGCGGGTAGGGGGGAAGGGCAGGCCCGGGGCCGTGACAAGGGGAAGGAAGTACGGAAGTGGGGTCCCGGGGGAAGCCGTGGGCGAGTCGCGCTCGTTGCGGCCGTGGTGGGCGTGGCGCTCATCGTGCTGTTTGTCATCATCCCCCGTGGGCGGAACACGCCAGTCGAGCCGCCGGCGCGCTCCACAGTCGCGAGTTCCACCTCTCCGATCAACACGACGGACCCGACCAGCGGCAAGCGCGTGGTGGCCGGAATCTACTCCGTGTACAAGGGACTCACGATCGGACACTGCTGCGAGATCAGCAAACGAGAGTGGGAAGTCCTGAGCGTCGAGCGGAAGGAGGCGTACCTTCTCCAGCTCCGGAAGTGACCTGCTGAGCGGGTTTCCCAGGGCTCCCTCCTGTCATGGCCTTGGGTAGAGCGGAGCGGGGACGAGTCTTGAAACCACTTGAGCGGCGGGCTCCCATGTGAAAAGCTCCTGGCTCCGCCTGCCGAGCGGCGGATCGCTTAGGACCGGGACCCCGAGCCAAGGGAGGCCGTTTCGATGACCAGCCGCGAGAAGATCCAAGCCCTGCGCCGACTCATGCGGAAGGAAGGCCTTCACGCCTACCTCGTCCCCTCCACCGATCCGCATCTGAGCGAATACGTGCCCGAGTGCTGGAAGCGCCGCGAATGGGTGAGCGGCTTCACGGGCAGCGCGGGCGATGTGGTCGTCATGCTGAAAGAGGCCGGGCTGTGGACCGACTCGCGCTACTTCCTGCAATCCGAGCGGGAGCTGGAAGCGGGCGTGGTCAGCCTCTTCAAACTCGGCGTCGCGGGGACGCCCAGCATCGAGGAGCATCTGGCGAAACGCCTCAAGCCCGGACAGATCGTGGGGGTCGATCCACAGGTGCTTTCGGAAGAGCGCGCGGGCGCGATCGCCAAGGCGCTTGGCGAGAAGGGTATTCGCCTGCGCTACACCGCGAACCTGATCGACCGGCTCTGGGAAGACCGGCCGGCCGTCCCGCAGGAGCCGATCACGCGCCATGCGGATGCCTTCGCCGGCGAGACGGCCTTGGAGAAGCTCGCACGGATGCGCGCGGAGCTGGCGCGGCTCGAGGTCGATTTCCACGTCCTGACCGCGCTCGATTCGATCGCCTGGCTCTTCAATATTCGCGGGCGCGACGTCGAGTTCAATCCCCTCGTGATCGCCCATGCAATCCTGGGGAAGAAGACGGCCGAGCTCTTCATCGACTCGGCCAAGGTGAGCCCGGAGCTGCGCGAGTGGCTGAAGGGCTTCGCGCGCCTGCGCCCCTACGAAGCGCTGGGGGAGACGCTGAAGGCGCTCGGCAAGAAGAAGGCGCGGGTGCTGGTCGATCCGGCGAGCACGAACCACTGGGTGGTCGAACGCCTGAAGGGGGCGGTGATCCGCTTCGCGCCCAGCCCCATCGTGCACGCCAAGGCGGTCAAGAACGCGGCGCAGATCCGCGGCATCCGCGATGCCCACCGGCGCGATGGGGTCGCGATGGTGCGCTTCCTGCACTGGCTGGAGGGGGCGCTCAAGGAACGCAGCTATACCGAGCTCGAAGTGGCCGAGAAGTGCATGGCCTTTCGCGAGCAAGAGGCCCACTACTGTGGAGCCTCGTTCGATACGATCGTCGGTTTCAACGCCAATGCGGCGGTCGTCCACTACAGCCCGCGCACCGGGGAGAATGCGGTCGTGGGGAGGCGCGGGATCCTGCTCGTCGACTCGGGCGCGCAATACCTCGACGGGACGACCGATATCACGCGCACGATCACGATCGGCGCGCCCACGCCGCGGGAGAAGGAGCTTTTCACGCGCGTGCTAAAGGGCCACATCAATCTCGCGCGGGCCGCGTTCCCCAAGGGGATGGCCGGGATCCGCGTCGAGATCCTCGCGCGCCAGGCGCTGTGGGAAGCGGGCATCGAGTACGGCCATGGGACCGGGCATGGGGTGGGGCATTACCTGAGCGTCCATGAAGGGCCGGTCGGCTTCTCCGCGCGGGCGACGGCGCCGCTCGAACCGGGGAACCTGATTTCGCTCGAACCGGGCTGCTACGAGAAGGGCCAGTACGGATTCCGCACCGAGAACCTGGTCGTCCTCGTGTCCGATGCGAAGCGCTCCACGAAGGAACTCGAGTGGTGCGCGCTCGATGCGGTCACCCTCTGTCCGATCGACCGCGAGCTGATCGAGCCGGGGTTGATGACGGCCGAGGAGCGGGCCTGGCTTAACGACTACCACGCGCGCGTCTTTGCAGAGCTTGGGCCGCGGCTGGCGGCGGATGTCCGGGCGTGGCTGGAAGCGGAGACGCGGCCGATCTGAGGTGCGGCAGGCCCGGGCGCGAGTTGGTCCGCTGCGCGAGGGGGCGCGGCTGCGCGCCGGCCGAGTGACGGGCGCCTTGAGGAGCTGCCATGACGGCCGGGCCGCAAGTACCCGACGCTGAGCTCGCGCGCCTGCGCGCGTGGCTCAAGGACTCCATTCGCGACCAGGTCGAATTCTCGCAGACCGATCAAAGCCGGGGTATCGCCGTGCCGCCGGTGCAGAAGCCGGCCGCCGCCGGGGCGCCGCGCGTCGCGCTCGTGCCGTGGGCGGAGCTGCGCGCCGCGGGCATCGGGCAGCTACCGCTGATCGATGCGATCGTTCGCCGCAGGAGCGTGCGGAGCTTCTCCGATTCCCCGCTGACACTGCACGAGCTTTCCTTTCTCCTCTATGCGACGCAGGGCGTGCGGCGCGCGACGCCGGGGGTAGTCTGGAGAACGGTTCCCAGCGCGGGCAACCGCCACGCGCTCGAGACCTACCTCTACTGTCGCCGCGTCGAGTCGATCGAAGAGGGGATCTACCGCTACTTGCCGCTCGATCACGAACTCGTGCGCGGACCGCTGCCGGACCCGGCAGTCGCGCACGGGCCGCTTGCGGATCGGATCACGCATGCCTGCCGGGGTCAGAGTTTCGCGGGCGAGTGCGCGGCGACCTTCATCTGGACGACGATTCCCTATCGCATGGAATGGCGCTACGCGGCCGCGGCCTATAAGGTCATCGCGCTGGATGCGGGGCACGTCTGCCAGAATCTCTATCTGGCCTGCCAGGCGATCGGTGCGGGGACCTGCGCGATCGCGGCCTACGACCAGCAAGCCATGGACGCGCTCCTGGGCGTGGATGGGGTGGACGAGTTCACGATCTACCTGGCTCCCGTGGGCAAGCGCCAGTAGCGGGCGAACGGCCGTCCCGGGCGTATCCGGATCCATACACGGCGGCATCTGACCGTAGACTGCCCGGGGACCCCGGGCGCGTGCTCCCCTTCAGGTAGAATCGAGAGTTTCTCTTCAACGTCAAGGGAGACAACGAATTGAAATTGCACGGTCGCCGGGGGCGGATTGGCATGGGGGTTGATCCGTCATTCCGCAGCCGGCAAGCCCGGCACACCAGAGGAGGCAGGGGATGACGGATCAGACGATGGTCCTGGGTACCTCGCGGCATTCGATCGGCGCATTCCTGCGTGCCTACGTCCGGTCGATGCGACTCTACTACGCCTTCGTCACCGGCATCGCCGGATGGATCGGCGTTGCCTACGCGCGCTTCCTTCATCCCGACACGGCCTCCCTGCCCATGGCGGCTCTGACGCTGGGGATCCTGTTCCTGAGCTGGGGCATCAACCAGATCGTCAACGACTACCTCGGGCTGGCCGAGGATCGCGTGAACGCGCCCCATCGTCCGATGGTGACGGGCGAGTTGAATCCGCGCGCGGCGCTGACGCTCTCCTTCAGCCTGCTCGCCCTGGCGGTCCTCGTCACCTGGCGGGTCTCGCCGTGGGCGCTGATTCCGCTGCTGGCCGGCATCGGGTTGAATGTGATCTACGAGTATGCCAAGGGCGTGCCGGTGCTGGGCAATGTCGTCTTCGGCCTCATGATCTCGATGTGCACGACCTACGGGTTTCTCGCCACCAACAACGGCTACCCGATCGTCTTCACCACCGGCCGGCTGAGCGTGCTCCTGCTGGTCGCGATCATGAACGGCTTGATGACCTACTACACCTACTTCAAGGACTACGCGGGCGATCGCGCCGCGGGCAAGATCACGGCGGTCGTCATGCAGGGCATTCAGCGCGCGCGCACGACGGCGATCGCGGGCAGCTTCCTGCCTTCGGTCGTGCTGTGGGCGTTGATCTTCCTGGGGGCCTTCGAGTCGACGATCACGCCCACCTTCGTCTTCCTCTTTGCGATCACGCTGTTCCTGCAGATCTGGACGGGCGTGCTCTACTACAAATACCCCAGCGGTCCGCGCGCCTACCTCTCCCTCGTGACGAACTTTCGCGCCTGTACCGGCGGGCAGGTGCTCTTGATCGCTTTCTTCAATCCCGAGCTGGCGCTCTATCTCTACGTCGCGGCCTATGTGTTCATCGGCTTCCTCTTCGGCCTGCACGGCGACCATCAGGCCTAGGGGGTGGGGCATGCGCGAAGAACGCGGGACGACAAGTGCGGACGGGCGGGCCTTCCTGATCGGGTGGCCCAAACGGCTGCTGCACGCGCGAGTGGCGCTGCACGTGGCGCTCCACTTCGCGGGGCAGGTGCTGCGCGGGGAGATGTCCCTCGCCATCTACCCGCGCTTCCTGCGCCGGGCGCTGCTCTTTCTGAACGCCGTGCGGCACAACAAGGTCGTCCGCCGCGGGGGACTCTTCAAGCTCCAGCTCTACATGCCCGCCTATCCGTCGCGGGCCTTCTTCCACGCGCTGGGCAAGCTCCACCGCCCCCAGCCGGGACCGGTCTCGGTCGTGCTTTCGATGACGCGGGCCTGCACCTACCGTTGCCCGCACTGCTATCAGAAGCGCGACCGCGGCGCGGACCTCGAGCTGCCGCTCCTCATCCGGACCGCCCGCGAGATGCAGGAGCTGGGCGTCAGCTTCTTCAACATCGAAGGGGGCGAGCCCCTGCTGCGGCCCGACCGGCTGATGGAACTCATGGGCGCGATCGACGAGCGCGGGGAGATCTGGATCAACACCACGGGGGCCGGGCTGTCGCCCGCTCTGGCCGACCGGGTGTGCCGGGCGGGGCTGGCGGGGGTGATGGTCTCCATCCACTCGCCGGATGCGGCGGAGCACGATGCGTTCACCGGAGTCCCCGGGTCATTCGAGACGGCTTGCCGCGCGTTGCGGACCTTCGGGGAGCGGGGCATTTTTACCGCGATCAACTGCTGCGCGAGCCCGGAACTCGTGCTGGGCGAGGGCCACGGCCTCACGCGCCTATTCGATCTCGCGCGCGATCTCGCATGCGACTTCGTGCAGGTGATCCACGGCAAGGCGGCGGGGGGTTGGTTGGGGCAGTCGACCGAGGGTGGAGACCCTGCGGCGACGCTCGCGCGGCTGCGTGAGCTGCACCTGGCGTACAACACGCGTGCGGCCTTGCGCGCCCATCCCAGCATCGCCGCCCAGGTGTTCGACGAGAGCGAGGATCTCTTCGGCTGCACGGCGGGGGGTGTCGAGCGCTTCTACGTGGGCGCCGACGGCGAGGTGCAGCCGTGCGAGTTCCTCAATGTCTCCTTCGGCAATGTGGGGCAGGAATCGTTCGCGACGATATTCGCGCGGATGAGATCGTACTTCAAGCAGCCGGGGACCGACTGGCTTTGCTGCACGCAGGCCGAATCGATCGCGGCGGCGATCCGGGCGCGCGGGCTCGAGCGCACACCGGTGCCGTGGGAGGTGACGCGCGAGCTGATCGGCCTCTGGGGCAAGGGCGGCGAGACGCCGCTCTACAAGAAGCTGGGGATCTACCGATGAAGACGGCCGCCGAAACCTGTCCTGCACCGGCGGCCGAGGCCTGTCCTGCACCGCCGGCCGTGGAGTGCCGGCGGGATCCGCTCGGGCGCTGCTTTCTCATCATCAATCCCGGATCGCGCGGAGGAAAGGGCGCGGAGGCGGCCGAGCGCTATCGGGGATTGCTGGAGGAATGGGAGCGGGGACAGCGGAACGCTACGGGGCGAGACGAGCCGACCAAGGCGGCCGGGCCGGCCGGACTGGCCGAACTCGCCTGCGGATACACACGTGAGCTTGACGATGCGCGCGTATTGGCGCGCCGCGCGCTGGATGAGGGTTTTGACACGGTCGTGGCGGTGGGCGGAGACGGCACGATCAACCGCGTCGTGAGCGCCTTCATGGAGGCGGGGGCCGTGCGCCCGGCCGATCGA
>JAZDGX010000056.1:0-15590 GCA_043806645.1 Candidatus Eiseniibacteriota bacterium | reverse complement strand
GGCTTCATGTCGAGCACAGCCAGTGCCTCTTCCCGGGAGAAGTAGGCACGTCCATGAACACGCCGACCGTCGATGAATTGCTCGAGGAGAGCCATGCCGGGGTCATATGCAAAAACCGAAGCAATACAACTGATTTTGCATACAATGTGGGAAGATCCATAGAGAAGGCTCGGCGGTCCCTACCCAACCGAGGCCCCCGGCTCGGCCCCGGGATCCGGTCACAATCCTCCGTCCCGGCCACCGGTTCCTGAGCAGGCCCAGGAAGGGCACCTCGAATGGTAACTCCAAGGGAATCAAGAACTAAGCCTTTGGAGGCGGCGGGAATCGAACCCGCGTCCGGAAGAGATTCATCAAGCGCGTCTACGTGCGTATCTCACCATTTGATCTCGCCGTCCGGGGCTCCGATGAGCAGGATCCCCGTCCGGCCAGCCCTTTGAGTTTCGCGGATCCCTGCGGGCGAGAGAACCGCTAGCCCACCGTGATTGCGCCAATCAGTACCCCGGCAGGCGCAGGTGACTGGTGGCGCGCTGCATTAGGCTGCAGCGAGTGCCGGCTGATAGTCGGCAGTTGTGTTTCCCCTACTTGTTTTACGAGCCAGTAGGGACCTCGGCACGCAACGCAGGAATCATTCTCCCCGTCGAACCCAGTTCGCCCCCTCGAACTCAAACCATCCCACCACCGGAATCATCGGCGGTTCCGGATCCCGGGTGGAGACGCAAAGGGCAGGGCTCCGCGCCTCCCGCCGGAGGCCCCCACCCTGCCCCAGATCCCATCTCCGTGCGCCAGCAGGGAATCGAACCCCGAACCTACTGATTAAGAGTCAGTTGCTCTGCCAATTGAGCTACTGGCGCGATGCACGACCGCCTCCCGTCGGAAGCAGCGGCAAGACTACCCTTCGACCGGCCTTCCGGTCAAGCATGCTCTGGACGACCCCGAGCCTGCCGCGGGTGGGCCGCAATCCGCAGGAGGCGCCGGCCCGTTTCAGAACGGCAGATCGTCATCCTCGCCGACCGGATCGAGCGAGCTGTCCGGGGTGTACCCGCTGTCGACGTCGGAGGCAGCCTGGGCCGTGGCGACCTCGGCTCCTTCAGCCTCGTAGGTCGGCTCGCCCTCGCCCCGTCCGCCGAGCATGATCATGTTCGTCGCCACGACCTCGGTCATGTAGCGGCGCTGCCCCTGCGGATCGTCCCACTGGCGGGTCTGGATCCGGCCCTCGATGTAGACCTGCTTGCCCTTGCGCAGGTACTGGCCGCAGATCTCCGCCAGCTTGTTCCACGCGACGACGCGATGCCATTCGGTGCGCGTCTGGCGGTTGTTGCTGCGGTCGGTGAAGACCTCGTTGGTGGCCAGACGGAAATTCGCCACCGCGGACCCCGAGGGGGTGTGGCGGACTTCCGGGTCGCTGCCCAGGTTGCCGATCAACAGGACCTTGTTGAGCGATCTCATCCTTCCTCCTTGTCCGATCTCGCCTTGACCCGCCTCGCTGCCCCCCGCTACCCTGCATGTGACCGTCCTCGGGGTGTGGCGCAGTCCGGTAGCGCACCTGCTTTGGGAGCAGGGAGTCGGAGGTTCAAATCCTCTCACCCCGACAGTAAGTTCGGCCCGTCCATTCGGTAGCAGGATCGTGGCCAATTCGGTGGGCGGATTCTAGCATCTTTTCTTCCTTGGACGCTCTCCTTCTTCCCGCGGTGTGCTGCGGGTCCTGCCCTGCACAGGCCCGCCCCTGCACAGGCCCGTCCTGCACAGGCCCGTCCTGCGCGGTTGCCGCTCTCTCTCGGGGGGGCTAGACTGGGGGGCGTCGCGGCGATCAGCCCACCCAGGGAAGCCGTGACTCCCGGCACCTGGATGCGCCTGTAGCTCAGTGGATAGAGCAGCGGATTTCTAATCCGCTGGCCGCAGGTTCGAGTCCTGCCAGGCGCGCCGCTTTCCTCGGTGCCACGGGGCCTCGGCCGGCGCGGCGTCTCTTCGCACGCGACAAAGGAGAGACCTGCAATGAAGCGACGGCTCTCCCTCTCAATCCCACCCCTCGCCCTGCTCTGCCTGCTGGCGGCTGCAGGCCGGACAACGGCTCCCCCGGCTCGAGACCGAGTCCACGCGTTCGACATCGCCATCACGCTGGACGATCTGCCCTGGGTGGGCGCCCTCGGCCCGGAGGATTCCCGGCCTGCCGCCATGGCGCGCGTTCTCGCCGCGCTCGAACGGCATCATGTCCCTGCGACCGGGTTCGTCGTCTGCGGCCGGGCCTCGGATGGGCGGGCTCTGCTGCGCAAATGGCTCGCCGCCGGACACGAGCTCGGAAACCACTCGGTCACGCATCCGCACCTCGACGCCCTCACCCTCGAGGCCTGGGAGCGAGAAGTGTGCGACTGCCGGGATTCCCTGGCCGTGTTCACGGGATCCGCGACACGATGGTTCCGCTATCCCTTCCTGCAAATGGCCCGCACGGCCGGCAAGCGCGATTCGGCCCGGGCCATCGTTCACTCATGCGGGCATGAGATCGCCCACGTCTCGGTCGACACCGGGGAGTGGGCGCTCGTCAAACCCTACGTCGCCGCGCTCGAGGACGGGGATCGCGCGCGCGCCGCCGCGATCGGCCGGGCCTATGTGGAGCATCTCAGGGCCGCGATCCGTCACTACCGGGATGTCGCTGCTCAACGCGTGGGACACGACATCGACCATGTGCTGCTGCTGCACGCCAACGCCTTGGCCGCCGACCATCTCGACACCCTGTTGGCCGCCATCGAGGAAGACGGAGGACGCTTCGTCCCCCTTGCGCAGGCCTTGGCCGACCCGGTCTATCAAAGACCCGACGACTACGCCGGGCCGATCGGGCTGTCGTGGCTCTACCGCTTCGCCCCGGCCGCCGACAGCGCATGGGTCTGGGACAACGAGCAGGTGCAGATGATGGAGGAGCGGTTTCCGTCCGAGTAGGCACCCGCGGCGCAATTCCATCTACCCCGGCAGCGTGATCGTGAAGCTCCCCACGTGGGGGATCACAAACTCGATCACTGGCCCTTCATCGAGGACTGTGCGCTCGATGAAGATGCGCGCGTCACCCGACGCGAAGCTCGCGAAATCCTCGACCCGTTCCGGCATCGCCATCCGACCGGACAGCATCCTGGTGACATTTCATCAGCCGACGACGACATCGAAATAGCCGACGGAAATCAGGTTGCCTCGCTCGCGAAGGTAGTCCCGCAGCTGCGGGCTGATGAGAACGGAAGCTTCCGACATTTCCCCTCCCCCATTCCGGCTGGCGGGCCCATCAACGCACAGGGCCCGGTGGTTTTCCCACCGGGCCCTCTCGCGGGGCTACCCACCCCGCAAGTTGGCGGGTCTGCGTCTTGGAGGCTCGAAACTCGAGAGTGCTCTGGCCCGTGCCTGGCCGGAATCTGCTGCCTTTCACCCGTGTGCCGAGGTGGTGATTGGCGTCTCAGCTGTCATCGGTCAATACTCACTTCGACAACTCCAGGTTCCATCGGGAAGGCATCGATTTGATCGATGGGGATCGCTGGATATTCCCTCTGGGGAGGCAGCACAAAAGTGGCGGCGGGGCGCGCCGCGGCCGCGGGCCGGAGGATGCAGGAGGAGAAGGACAGGGAGTAGACGAGATGTCGCCAAGACGCTGAGAGAAGTCACGGCGCGGGCTGCGGGCCGGCGCCGTGCAGAAAGTCTTCGAGCAGCCGCCGGGCTTCTCTCATTGCCCGCCCGCGGTGGCTGAGACCGTCCTTCTCCGCCAGGGTCATCTCGGCGAAGGTGCGGCCGGCCTCGGAAACCAGAAAGACCGGGTCGTAGCCGAATCCCCCCCCACCTCTCCGCTCTCGCAGGATGTGCCCCTCGCAACGTCCCTCGATCGTGCGCTCTTCCCCGCGGGGCAAGACGAGCACGATCACCGTGCGGAAACGGGCCCCGCGCCGGCCGTCCGGGACATCGCGCATGAGTGTGAGGAGTTTTTCCACGTTGTCGTCGTAGTCGCGCCCCGGCCCCGCGAAGCGGGCGCTGTGGATGCCCGGCGCGCCATCGAGCGCATCCACCTCGAGCCCCGTGTCGTCGGCCAGGGCGAGGGCCCCGGCCGCCCGGTGGATGGCGTGCGCCTTCAGCCGCGCGTTCTCTTCCAGTGTGGCGCCCGTCTCCTCGACCTCGGGGATTGACGGAAAATCCGCTGCGCTGCGGATCTCCAGGTCGAGACCGGTGAGGGCATGGCGCAATTCGACCAGCTTGTCGGGATTGCGGGTGGCAACCACAAGCAGCATGGCGGCGCTCACGACATCCGCGGCTTGAGAAAAGCCGAATCGAACGGACCGTGAAGCGGCATGCCGAGCGCCTTGCGCTGGGCGCTGAACAACGCCGGCAGCGCCCCCTTCGCCAGTCCGAGCAGGCCTTGGACTACCTCGGGCCCGATCGGCGCTCCCTCCACCCCGGCGTGGAGACCCACCATCTCGCCGGCGGAGGTCATGACGACATTCATGTCGATCGTGGCGGCGGAATCCTCTTCATAGGTCAGGTCGCAGTAGCTCTGCCCGCGCACCAATCCGACGCTCACCGCCGCCAGGTCATTGCGCACCGGCACCTTGAGGATGCGTCCGTCGGCGATCATCCAGCGGCATGCCTCGCACAGGGCGACGAAAGCCCCGGTGATCGCGGCCGCGCGCGTGCTGCCGTCGGCCTCGATCACGTCGCAGTCGATCGTGATCGTATGCTGGGGCAGCCGATCGAGATCGACGACCGAACGCAGGCAGCGCCCGATCAGCCTTTGAATCTCCATGCTCCTGCCGCTCGGCTTGCCCCGCGCCATGCGCGTGCCCACCGAACGCGGGAGCATCCCGTACTCCGCGGTCACCCAGCCGCGGGAGGTGCCCTTCAGGAAAGGCGGCGTGCGGTCTTCCACGGTCGCCGCACAGATCACCCACGTATGTCCCGCGCGGATCGAGGCCGATCCTTCCGCGTGCCGCAGGAATCCGGGGCGGATCTCGATGGGCCGCGGATCCTCCGGCAGACGACCGTCCTTGCGCAACGCGGATGGTTCCGGCATGAGTCCTCCATCTCTTCTTCGGTCATGCGCCCCGGTCCTCATCCGGCACGGTTCGCGCACGCATGCCCCGGTCCTGGTCCGACACGGTTCGCGCACGCAGCGGCGATCCCGATCCGCCGGTCGTCCTATCGGTCATACCAGGGAAGATCGCTTTGATCCACCAGCACGACGGACTCGAGCGGCTTGCCCAGGAATGCGGTCCCGATCTCCTGGAAGCGGCGGGGATGGTCGCTCACGAAGACCGTGCAGCGCCCCCCTGCGCGCCGCGGATGCGCCGCGTGCAACTCGGTCAATCTCGCCGCTGTTTCGCGCGCCGCCTCCTCGCCCGAGTCGATCAGCGTCACATCGTTTCCCACCGTCTCCACGATGACCCCGCGCAGCAGCGGATAGTGCGTGCATCCCAGGATGAGGGTGTCGATCCCCTGTTCGAGCAGCGGAGCCAGGTAGCGGCGCGCCGCCAGCTTCGGCAATTCTCCCGTGACCCAGCCTTCCTCGGCCAGCGGCACGAACAGGGGACAGGACGCCTCGTACACGGCGCCCTCGCCCGCCTGCTCCAGGCTCAGCCGGTACGCGCCGCTGGCGATCGTCGCCTCCGTGCCGATGACCCCGATCCGCTGCCGGCGGCTCTTGCGCAGCGCGGCCGCCACGCCGGGCGCGATCACTCCGACGATCGGCACCGACAGACTGCGGGCGAGCGTGGGCAGGGCCACGGCGCTGGCCGTGTTGCAGGCGACCACGAGCAGCTTGATGCCGCGCCTTGAGAGGAAGCTGACGCACTCGCGCGTGAAGCGCACCACCGTGGCGGGAGACTTCGTGCCGTAGGGCACGCGGGCTGCATCTCCGAAGTAAAGGATGTCCTCTCCGGGCAGACACTCCTGCAGCGCCCGCACGACGGTCAGTCCGCCGATCCCCGAGTCGAACACGCCGATGGGAAGGTTGGCATCCGTCGGCCTGCCGGCATGCGCGCCGCCTTGCTCCTCGCTCATCGCAGCTCCTCGAACATCTCGGGCGTGAAGGTCCATTCGAGCGGGATCTGCCTGATCAGCACACCCGCCGACTCGCCGTCGATCTGGATGCGCACGGCGCGCAGCGCGGGGAAGTTGGCGCAGAGCGTGCGCGTCAGCGATGCGACGAGCAGCCACTCGATGCCGTCCCCCGCCGGACTCAGCCAGCGCAGCGACGCATCGAAGTTGACGTACAGCACACCTGCGCTCGTCAAGAAGACATCCCGGATGATCGTCTCCGGAGGCCAGGGGGATAAATGGCCCTGCAGGGAACCGCCGATCAAGGCGGCGATGACGGCGCGGGCTTCGGTCTCGACAACGCCGGTGATCGGAAAAAACCGCACCTCGTGCTCGAGACCGGTCAGCCCCGCATCGCCGAAATAGAGTTCGCAGGCGCGCTGGGGGGGCAGCGTGTGGCCCTGCATGCCGGAGGGAGCGGACGGAAAGTCCTTCGGGACCTGCGTGCGGAGCACCCAGATGACGGCCAGCAGGGCCATGGCGGAGAGCACGATCAGGACCGCGGCCCAAGGCGGCCTGCGCGACGGCCGCCCACGGATGAGGCGGGTCTGTCTCAGTCTGCGGGACACGTCCGCCCCGCGTTCCGACCCCGCCGCCTGCGATCCCACCGTGCCGCTCTCGTGCCCGATCATGGGGCCTCCCCATGCCGGATGGCGTAGGCCTCGATGGAGAGAGCGACCGCCTCGGCCACGCGCCCGATCGCGGCCCAGTCTGCGTCGGCGGGGAAGATCCGCCCCGTTCCCAGACGGCCGAGATAGAGGACCACGGCAGGCATCTCGAGCCCTTGGTGTGCCGACGCGGGCCAGCGTTGCCGGATCACGGAGGACTCGGAGACCCCCTGGGCCGCCAGGGCGGCCTCCAGATGAAGCGCCAGCAGCCAGCCCAACTCCTCGCTACCAGGTCCATGCCGCAGGGCCAGCCAGTCCCAGCGCGGCAGGAGCACCGGGTCGTTAGTCTTGGCCTCACCTCTGAACATGGTCGGGGCCGGGTTCATGACTTGGGGCGCCGCCGCCTCGAGCGAGACGAGCTGCCTGCGCAGGGGATCGGCCGCGGCCGTCATGATGCGCACGCCGGGGGCAAGCGAATCGCCGCAGAAGGCGGGACGCAGATTCACGCAGACGAGTCCCCCGCCTTGATTGGCGGCGGCCACCCAGTCCAGACGCTGCGCGTCGAAGGAATCTTCGAGAGTCTCGACCTCGTATCCGCGCTGGCTCAAGGCTTCCCGCACCCGCCGCCCCAGATCCGCGATCAGGGCCTGCGTGTCGGAAAGCATGCCCTCGTCCCTGATCCGCCCGGCCCACGCTCGTTCGTGAGGCAAGACCAGGACGACTCGACCCGTGCCCCGCGAAACGGACACTGTGCTTGTACCGGGCCACGCCTGATAGCCGGAGCGCGTAACGAGATCATCGGGCCGGCTCGAGAGGATCACCTGGAATTCCTTGCGGTCGGCGAGCCACTGCGATCGCCAGGCGATCACCGCAGGATCGACAAGAAACGTGAAGCGCGTGCCTTGGCTGCCGGGCAGGAGCGCGTTGAGACACGTGCCGCCGCGGCCCGCCACTCGCGGCGGGGCCGCGGGATCAATGAACAGGCCGGGCAGATCGACCACGAGCCCGCGGCCGCCGTCGGTGAGCAAATCCGCATCCGGCGACCGTGGCAGAGACCAGCGCAAATAGGTCCGTCCGCTCACGTCCTGGATGCGCACATCCCCGATCAATGGCCCCAAGGGCTTCTGCGCCAGCAATGGAGGATCGGCGTCGAAGGTGAACCGGGCACCGAGGTGCGACTCGATCATCCGAGCCAGCCCGCTCAAGGGTAGAAGCAGACGATTGCCCGCGTACTCGATCGGACCCCGCATCTGCAGCGCCTGCTCGCCGCAGTGGATGACTTCCCCACCCAGAACGAAACGAAAGGCGAGCGTGTCGATCCGGAGTTCTCCGCGGAAAAGCGCGGGATCCCAGAGCAGCGTCAGCCCGAGCGTCGCGCAGCACTGCTCCATCCCCCAGTACTGCTCGGACCCCAGCGGGACGAGCGCATCCCAGCGTGCCGGCCGGCCGTCGGCCAGGAGGACGCCGAGGGCGGGCTGCGCGGGCCGGGGCGGAAGTTCGCAGGGCATGGCGGCCGAACAATCCTCGCCGGAGCCCGACAGCGACAACGGATCGCCGAGGCGATCGAACCATTCGATCTGCTCGTCCGATTCCCAGGCATTCGACCCGTCTGCGGAGTCGGGCAGCGGAGCGGGCGGGTGCGACTGCGCCGGGGCGAGGGCGGAAGCGCCCGGGATGAGAGAGGACCCGAGCCACAAGCCCACCGCCAGCACGCGGGCCGGACGGCAGCTTGCCCGAAGCATCGAATTCACCGGCGTTCCATCCTGGCGGCAATCCGCTCCATGTCGCGCCGCAGATCCTTCTTCGCGATCGACTCGCGCTTGTCGTACTTGTGCTTGCCCTTTGCCAGGCCCAATTCCACCTTGGCGCGGCCGTCCTTGAAGTAGATCTGCAACGGGATCAGCGTGAGCCCGCGCTCCTTGATCTTGCCCATCAATCGTTGGATCTGGCGGCGATGCAGCAGCAGCGTTCGCGGCCGCAGCGGTTCGTGCCTGTCGACGGTGGCCTTCTCGTAGGCCGCGATATTGAGATTGATCAGAACGATCTCGCCGTCCTTGGGCGCCGCATAGGCATCCGAGAGGCTGACCTTACCGGCGCGGATGCTCTTGACCTCCGAACCGACCAGGGCGATACCCGCCTCGATCCGTTCGAGGATTTCATAGAGATAGGTCGCCCGCCGGTTGCGCACGACGACCTGGATCCCCTCTTGCTCCTTTTGCTCCTTCGGACGTGGCACGCCGGTATCACTCCATTCTCGAGCGCGGGCTGCTCTCGGTCGCCGCCCTGCAGAATGTAAAGGGGTACCAGATGAAGAGGCGGCCTTCAAGGCACCATTGACAAGCCATCGCCCTGGGTGGCAGTATCCGAGGCGTCCATAGCGGAAGTGGCGGAACTGGTAGACGCGCTAGGTTCAGGGTCTAGTGGGCGCAAGCTCGTGGGGGTTCGAGTCCCCCCTTCCGCAAGACAACGAACGGCCCGGATCGCTCCGGGCCGTTCGCATTCCCTCTCCGCGCTCCGCGCTCCCGGACGTGCAGAACATCCTACATGGCGGATGCCAAGGAGCGACGGGCTCATCCCGCCCCTGCTCATCAATGGAAAAGCTGTTTCACCATGCCCCAGGAAGGATCTTCCAGGGCGACCGGCGGCGGAGTTCCCGAGTTCGGCAGGCCCGGCGTCGGATCGAGGCCGTTACCCAGGGGTGGCACGGTCCCGCCGTACGGATTGAGTCCGTCGAAGATCTCCCATTCGCCGATGCCGTCCGGATGGCGTCCCGCCGCACGGTCGTCCTCGGCCTCATGCGTATTGAAGGTGTGCATGTCGACCAGGATCGTATCGCCCCCCGCTACCTGCCAGAGCAGGACCGTTCCACCGTCATTGTTCAACTTGAACCCGTACTGCGACTCGCCATGGGTTTGTTGCCACAGAACCGACTGATGGCCGTAGATCGCGATCGCCTCGCCCACGCCCAGCACGCTTCCCACCTCGAAGCCGTAGGTCCACAGGCCCGCATCATCTGACAGGGCGTACTCCTCGAGGTTCACATGACCCGGTCCGGGATTGAACAGCTCGACCCACTCGTCATCGCGGTAGTTGTATTCTCCGTTGCCGTTCCAGTCTCGGTTCGGATCCGCCACGATCTCGTTCAGGCAGGGTGCCGCTTCCACCCGAACGAACGCCGGCGTCATCACCGCGACCGCGAGCAGCAGGCTCAGCCATACCCCTGACCCCATCCATGCCCGTTCCCGCATCATTGCCTCCTCTTGCCGAATGCCGATTGTCCTGGCCGCGACGCCGACAAGATCGCGACGTCCCGGCCGCCCACGACGGGCGCCAAGCAAGGGAGGGGCCAGAAACCCGTCCGGGACCGGCGTAAACGGCGGGCGCGGGATGGTTGCAGGGAACGCGGCAGGTGTGGCGGAGGGCGGCCGGCCCAGAAGAGGGGGCAGGCCTGCGGAGGGCGGCAGGCCCAGCAGAGGACGGCAGGCCCAGCGGAGGGCGGCCGGCTCAGGGAACGATGCGCGTGCCGGCGCGACCTTGGATGGCCTCGCCGAGGCACTCGGGCGAGGTGATCAGCACCTCCTCGCCGCCCTGCTCGAGGAAACGAATGGCGCTCAGGATCTTCGGGCCCATGTTTCCCGGCGGGAAATGGCCCTCTTCGTGGTAACGGCGCGCCTCTTCGAGCGAGATGCGGCCGAGATACTGCTGAGCGGGTTTGCGGAAATGGATCGCGACCTGGTCGACCGAGGTGACGATCACCAGACGCCGGGCCCCGACTTCGCGCGCCAGCACCACCGAGGCCAAGTCCTTGTCGATCACGGCTTCGACGCCGTCATAGATGCCCGGCTCGACCTCGATCACCGGAACGCCGCCGCCGCCGACGGCGATCACGACCACGCCGGCCGCGACCAGCGTCCGGATCGTCTCGATCTCCACGATTTCGAGCGGCTCGGGCGAAGCGACGACGTGGCGCCACCCGCGTCCGGCATCCTCGGCCATCCGCCAGCCGCGGTCGCGCTCCAGCGTCAGCGCTTCCTCTTCTGTATAGAATGGCCCGATGGGCTTCGAGGGGGCGGAAAAGCCGGGGTCGTTGCGATCGACGACGACTTGGGTGATGACGGTCGCCACCTCGCGCCGGAGGCCGGCGCGCCGCAGCAGATTGCGCAGCACCTGCTGGGCCATGTAGCCGATGCCCCCCTGGGAATCGGCGCCGCAGATGTAGAGCGGCGTGGGAGGGATGATCCGCGCGGCGGCCTCGTTGCGGATGACGATGTTGCCGACGATCGGCCCGTTGCCGTGCGTCAGAACGACCTGCTCTCCATCGCGCAGCATGTCCACGACGTGCCGCATGGTCGCCTCGGTGACCTGAAACTGCTCGGCGATGCGTCCGCCTCGGTTGCCCGGGATGAGAGCGTTGCCTCCGAGGGAAACGACGATCGGCGCCGACATGCTCATCCCCGGCCTGCTTGAGGCCGTCCTCCGTTGAAGCCGGCGCGACCGGCGCCTAGTATCCTTCGCGGCATCCCGTCGCTCTGCGGCCTGCTGCTGCGACTCTTCATAGGTCGGAAAGAGAAAGCGGGAACATTACCAGAGGCGCCGGGAGCTTGTCCAGCCGGTGGAGCCGGCCGGAGGCGGCGGAGTGCGCGGCGCGGGCCCGGCAGGTCGGGTGCAAACCGCAGCGGCTTCGCGCGAACTCCAGGACAAGAGCGACCGATCGGTGTGGCGAAGGAAGAATCGTCGAGGCCTGGAAGGAGATATGGCATGACTGCGGGACAAGACTGGTTCGAAGACGACGCCTTCTGGAGCGAGATGGCGCCCTACATGTTTCACGAACAGCGCATGGCGGCCACGCCGATCGAGGTGGACCAACTGCTCGCCTTGCTGGAGCTGCCTCCCGGAGCGGGCATCCTCGACCTCTGTTGCGGTCCCGGACGGCACAGTCTGGAACTGGCCCGGCGGGGATATCGCGTGACCGGCGTCGACCGCACGGCGGCCTATCTGGAATCCGCCCGCCGCCAGGGGCAGGCCGAGAACCTGGAGATCGAATTCGTGCAGGCCGACATGCGCGCTTTCCGCCGCGCTGCAAGCTTCGACGCGGCCCTGAATCTCTACACGTCGTTCGGCTTCTTCAGCGATCCTGCCGACGACCGCCGCGTGCTCGAGAACATCCGCGCTTCCCTGAACCCGGGCGGCATGCTCGTCATCGAGACGATGGGCAAGGAAGTGTTGGCGCGCACCTTCCGCGAGCGCGACTGGCATCGCGAGGACGACGGCGCTCTCTTCCTTGAAGAACGCACGCTGCTCGCCGATTGGAGCGCGCTGGAAGCCCGTTGGATCCTGATCCGCGGCGCCGCGCGCCGGGAGCACGGCTTCCGCCTGCGGCTCTACTCCGCCGCCGAGTTGCGCGACCTGATCCACGATGTCGGGTTCGGTGCGGTGCGGGCCTGCGGGAGCCTGGCGGGGGTCCCCTATGACCATCAGGCCCGCCGCCTGGTGATGGTCGCCCGCGTGTAAGCGACCGACTCGGGACCGCGCCGCAGCCAGGTCCAACCGATGCGGGCAGAAGTGGTGGCGGATCTCAGGCGGTCGCGGGGACGCGGGGATCAGCCCAGTCCCAAGCGCTCCTTGACGCGGGCCAGGGTCCGTTCGGCGATCGGCAGCACGCGGGCGGCGCCCTCTCCGAGCAGCCGCTCGAGCCCGGCGGGGTCGCCGCTCCACTGCCGGTAGCGTTCCTGGATCGGCCTCAGTGTTTCGACCACGCGCTCGGCCAGGTCCCGTTTCAGATCGGCGTAGCCCTTCCCCGCGAAGCGCTCCTCGATGCGCGCGCGCGGCTCTCCCGTCAACGATTCGTAGATCACGAGCAGGTTGTTCACGCCCGGCCGGTTCTCGTCGAAGCGGATCTCGCGCCCCGAGTCGGTCGTGGCACGCAGGATCTTCGCGCCGATCTCATCGGGAGAGTCGAGCAGGAACAACGCCTGACCGGGGCGGCTCTCGCTCTTGCTCATCTTCTGCCGCGGATCGTCGAGGGCCATGATTCGCGCGCCGACGGGGACGACGGCGGGCCGGGGCACTTTGAACAGCGGGCCGAAGCGCGCGTTGAAGCGCTGCGCCACGTCACGCGTCAGCTCCAGATGTTGCCGTTGGTCCTCGCCCACCGGAACAATGTCGGTTTCGTAGAGCAGGATGTCGGCGGCCATCAGGGCCGGATAGTCGAAGAGCCCGACGCTGACCTGTTCGCGGCGCGCGGCCTTCTCCTTGAACTGCGTCATGCGCTCCATCGTCCCCATCGGGATGAAGCAATTCAGGATCCAGGCCAGCTCCGCATGCGCCGGGATCCGCGACTGGACGAAGAGCGCCGCGCGGCGGGGATCGATCCCCGCCGCCAGGAGCAGTGCGGCGAGATCGCGCGTGGCGCCGTGCAAGAGCGCGGGCTCCTGGGCCACCGTGATCGCATGAAGGTCCACCACGCAGAAGATGCAGTCGTGATCCGTCTGTGCGGCGACCCAGGGCCGGATCGCTCCCAGGTAATTGCCCAGGTGAATCCCGCCGGTGGGCTGGATTCCCGAGAAGACCCGCGGCTTGGCGGAGCTTTCGGCGTGTGCGTCCGATCGATTCACGGCAGCCCTTGCTTGAAGTCCCCGACCGGCGCGTCACCCTGCGCCGATCAATCCGATCCCGCGGTGGGGCGAGCCCGCAGACGTCGCAACGCTTCCATCAGCGGCGGAAAGTCCGGCCGCAGCGCCTGAGCCCGGCCGTACCACTGAAGGGCCCGCTCGCTGCGTCCGGTCATCTCGCAGGTGAGGCCCAGATTGAAAAGCGGCTCGAAGAATCCGGGCGCCAGACGATGGGCGTGCTCGAAACGGGTCGCCGCCTCATCCGGACTGCCCGCCTCTCGCAGGATGACGCCCCAGTTGTTGAGCACCCAGGGATCCCGTGGAGCGAGCCGATGCGCACGTTGGATCGCCGCCAGGGCATCGGGCAGAAGGCGGCTCTGGAAAAGGGCCTGGGCGAGACCGCTCCATGCATCGGCTTCTTCCGGACTCAGGCGGATCGCCTGCTCGAACGCCTGCCGCGCCTGATCCGCCCTTTGCCCCCGCAGGGCCGTGTCTCCGGCCAGGATCCAGAGGCGCTCTTCCAGACGGCCGAAGAGAAACGCCCCCGCCAGGTCATGCGTGCGCGCGCGCAAGGATTCCGGTGACGAAACCGACGCCAGTCCGAGGGCGGCCCGTTCGCGCAGATAGTCGGCCGGGCGGATCAAGAGCGCGAGCGCACGGTCGCACGCACGCATCGCTTCCTCGAGATCCCCCGCCTCCTGGGCGGCGACCTTCCACGCGTCATAGTGCGGCGCATGCAGGGGTCGCATCCCGGCCAGCCGTTGTGCCGCCTCCACCCGCCGCGCGGCCGGGCCGATCTGCGCGAGCGTCGCCCGCCCGCGTTCCGCCCAGGCGTCCGGGGTCCCCGCAAGCTCGTGGGCATACGCGAATCGCACGCGCGCGAACCGCCCGTCGAGATTCAGGTCGGCGGCACCCGCGAACCCCGCCGCAATCTCGGCCTGCGAATCGCTGTTCGCCTGCGCCTGCCGTTCCAGGAGCGTGAGACGGATGTCCTCTTCCAGGCCGCGGATCTCGCCCGGCGCAAGATCCACCCAACTCGGGCCGCGCCCGCGCAGGATCTGCGCGTCGTGCGTGATCAGCCCGGCGAGCGCCAGGGCGAACGCGAGTTGGACGGCGAGCAGCGGCTCTGCCGGGCGCGTCGCGCGCAGTGCGAAATGCGCGCCGAGCGCGGCACACGCCAGGGCGGCCACCCACCCGCCGATTCCGAGCGGCAACCACAGGGGGACCTGCAGGAAGGCGGCGGCCACCAGCCCCGCGGCGATCCGACGGGCCTTCCTGTCACCGCAGAGCGTGGCGATCGTCGCGACCCCGCCGGCGCGATCCCCATCGGCGTCTCCCAGATCCTTGGCCACAAAGCCGATCGTGATGCCGATGACCAGCGCCGCCGCGAGGCCCCGCGGGAAGGCCCAGGCCGTCAACTCCTGGCCGAAGAGCGCGAACCCGGCCGCCATGGAGGCGAGGGAGAGCAGCCCGAGAACAAACGTCGCGACGAGCGGCCAACGCTTCAGACGCACCGGGGGCCGCGAATACAGCCACGAGAGAACGAGGCAGGCGGCCACGAGCAGAAACGGCGCGTACCCCGCACCGAAGGCCAGCAGCAGCGCCAGCAAGGCCGCGGCGGCTCCCAGCTGCTCCACCTGCCCGGGAGTCCAGTGCCCCCCCCCGATCGGCCGCGGCCTGCGATTGATCTCGTCGGACAGCCGATCGCCCAGGTCGTTCCAGCACACCGCCGCCGTAAAGGCGGCCGCCATCCCCGCCCAGAGCACGATCACGGCGACCGCGTCGATCGGATTCGCGAAAGCCCCGGGCAAGTAATCGCGATAGACGAGCCACCCGACGTACGCACCCAACGGCACGAGACCCGTGTAGTGCGCCAGACGCAGGCCGAGGATGCGCCGGGCGAGCGAGCCGAACCGGGGCGGGTCGCAGGAGCGGGCGAAGAGCAGCAAGCCGGCGAGGAAAGGCAGGGCGAGCATGAGGGCATGCCGTGCGCTCTCATTCGGCACGAGGCCCCGCAGCCGGTAGAGCGCGACATAGGCTTGATCGCCCGGGACCGCGGGCTGCCACAGGCGGGCGAAGAGTGCGGGCCAAGCGCCAAGCGCCGCCATCAGCAGGAACGAGCCTCCCATCCCGACGGCCGCGATGATCCAGACTCGCGCGCGCGGGAAACGCCCGTCATCCCGCAGCGCACTCGGAAAACGCCCGTCATCCCGCAGCGCGTGCGGCCCCGCCTCCGGCGCACGCCCCCGGCGCGTCAGATGCGCGCAGTAGAGCCCGAGCATCACGATCGCGAGCAGGATCTCGACCCGCTGCCCGG